>CAIQPH010000203.1 GCA_903873655.1 uncultured Holophagaceae bacterium | reverse complement strand
CTCCCTTCGCTGACCCCCTGCACTCACTGCGATCTACCTGCTATCGAGGACTTACAGAAACTTCTGGACACTACTATTCGTAGCCGGCCTTGTTTTCGGCGGGCAGGCCCATGTAGCGCTCGGTGTAGATGCTGTCGTAGAGGCTCCAGTCCGTTATGGGTGCGCCGGCGATACCCAGTTTCCAGGCCTTGCTGTGGGTGAGGGCGTAGGTGGTCATGAAGCCGCCGTAGCTCCAGCCATTGAGGCAGATGCGGTCCATGTCCGCCCAGCCCTGGGCCTTCAGCCAGGCATGGCCGTCCAGCTGGTCCTGCAGTTCCTGGGCGCCCAGGTTCCGGTGGACGCCATAGGCGCTGGCCAGTCCCCTGGCTGAGGAACTGCGGTTATCGCAGACCCACACGGCGATGCCGTTCTGGGCGAGGAACTGGTACCACATCATTTCCCGGCTCCAGGCATTGCGCACCGAGGGGGCGGCGGGACCGGAATAGAGATACTGGAAGACCGGGTATTTCTTCGCTGAATCAAAGCCGATCGGTAGCACGAGCAGGGTCTCCATTGGGAAGCCATCGCGGGTCTTCACCTGCTGTAAGCAGACCTTGCCCAGCTGCAGCGATTTCAGCTTTTCGCTGGGATTGGCGTCGATGAGGCGGAGCTGTTTCCCGGCGCCATCGTGGAGGCTCTGTTGCGGGGGCGTGGCGATGTCGCTCCAGGTATCGAGGTAGGCGCTGAAGGAGGCGTTGAACTTGACACTGTGGGCGCCGGACTTTTCGCTGAGGCGGGTGAGGCCCTTGCCGTTGAGACCGAGGCGGTAGGCGTCCAGTCCGGTGGGGCTGCGCTCAGTGGCGCTGAAATAAAGGGCGCCTCCCTTGGCGTCGAAGCCGTGGACGGCCTTCACATCCCAGTCGCCCGAGGTGACGGCGCCGATCAGCTTCCCGTCCTTGCCGTAGCGGTAGACGTGTTTGTGTCCCGTCCGGTCCGATTCCCAGAGGAAGCCGCCATCGGGCAGGAAGCGGGGCAGGGGCAGGCGCTCCTGCCAGGCCCTGCTCTCTTCGTGGATCAGCAACGTGGACTTGGCGCCCTCGCCGCGACGAAGGTCCAGCCAGGACTGCACTCGATTCTGGAAGGCGGCCAGCAGGCGACCCGCAGGATCCCAACCCACCTGGACGATGAGGGTTTCCTGGCCCGCATAGGGATCCGCCACCCATTCCGTGGCCCCGGCAAGATCGAGGGTCCCGAGCCGCGCGATGGGGTTCGGATCCCCGGCCTTGGGATACCGGGCCTTCAAGGCCTTCTGGGGCTGGGTGCGGTCATCCATGAGGGTGAACACCGGCACCTTCGTCTCGTCCAGGCTCAGGTAGGCCAACCGCTTGGAATCAGGCGACCACCAGAAGGCCTTGAAGCCGCCGCGGCCATAGAGCTCTTCCTGGTAGACCCAGTCGAGCCGGCCGTTGAACACGGTTTCGCTGCCGCCGGTCGTCAGGCGCATTTCCTTGCCGGTTGCCACCTCCACGCGGTAGAGGTCATTGCCGCGCAGGTAGGCGACCTGGGCATCGTCGGGACTAAAGGTTGCCTCGTCGGCCTTGCCCTGTACCAGGCGCCTGGCGGCAGCCTTCGTGACATCCACCAGATAAAGGTCCGCGGCCACGGCTACGAGGAAGGCCTTGCGGTTCGTGTTCCAGGTGAAGGTCCCCCGGCCCAGAGCGGCCTTGGCGCTGTCGTCCGTGGCACCTGCGGCCACCAGGGCCGCCTGGAGCTGTTCGGATTCCAGGAGAGGTGTCTTGGCCCAGGTGACGGGATCCAGGCGCCAGAGGGCCACCTTCTCGCCCTCCCGCTGGGTCTGCATCAGGCCGCCGTCTGGCAGCCACTCAAGGCGCGTGGCGGGCATGCCCGCGTAGGTCACCCGCTTGGTGGGGTGGGCGAGGGTTTCCAGGGTGAGCCGTTCCGTGCCCTGCCCCAGCAGGGAGGCGGCGAGAAGCAAACAGGCCGGCGTGGCGCGAAAAAACAAGAAGGCTCCAGAGGTTCCTTAATGTATATCGCGAGATGAGGTCTTTGCCGAACGCAGAAACAGTAATGGAACGGGCATCCCTGCCCGGTGCAATCAGACGGGCAGGTGCGGCCGGGTGAGGTTGCGGTGCCCGCTGGCAGTCACCAGCAGGTTGTCTTCGATCCGGATGCCGCCACAGGGGGTCAGCTCGTCGATGAGTGCCCAGTTGAACTTGTCTCTGAGTCCGTTCTCGCGGAAGGGGCGCAGCAGCATGGGGATGAAGTAGAGGCCCGGCTCCACCGTGAAGACCTGATCGGCCTCGATGGTGCGGGTGGTGCGTAGGGTGGGGTGCTGGGGCGGTGGCGGCATGGGCGTGCCATCGGGTGAACCCTGGCGGCCCGCCACATCATGGACCTGAATGCCGAGGTGGTGGCCCAGGCCATGGGGGAAGAAGGGTCGGCTCAGGCCCATCTCGACGGCCTCCTCAGGTGCTGCCTTCAGGATGCCGCTCTCCTGCAGAAGCGCCGCGATGAACAGGTGGCCTTGATGATGAAGGTCGCCGTAGGGCATCTTCGGTTTCACGAGCTCGCAGAGCTCCAACTCGATCCTTTCCATGCCGGCGATGAGGGCCGCGAAGCGGCTGTGGCAGTGGGGTGCGGCCATGGTGCGGGTGATGTCGGCGGCGTAGCCCCGCACCTGGGCCCCGGCGTCGATGAGCAGGACAGCGCCGTTCTTCTCCTTGCGCTTGCCCTCGTAGTGGAGGATGGCGCCCTTCTCGTTGAGAGCCACGATGCTGCCGTAGGGCATTTCGTGATCCACGATGCCGGCAGCCTGGATGTAGGCGTAGTGGATTTCCAGTTCGCTGGCTCCGGCCATGAACGCGGCCCTGGCAGCCTGGTGCGCCCTGGCGGCGATGACGGTGGCCTCCTCGAGGCACTGCACTTCGTAGGGGGACTTCGTGGTCCGGTACCAATCGAGGTGGGCGGTGAGCAGTTCGGGATTCGGCTCGAGCGCCGCCGCTTCGGCCCGGTCGGTCTCGTTGCCGACGTAGGCGGCCCGGTGCAGAGTGCCCAGCTGTTTCCAGACGTCTTCCACGGTGCCGGCTTCCTCGATTTCGAATTCCGAGGCCCAGAAGGGGCTTCCCAGCGGGGCCTGTTCGTACCAAAAATCCTCGGGGGCATAGCGGATCAGCCTGGGCCGTTGGCCCGGACGAACGACCAGCAGGTGGTGGGGTCCCGCCATGGGGCACCAGTGGGCGAAGTGGGGCGTGGGGTGGAAGGGTGCGTCCTGGTCATCGGCGAAATGGGTGTAGACCTGCCCGCTCGAGATGACCAGCGTCTCGAACCCGGTCTGCGCCAGGGCCTCGGCAGCCGTGCGCAGGCGGTCGGCGATGTGAGTGTGGAAGAGGCCGGCAAGATCGCTCATGGGATTCCTGTGGAGAAGTGGTGAAGAGGTGGTTCAGAGGAAGCGGAGGGGCTTTTCTTCGGGGGCGAAGCCATGGCGCACGGCCTTCTCGAAGAAGAGGGCCAGGCTTTCGCGTTCAGCCTCGCCCAGGGTGTAGCTGATGTTCTCCGTGAGGTACTCCTGCAGCTCGATCTTGGTCCAGCCGATGGTGCGGCGGGCTTCCTCCACGATGGCAGGCAGCTCGTCCATGCCGATCTCCAGGCTCTTGTGGAAGAAGGAGGCCACTCCCCCGGGAACGGGCAACTCGGGAGCGTCCTGGCGCACCAGCCAGAGGGCGAAGATGAAGGGAAGGCCCGTCCAGCTGTGCCACTCCTCGGCCAGGTCAAGGACGAAGAGTCCCTGCCGGGGGGCCCGCATGGCGGCGTCGCCGATCATCAGGGCGGCATCGTTCCCAGCCAGCATGGCGGGCAAATCCGGTCCCATGTCAACGCCGGCGGGGTTCACGCCGTACCGCTCGCGGAGCAGCAACTGGGCCAGCACCACGCTGGTGCGGCTGGAGGTGTCGAGAGCCAGGCTCCGGATCTGGTCCGGCGGGACCTTGGAGAGGATCACGACGCTGCGCACGCGCTTCGGCGAAGCGATGCAGAGACCGGGCACGATCCGGAGGTCGGGGATCCTCAGGTACTCGATGGAACTGACGATGCCGGCATCCACCTCGCCATTCCTCAGGCGATCGGCACAGGCGGAGGGATTATGGAACTTCAGCTGGAAGTATTCCCGGCCGAGCCCATGCTTGAAGCCCTGGTTCAGGGGGGCGGCGTTGAGGTAATCGATGATGGACAGGCGAAAGGGAGCAGCGGCCATGGAATCAGTCTAGCGACCCTGCGATGATTCCCTGATGATCCTCTGGCACTACGAGCTGAACACCCCCATGGGACCCATGCGGGCCACCTTTGATGGCCGGGGGCGGTTGTCCGAGCTGGTCATCGAAGGGTTCGATCCGCGCCAGACCAGTCCGCTTCCGCCCAAGGAGCAGCGCGAGGCCAAGCGCTTCCTGGATCGCCAGATCGACGCCTATCTGGCCGGCACCCTGCGCACGTTCACGGTGCCACTGGATCCGCAGGGAAATCCCACCAGCCTGCGGGTCTGGGACCTGGTACGGGCCATCCCCTACGGCCAGGTCCGCCGGCCGGATCACCTGGCCACTGCCCTTGGGCTCGAGGAGGACGTGATCGTCATGGCCTGTGCCACCAATCCAATCACCCTGCTCATTCCGGCCCATCGGGTGATCCTGCCGGGGGAGGGTCCCCTGCCGAAGGCCCTTAGAGAGCTCGAATCGGGCCATGGCTGGAAGAAGCCTTGAGGGCTCCTCATCACAACAAACCGCGATTCTGACATGCTTGCTTCCATGCCTGGTGCCTTCCATCCGATAGCCACGCCCCTTGGGGACCTGGGCGCCGCGTTTGATTCCGATGGGAGGCTGGTCCGCCTCATTCGGCTCCAAGGGTCGTCGCCAGCACCTTCCGACGATCCCGCCCCAAAGAGCCTCCCCTACCTGAAGCGCCAGCTTGAAGCCTACTTTTCAGGGAACCTCCGGGACTTCAACATCCCCATGCATATCGAGGGCACCGATTTCCAGCGGCGTGTCTGGAAGGAACTCCAGAAGATCCCCTACGGGCAGGCCATCTCCTACCTGGAACTTGCCCGTCGCCTGGGCGATGAGAAGTGCATCCGTGCCGCGGCCCGCGCCAACGGCGCCAACCCCATCTCCATCCTCATCCCCTGCCACCGCGTGATCGGCTCGGATGGCTCCCTGGTCGGCTATGGCGGTGGCCTGGACATGAAGGAATTCCTCCTCCGCCTGGAGGGTGTGCTGCCGAAGGCCCCCCCCCAGCCGCGACTGCCGTTCACCTGGGACTAAGAGCCCGCAGGGGGCCGCGCTCCAACTCCAGCCGCGTCTCGCCAGTGGCACCGAAGGCCTTCTTCAATACAGCCAGACCCTGCTCCATGTCGACATGGCCGCAGGTGAAGAAGTCCACGGCGGCGAAACCGTGCTCAGGCCAGGTGTGGATGGCCAGGTGGCTTTCAGCGATGATCACCGCCCCACTTACGCCGTGGGGACTGAAGTGGTGGAAGCTGTGGGTGACGATGGTGGCGCCAGAGGCCGTTGCCGCCTGGAGCATGGCGGTGGTGACCAGTTCCAGATCGGCCAGGGAGGCGGCGTCGCAACCGCTGAACTCGGCCAGAAGGTGGTGTCCCAGCGCGGTCACGGACGCCTCCTCATCAGGGCCACGCACTCGACGTGGCTGGTCAGGGGGAAGAGGTCGAGCACGGCAAGTTGCTCCAGGTTCCAGTTGGCAGACAGGCGCTTCACGTCCCGGCAGAAAGCCGCGCCATCGCAGCCTACCAGGACGAGGGTGCCAGCGCCCGCGGTGGCGAGGCGGTCGCAGAGTGCCGGCTCAAGCCCCGCTCGCGGCGGATCCAACAGGATGACATCGCCCGGTTCACCTAAGCCCTCGGGCACCCAGGCTGCCACATCGGCCACCAGACATTCTGAGGGCAGTCCGGCGGACTCGAGGTTGCGCCGGGCCCAGGCCACGGCAGCCATCCCAGATTCCACCAGGACACGCTGCTGGAACCGGTCGCCCAGCAGCGCCGAAAAGAGGCCGACGCCGCCATAGAGATCGAAGAGGGTGCCGCCCTTCAGGTCCCAGGAACGCAGCAGGCTGGCGAAGGCTTCCGCCGCCCAGGGCGGGCTGACCTGGAAGAAGGCGCCAGGCTCATGGCAGAGCGAGGCCTCGCAGAGGCGGTGACAGATGGGCTCGGTGTTGGGATGCCAGCCGTCAGGTTCGAGCAACCAGGTGCGCCCCCGCTCATCCGTGGCCCAGACCACCTGGGCGGGGCTCCCGGTGGCGAGCTCCCAGCGCCCCGGACGAGTGGGCAGGGCCCGGCCGGCGAGGGCCTCGTGAAGTCTGGGGATGGCCTCGGACAGGGGGTCCGCCGCCGCGGGGCAGGCGGTCACAGGCACCAGGGCATGGCTGTGCCGTCGGAAGTAGCCCAGATCCGTGCCATCCCAATGGAGCTGGATCCGGTGGCGGCGGGCCGATTCGGGAGCCGGATGCCAGGACCAGGCCACGCCATCGCCCAACTGGCGGTGCAAGAGATCCGCCACCATCAGGCGCTTGAGCTCTGGCGCATGGGAGCCGGCTTCCCAGAGGTCGCACCCTCCGCAGTTCCCTGCGACGGGGCAGGCGGCCCGGGTCCGCCGCGGATCGCGGGTGACCCAGCGGGTGACCCGGCCTTCACCATGGCGGGTCTTCCAGATGACGTCGGCCTCGACGATCTCCCCGGGGAAGAGGGCAAGGGGAGCTTCCAGCAGCAGGAGCCGCCCGTCCGCAGACCGTCCCACACCTTTGCCGCCCCAGGCCAGTCGTTCGATGATTCCACGCCAGGTTTCTGTCTTCGCCGGGGAATTCCGATATGCTGACGGCACCTTCGCCTTTCTGGGGAACGATTCCGCCTTGCGATTCACCGTCGCCCTCCCACCAGAGCACCGTAGCATCCTCCTGGAGCAGGTTGCGGGAGAGATGCGCCGAGCCCTTGTGTTCGTGGACGCTGCTCCGGCGGACGTGGTCCTGGGGGTGCCGGGTGAGGGCCTGTTCGCGGGCTGTTCGAGGTGGCCTGGGGACGATGCGGCCCTGGCTCTCGTGAAGGCCGGCTGGGAGCGCGCCAAGGACCGGCGATCCATGGAACGGCTGCACGAAGTCGGCCGGGCCCTGGTTTCGGAACAGAACCTGGATCGTCTGCTGGATCTGATCCTCACCAAGGCCAGGGAACTCCTCAAGGCTGAGGCCGGGTCCATCTATCTCCTGACCGGCGAGGAGGACCACAAGGAACTGCTCTTCGCCCACACCCAGAACGCGAAGGTGAAGCTGCCTTTCCATCGGGTCGCCATGCCGGTCTCCCGGCAGACTCTCGCGGGGTTCGTGGCGCTCAGCCGGGAGAGCCTCAACATCCAGGATGTCTACCGGATTCCAGACACGGCGCCCTATCGGTTCAACGACAGCTTCGATCGACAGGCGGGCTACCGCACCAGGTCGGTGCTGGTGGTGCCCATGCTGGATACGGAAGGCGAGGTGCTGGGCATCCTCCAGCTCTTGAACCGGCTGGACGAGGAATCCGGGGGGGAGAGGACCTTCTCGGCGGAGGACCAGAACCTGGCCCAGAGCCTGGCGGGCCAGGCCGCCGTGGCCGTGAAGAATGCCCAGCTGCGCGAGGAGATCGAGCAGCTGTTTGAGGGTTTCGTGGCGGCCTCCGTGACGGCCATCGAGGCCCGGGATCCCGTGACCAGCGGCCATTCGGGCCGGGTGGCCGAGCTGACCGTGGGATTGGCCGAGACGGTCAATGCCACGCCCAATGGCGCCTACGGCGGCCTCGTCTTCACGGATCGGCAGCTGCGCGAGATCCGCTACGCGAGCCTGCTCCACGATTTCGGCAAGGTGGGTGTCCGGGAGCAGGTCCTGGTGAAGGCCAAGAAGCTGGATCCTGGTCAGCTGGAAATTATTCTCCAGCGGCTCCGCCAGCGGGAACTGGAAGAGGCCCTTGATCTGCTTTCCCAGGCCTGGCAGAGCGGTGAACCCTTCGAGGGAGCCCGCTGGGAGCAGGTGGTGCGGGACCGCCAGGCGGCGACCGAAGGACTCATGCAGCTGGTCAGGCAGAACAACGAGCCCACCGTGCTGGCCAAGGACGTGGCCGAAGGCTTGGGTCTGCTGGAGGATCTCACCTTCACGCACTGGAGTGGCGAGCGCCGGGAGCTGGTCGAACCGGAAACTATGGCCAGTCTGCGGATCCGGAAAGGAAGCCTTTCAGAGGCTGAGCGGCTGGAGATCGAGAGCCACGTCACCCATACCTTCCGGTTCCTGGAGCGCATCCCCTGGACCCGCGATCTCTCGGGCATCCCCGAGATCGCCTACGCCCACCACGAGCGCTTGAGCGGCCGCGGGTACCCCCGGCAGCTGGGGGCGCCGGAGATCCCCGTCCAGAGCCGGGCAATGGCCATCGCCGATGTGTTCGACGCCCTCACGGCCCAGGACCGTCCCTACAAGGCTGCGGTGCCCCTGGAGCGCAGTCTGGCCATCCTGCAGGAGGAGGCCCGGGAAGGGGCCCTGGACCCGACTCTGCTGGAACTGTTCATCGAGGCGAAAGTGTTCGAGCGGACCGCACCTCGAGGCTAAGGGTGGAGGCCAAAGCCCTTAGAGGTCGTAACAAAATCCGAAAATGCCGCGATGGAGCCAGGCGGGATGCACCGTAAGGAAGGGCTCGCAGGGCAACGTGGTTCGTTGTTCAAGGGACCTGACGCCGCGGGGCGCCCGCCTGGCTTCATCCCTCCGGGCGAGGGGTGATGGGCGTCGCCACGCTGCGTCCGGCTCGTTTCGCGTAGGGCCCGCTACGCTGCCACTCGCCTTCCTCGCCTCGCTCGCCCGGCACCCCTCGCGCGGCAACGTGGGGTTTTGTTACGACCTCTTAGACGGTAGGCTAGAGGATTGGAGTATCTATGCCCGAACGTGAACCACGCACCCTCGATCTGCAGGGGATCATGGACCTGCTGCCGCACCGCTACCCGATGCTGCTGGTGGACCGGATCCTGGACTTCGAGCCACGGGAGTGGATTCGCGGCCTGAAGAACGTCAGCTTCAACGAGGAAGTATTCCAGGGCCACTTTCCCAGCCGGCCTGTGTTTCCGGGCGTTTACATCCTGGAGGCCATGGCCCAGACGGGTGGCTGCCTGCTGATGCGGGAGTTCGAGGACCGCGCCCGGAAGGTGATCTACTTCATGGGTATCGATGCCGTGAGGTTCCGCAAGCCCGTGCTGCCCGGGGACCAGATGGTCATGGAAGTAAAAGTGCTCCAGTTCAAGGGCCGCATCTGCAAGATGCGCGGCGAGGCCTTCGTGGACGGCCAGAGGGTGGCCGAGGCCGAGTTCATGTCGATGCTGATGGACCTGTCGGAGGGCGAGGGAAAATGAGCGTGCAGATCCATCCGAGCAGCGTGGTGAGCCCCGAGGCCAGGCTTGGCGAGGGCGTGGTCGTGGGTCCATTCTGCGTGATCGAGGGCAACGCCGTGCTCGGCGCTCGCACGCTGCTCCGCAGCCACGTGGTGATCGGCCCCCACACGGAACTCGGCGAGGACAACGACGTCTACCCCCATGCGACCCTGGGCATGGGCCCCCAGGATCTCAAGTTCAAGGGCGCGGCGACCCGCCTCCAGATCGGCAACGGCAACGTGATCCGAGAAGGTTGCACCCTGCATCGGGGTACTGAGCACGGGGGCGGGCTGACCACGCTGGGGGATGAGAACTTCCTGATGACGGGCTCTCACATCGCCCACGACTGCCATGTGGGGAATAAGAACATCTTCGCCAACTCGGCCACCCTGGCGGGTCATGTCGAGGTCGGAGTCGGCTGCAACATCGGCGCTTTTTCCGCCGTCCACCAGTTCTGCCGCGTGGGCGATCACGCTTTCATGGGTGGTTTCACCGTGGCCACCCAGGACGTGCTGCCCTTCATGAAGACCGCCGGCGCCCGGGACACCAAGAGCTATGGGGTGAACACCATCGGCCTCCAGCGGAAGGGTTTTTCCGTGGAGGTGGTCGAAGCCCTGAAGAAGGCTCATCGGCTGCTGTTCCATGCGGGATTGCTGCGTGACGAGGCCATGGCCCAGACTGAGCAGGAGGTCGGCCACATCGCCGAAGTCGCCTACCTGCTGAAGTTCATCCGCGAGGCCAAGCGGGGCGTGCATCGTGGCTGAACGGCGCCATGCAACCCTCGCCATAATCGGGCTTCCCAACGCCGGCAAGTCCACCCTGCTGAACGCCCTGCTGGGGCAGAAGCTGGCGGCGACGGCCCAAATCCCCCAGACGACCCGCACCCGGATTCTGGGTGTAGTGGATCGTGGGGAAGTCCAGTTGGCCTTCCTTGACACACCGGGCTTCCACCTTCCCAAGCACGCCCTCAACGAACGCATGATGGCCCATGTCGATCAGGCGCTGGAGGAAGCGGATCTGCTGTTGTGGGTGGTGGACGCCGACGATCACCTGGGTCCTGGGGAACGCGCGCTGGCCAAGCGCTTGCGCAATTCGGGGCAACCCACCTACCTGTTGCTGAACAAGGTCGACCTGCTGTCGAAGGGTCGCTTGCTCGAGAAGATCGCCGCCTACAAGGACCTGCTCCCTTTCAAGGAAATCGTCCCCATTGGCGCCAAGACAGGTGTAAACCTGGATCCCCTCTGGACGATCCTGGAACGGGATGCTGCGCTGCCCGGCTGGCTCCATGAGGAGGCTGTCTTCACGGACCAGACCGAACGCACCCTGGCTGCCGAATTTATCCGCGAGAAGGTGCTCCGCAAGACCCGCGAGGAAGTGCCCCACGGTGTGGCGGTATTCATCGAACAGTGGCTCGAACCGGGCCATGAAGACTACCCCGAGGATCTGGGGCCCGAGGGCGTCTTCATCGCCGCCCAGATCCTGGTGGATCGGGATGGGCACCGCAAGATCCTGCTGGGCAGCGGGGGCCAGATGATCAAGGACATCCGCCAGAGCGCCCAGCGCGAGCTGAAGAAACTGCTCCAGCGTCCCGTGCGCCTGGAACTCTTCGTGAAGGTGGATGAAGGCTGGCGCGACCGGCCTGAGCGCCTGGATCGTCTCTCGCTCTGAACTGACCCCGTGGCATAGCCTCTTCGCCGGGGCCTCGCTGCGCTGGCCTGCCCCGCAGGCCGCTTCGCGATCCGGCGGTCGGCTAAATCGAGAGATCCGTTGCGCGATGATCCGGATCGAGGGGAACCAGGCCGACGGTGCCCGTGACCGAGGTGTATTGGCCCCGGTCCGGATCGAACGCGAAGACCTCGCCGGTCTCGATCTTGTAGACCCAGGCATGGAGGTGCAGCATGCGGTTGGCCATGGCTTTGGCCACAGCCGGGTGTCGCCGCAGGTTCTCGAGTTGGACGAGGACGTTCTCCTCGACCGTGGCGTGCAGCAGTTCGCGACCCTTCAGGTGGCCGTAGCTCTCCCAGATGATGCGTTCCGTATCGCGGGCATGAACCAGCCAGGCCCTGGAGGCCGGCAGTTCGATCAATTCGTCAGGCTCGAGCAGGGCTTTCATGGCGCCGCAATTGGAGTGGCCGCAGATGATGATGTCCTTCACCTGGAGGCTGGCCACGGCGAACTCGATGCCTGCGGCCATCCCGCCCATGCTCTCGTAGGGTGGCACCAGGTTCCCGACATTCCGCAGAATGAAGAGTTCGCCTGGCTCAGTCTGGGTGATCAGGTTCGGGCTGATGCGGGAATCGGAGCAGGTGATGAAGAGGGTTTCCGGGGTCTGGTCCTGGCGGTCCAGGCGCTCAAACAGATCCTTGTGGGAACTGAAGATCTGAGTCTGGAACTGGTGAATGCCCTGTACGAGTCTCTGCATCCGGTGATTCTACCCGAGGTAGGGACCCGATCAGAGGCCTCGGATCATAGGCTCAAGTTGGCCAGGTGCTCTTCAGGCGTGATGGGAGTATT
Organism: uncultured Holophagaceae bacterium; assembly: GCA_903873655.1. GTDB lineage: Bacteria > Acidobacteriota > Holophagae > Holophagales > Holophagaceae > Geothrix. Next base: position 7,541 of record CAIQPH010000203.1, on the reverse strand, counting down.
GGGCTCGTCGTGGATGATCTTGCCGTCCCGGAGCTTCACGATGCGGTGGGCATGGCGGGCGATGTCCTCCTCGTGGGTGACGATGATGATGGTGTTGCCCTTCTGGTACAGCTCCTCGAACAGGGCCATGATCTCGATGCTGGTCTTGGAATCCAGGGCGCCCGTCGGTTCGTCCGCAAGCAGGATGGAGGGTTCGTTCACCAAAGCCCGGGCGATGGCCACGCGCTGACGCTGGCCGCCGGAGAGCTGGTTGGGCATGTGGTCACTGCGCGTGCCGAGGCCGACATTTTCCAGGGCCTTCTGCGCCATCTGATGCCTTTCTCCGGGTTTCTTTCCTGCGTAGATCAGGGGCAGTTCCACGTTCTGGAGGGCTGTGGTGCGGGCCAGCAGGTTGAAGGTCTGGAAGACGAAGCCGATCTCCTCATTGCGGATCTGAGCCAGGTCATCATCGGTCATGGCCGAGGCCAGCTTCCCGTTCAATTCATAGGTCCCGTGGGTGGGAGTGTCCAGGCAGCCGATGACGTTCATCATCGTGGACTTCCCCGAACCGGAGGGGCCCATGATGGCCACGTACTCCCCGCGGCGGATCTCCATCGTCACCCCATCCAGGGCCCGGACTTCCATATCGCCCATCTGGTAGTGTTTGGTGATCTCGGTGAGTCGGATCAGCGGCGTGTCGGTCATGAAATCCTCAATCAGCCCGGTCTGGGTCCTTTCATCTTCGCAGATGTGCAGGAGACGGTTTAGGGCCCCGTCTAGGATTCCGTCTGGATCAAGACCGCCAGGCCCAGGCCCCCGCCGATGCCGAGGGTCGCCACGCCCAACCCGCCTCCCCGCTGCCTCAATTGGTGGATCAGGGTGCACACGATGCGGGCGCCACTGGCGCCAATGGGATGGCCCAGAGCCACGCCCCCCCCGGCCACATTCAGCCGCTCCGGCGGGATCGACAACTGCCGCTGGCAGACGAGCAGTTGTGCCGAGAAGGCCTCATTCAATTCCCATAGGTCGATGTCTGTCACAGACAGTCCGTGGGCGGCGAGGAGGCGCCTTACGGCGGGAACAGGAGCCTCCCCCATGTCCATGGGATCCACGCCAGCCTCACTCCAGCCCAGAACCCTAGCCAGGGGACAGGATTCACCACCCTGGTCCCTGCGGGCGAGCAGCAGGGCGGCAGCCCCGTCGGACATGGCCGAAGCGTTGCCGGCAGTGACCTGGCCCTCTGGATCGAAAACCGGTGCGAGCCGGGACAGGGCTTCAACCGAAACGTCAGGCCGGATCGATTCATCGTGGTCCAGCCTGGGGTGGGGAAGGCATTCCGCCTGATGGTCCGCCCGGGCCGCCCGGTGGTGGCTCTCCGCAGCCCATTCGTCGGCCTCGAGTCGGGTCACGCCCCGCTTCGCGGCCAGATGTTCAATGGTCTCGCCCATCAGGAACCCGGTGATGGGGCAGCGAAGTCCATCCTGGTGCATCACATCCGGCACCTGCCGGTGCCCCAGGCGGAAGCCCCAGCGCAGGCCAGGCAAGAGATGGGGCGTGTCGGACATGGCTTCGCTGCCCCCGACAAGGATCGGGGCAGCCCTTCCCGAGAGGCGCTGGGCCGCGAGAATGACCGCCTGGAGGCTGGAGCCGCAGGCCATGTTGATCGTGAAGGCTGCCGTATCATGGGGCAGACCCCCCCTCAGGGCCAGGGTGCGGGCTGGATTCATGCCCTGCGTGTGATTGCGGGCCATGCCCCAGATCAGGCTTCCAGGATGAGGCAGGGCAGGGTCCCTGATCAGACCCTCCACCACGGTCAACCCAAGGCTGACCGCGCCCAGCCCGGCCAAGCTTCCGCCATAGCGGCCCTGGGGCAGCCGGCGGGCGGCGAGAATGACAATGTCCTGGGGGTGCTTCACCGGGCGGGGTTCCAATCATCAGGGGTCGGTTCCCTGGGGCCGAGCCTGGTATCCGGGGGGAACCAGACGTCCCAGAGGGCCAAGTGGCGGGCGACATACTCCCGGGTCCAGAACCTGACCCGGGATGTCCAGGGCCGGTCATCAGTCCTCGCCGGCACTCCCCAGGCCCTGAGCCCCATGTGGTCTGCCAGGTACAGCGCCCGCGGCAAATGGAAATCCGAGGTCACGATCACCACCTGCCGTTGGCCGAAGACGGCCTGGGCACGCTTGAGGCTGTCCACGGTCCGGAGCCCGGCATAATCGCTGACGATATCGGTCAGAGGCACGCCCTGCTTGATGAGCCAGCGTCGCATGGCCTGGGGTTCATTGTAGGTGGGGTGGCGGTTGTCCCCTGAGACCAGGAACCAGCGCACCTTGCCGCTCCGGTAGAGTTCCAGGGCCGTCCGGAGCCGCCCTTCCAGAATCGATGTGGGCTCACCATCGCCATAGACACCCGCGCCAAGTACTAGGACGGCACCTCCCACGGGAGGCATCCGAGTGGAGGAGTAGATCTGAAGGCGGTGCAGGGCGGGGAACCTTCCCAGGGTCCAGAGCAAATCTCCCAGGAGGGCCAGCGCCGGGACCAGGACTAGAGGCCACCGGCGTTGCCAGCAGCGATGAAGGAAGGCGGAGATCGGCATCGTGAGTTAGCATAGACCTTTCGTCCGCCCAAACCCATGGACCTCCGGGTCCCACGAGACCTACTTGATGAACACGAGCCTTGATTCCGTCGCCGCCTCCCCCCGGAGTGCCCTCCCTTCCTGCCTGCGGATCCTGGTCCCCCTCGCCCTGGCCATCGAGATTGGTGGCCTGGGCTGTTTCCACGCCACGGGCATCTCCAGGCCCGATACGGCGGTGGAGGAGATTCCTGCCACCGGAGGCGACCGGGTCTACGGCCTCAAGGCGACCGCGGGTCCCGGCGACTTCTTCCTCGGGAATGATTCCGTCGCGATGGCTGTCGATGGTGCCGCTTTCGGCGATCGACCCGGCCAGTTCGGCGCACCCTCAGGTGGCGCCGTGCTCGATATCGGAACCATCTCCTTGGACCAGAGCTTCCACCGGGTGAACATGCCGACCGATATGCTGGAACGGCTGGGTCCGGTGGTGAACCAGGACCCCGACCTGCCCTTGGCCTTCGGTCAGTACGTTCCCGGCTATGGCAACAATTCAGTCAACCTCGCCATGCAGGGCTATCTGTTGGATCCCAAGGGGAAACTGGAAGCCGCCACGGACGCCCAGGGCCGGGTGACCGGGGTCACGGTGTCCCATCGGATCACTCTCAGCCAGGGGCAGGTCTTTTTCACCCTGGAAACAACCCTGACCAACGGGAGCGGGGTCCCCCTTCCGATCCGGAGCCTTGGTGATTACCTTTCCCAGCAGGGGGGTGGATTCCGGTTCGTGGTGCCCGCCAGAACGGCCTTCGACGGAACTCCCATCACCAATTGGGGCGTTGATATCCCCGGTTCCAACTTCACGGCGCCTCTGACCACGAGCGTGGTGGCGCCAATGGTGGCGCTCATGGGCGCTGAATCAGCCGGCAGCACCTTTGATTCGCACGCTTCCCTCGGCATCCTCCCCCTGGACGTGGACTCACTGTTGGTGGCCTCGGATCCTCAGCAGGCATTGACGGAGAACCACCCCTCTTTCCCGGGACGTCTGGTGGTGGGGAGCCCTGCGGTAGTCAACCTGCCTAGTGGACAGTCCATCACCTATCGCCGTCGCCTCTACGTCGTGGGGGGGGCCAGTTCTGCAGGTTCGCTGCCAGCCGAAACCACCACAGTCTTCAGCCTGATGGCCCAGGATCGGGCCGGCCTGCTGGGTGAAAGCGTGGGTTACCTGGCCTACAACTCCTTTGGAACGGCGACCCGCGGGGGACCGCTGCAGACCGAGTTCAGGTTCGAGCGGTACACTCCCTCTGATCCAAACAATCTGGCCAACCCCGCGAATTGGACTCTGGAGCGGGTCGAGTGGCGGGAGCCTACGGATACCCCGACAAGCAATGGTGCCATAGGCATGTTCCTGCCCGTGGTGCCCGATCCCAACAACCCAGGTTTCGCCTATCGCTACAGGCTCACCGCCCGGAATGCCGTTCAGCAGAGTGACCCTCTCTACCTGGGGACCAATGTACTGGACGCCACCCGCCCGAACCTTCCCACGCCCATCACCCCTTCCAAGAGCCAGGCATGGCAGGTGGCCGAAGCATTGAGTCCTGAGCGGGCGAGTGTCATCAGCGCTGCCGGCAATGTGATCAGGAACTTGCAGGCTGCCCATGGATTTTCAGCCCGCCAGGCAGGGACCCTGGAATTTGGCGGCCTGAATCCGCTGCGCCTCACCTTCCGCGGTTTGGGCACTACGGCGGATCCAAGCATGCAGCGCTCCCGAGGACTTTCGAGCGTTTACAGCCCGGTCTACAAGGCCAAAGTACCTGTTGGACTCAACTACGGGGCCTACCACTACACCGCAGGCAACCAGATCTTCGGCACTGCCTTCAGTGCCCTGGCGTCGAGTGTCGTCATGTACTTCCCCCCCGGGGATTACCGGGCCTATGCCACCCGGGGTCCCATGTCGCACCTGGATTCCCTGCCGGTGACAGTCTTTGACGGCCAGACGGACGTCAACCACGGCTTTGTGGTCTTTCCGCCGGTTATGCCCACAGGCTGGACCTCCTTCGACCTCCCGGCGCCCACCCAGGCCACCACCGGCGGCTACAACCCCGGTGAAATGCTCAGTTCTGCCATGGCGGAAGGTGTCCAGGTCGTGGCCCGCACCGAACAGGATGTCCTCACGGATCCCATCAACCTGCAGACAGAGTTCAGAGCCGAAATCGATATTCCCCAGGTCTCGGATGCCCAACGGGCGCCGCTGGGGAATGATCCGTTCGTGGTCGGAGCCCGCAGTTCGACCCTTGCCGGAACTTCCGCGGCTCCAGGCTACGGTTTTGTGACTGCACTCTTCACGCCCGCCCCCACCAGCGACCGGAATGGCGGTGCCCGCCCCTCCTCTGGCTGGACACTGGCCGATTTCATCACCCAGGCCCAGGGTGCCTTCAACGTGGTCCACCGGCCCTTTGGGCCCAATGGCCTCTTCACCCTTCAAGGGTTCGACCCCACCGCCGCCCTTGGTTTCGGTGCCAACGCCTGGTGGAACGCGAAGGATCCAGCCTCCCTGGGGGCGCATAATGGGGATTTCGACGCCCTGGAACTTTTGCAGGCGGCTAGCTGCAATCCGGCGGATCCAACGGCCTGGTACGCGGAGTTCGCGAAAGTCCGGGACGCCTGGTTTGCCATCCTGAACCAGCAGAGGCCCACCGCCTTCACCAAGGGACTGGGTCTGTCTGCTGCTCAATACAGTCTGGACACGCCGGTGGGCCTGGCCAGGACCTACCTGGACATCGGTCCGGCCGCAGCGGCGACCCTCCAGGCCAACCTCGGCGCCGTGGGGGCGGCATTACAGAGCAATCCTACTGCCCAGTTCAACTCGGCCGTCCCGTATGCGACGATCTCCGCGCCCATGATGACCTCCGTGCTGGCGGCATTGAAAAGCGGTGCCGCGGTCGCTTCCACCGGGCCCATGCTGGACGTATCCGTTGGTGGTGTCGGTCCTGGCGGTCTCGTCTCCGGGCCCGTCGCGGGGAACAGCATCGCACTCAGCATTTCACTCTATGCACCGGACTGGGTTCCTGTGGATGAAGTCCGGGTGGTCGTAAACGGCGCCCTGGTGACCACGATCCCCTCGATCAACTTCCCTGCCGTCTCAGCTGCGGACCCCCGTCTGCGGACGTTCACCTTGACCGTCCCCATGCCCACAGGCAAGGACGCCTGGCTGGTGGTTGAGGCGGGCGTTTCCAGAACTCAGACGGGAGCGTACCAAGGTGAAACTGCCCCCGGCAGGAATGACGGAACGCCCTGGAACAAGATCATGAAGGGCATCTATCCCATCGCCATCACCAACCCGATCTTTGTGGATGTGAATGGCGGCGGGTACACTCCACCTTGGCAACCCTCGGGACCTTGATTCGGCAGGAGTGGTGATGGCAGACTGGCTTCCGGAAAGACTTCCGGAGGATATTGATGCCGAGAGGTCTTTCCTGGCCACCTGCTGTGCGCCAGGAGTCGGCTTTGTGGCCAGCGAGGCGGTTTTCGCCCTGTCTGAGGAGGACTTCGTCCACCCGGCTCACCGAGCCGTCTACCGGGCACTGCGGACCCTGATCGAAGCCCAGGTCGAGGTCAATTCCCTCACCTTGAAAGATGCTCTCGATCAGGAGAACAGTCTGAACAAGGTGGGTGGGTATCCGGGTCTGGTGGAACTGCTCTCTGCCGAAGACGTGGAGCGTCCTCAGGTCCTCGCCGATGTGATCCGCCGCAAGGCGAAGCTGCGCAAGCTCGTGCACCTCGGCGCCCAGTTGGTCCGGCAGGCAGCCGAGGAGGATGAGTCTCCCGAGGTTCTGGTGGATCAAACGGCCCAGGAGCTCTTCCATCTGGCCCAGGGAGACGCCAAGGCCAAGGGGCTGCTCACCATCCAGGCTGTGGCGGAAGACACCATGGACCGTCTGTCGGACCGCCTGGAAGGCCGTCTCTCCACGGGCGTCCGCGTGGGATTCAGTCGTTTCGACGAACTGACCCAGGGATTCCAGCCCGGCAACCTCATCGTGCTGGCCGCCCGTCCCGGCATCGGCAAGACGGCATTGGCACTGAACTGGATCCTGCACGCGGCCCAGGAACGGGGAGGGCGCCAGGCGCACTGTGGTGCCTTCTTCAGCCTGGAGATGAGCCACGAGGAGGTCTTCCTGCGCCTGCTGGCCGCCCAGAGTCAGACCAACATGAAGGACCTGCAATCGGGCCGGGCGGGGAGCCGCATGGACAAGGTGATGCAGGCGCGGGACGAACTGGTCCAGATGCCCCTGTTCATCTGCGATCAGGCCTCGATCACGGTCCCCCAGATCAAGAACATGATCGTGAAGCAGGGCAGCCAGAGCAATCGCCGCGTGGAATTCGTCATCGTGGACTACCTCCAGCTGCTGAGCAGCCCTGAGGGCAGCCGCGGGGCGAAGCAGAACGAGGCCGTGCGCATCGGCGAGATCAGCCGTGGCCTGAAGCTCATGGCCAAGGACTTCGGCATCCCCGTAGTGGTGCTGTCCCAGTTGAACCGTGAGGTGGAACATCGTACAGGCGGTCGGCCCCAGCTCAGTGATCTCAGGGACTCCGGGGCCATTGAGCAGGACGCGGACATGGTGGCTTTCATCCACCGAAAGATGATCCCTTCTGCGGCCGAGCCGGAACCCGACCCCAGCGCCGAACTCATCGTCGCCAAGCACCGGAATGGCCCGACCGCCATCATCCAGCTGCACTTCCAGGGTGAGTGGGCCATGTACCGCGAGTTGATACGGGAGACGTCCTCCTACGCCTAAACACGGCGGTCATCCGGCCGCCGTGTTTAGGCAAGAGTAAATAATCACTCCAAACCGAAGGTGGAAGTCTCCAGTTCCTTCTTCACGCAGGCCATGAGGCCGCAGCAGGAGCGGAGGCCCAGCGCACCGGAGGTGTGCCCCGAAGGGCGCAGCGCAGGAAGCGCCGCGTGAGGAGGTCCCCAGTCGCACCATCGATGGGG
>CAIQPH010000202.1 GCA_903873655.1 uncultured Holophagaceae bacterium | reverse complement strand
CAGCGCCAAGACAGGGTCCCGGTTGCTGGACTGGTTGCAGGCGTTCAGCAGGCTGTTCATGGACAGGGGGTACACCTCGGGCGTGCTCAGCTGTTTTTCCAGGAGGCAACCGAGGACACGGCATTCCCTGGGGGCGAGGTCGAAGTCGGGCATGGGGCATTATCCCCCAGGTAGCGATGTCACCTGCTTCCAACTCCTCACTGAATGCGCTTGCATTCGGCAAGATAATTGACGATGATCACATCATCAATAATGCCAATCGACCATATTGGTTCCCATCCAGATGCTTTATCTCTTGATTCCAAGTCTCCAGCTTCACCGCATAGGGGGAACCACGACATGACCACCTTCACGGCAGACACCCTCAAGGGCTTGGTCGATTCCACTCCCAACGTGGCGGTGCTGCTCAATCTGGACGACTACTACGGTCAGCGCGCCCTGCCAGAGAAGGGCGTGGACAGCGAAGTGGCCTTCGAGTGCCCGCGCACGCAGATGATGATCCGTACGGCTGTGAAAGGTACCACCATCGGCCACCACTTTCATACGGTCTGCGACGAATACGTGATCGTGGTGGGCGGCAGGGGGGAGATCCTGGTCAATGGCGCCTGGAAACCCGTGAAGAAGGGCGATGTACACGTCTGCCCCCGGGGCATCGTCCACGACACCCGAGCCCTGGAGGAGAACCTCCAATACCTTTCGATCTTCACGCCGCACCTTCCCACTGGCACGGATATCAACTGGGTCGATTGATCCGGTAGAGCCCCTACTTCCCGATGACTCCCCCCACCGGGCTGCTGGCGCTGGCGAAGAGCCGTTTCGGCATGCGGCCGCTCACGAAGGCGAGGCGCCCGGCCTGCACGGCCAGGTCCATGGCCTGGGCCATCCGGGTGGGCTCGCCGGCCTCGGCCACGGCGGTGTTGAGCAGCACGCCATCGGCACCCAACTCCATGGCCAGGGCCGCATCGGAGGCCGTGCCCACGCCCGCATCCACGATCATGGGCAGCTTGTAGGCTGCCACGACTTCCTTGATGAGCAGCAGGGTCATGGGGTTCTGCACGCCCAGCCCGGAGCCGATGGCGCTGCCCAGGGGCATGACCGCGGCACAACCGGCGTCGCAGAGCTTCTTGGCGAGGATGGGGTCGGCATTCACGTAGGGCAGCACGACGAAGCCCTCCTTCACGAGGATCTTTGCGGCCTCCAGCGTTTCCTCGTTGTCGGGATAGAGGCTCTTGGCATCGCCGATGACCTCCAGCTTCACCCAATTCGTCTGCAGGGCCTCCCGGGCCAGCCGCGCCACGCGCAGGGCGTCTTCGCGGGTGTAGCAGCCGGCGGTATTGGGCAGGAGGGCGATGTCCTTGGGGATCCAGTTCAGAATGTTGTCCTCGCCCTTGGCGGCGAGGTCAAAGCGGCGCACAGCCACGGTGACCATCTCCACGCGCGCCGCCCGGTAGCAGGCCTGCATGGTGGCGAAGTCCTTGTACTTGCCCGTACCCAGGACAAGGCGGTTCTCGAAGGTCTTGCCGGCGATGACGAGGGACATGGGCGCTCCGAAGCACCAGTCTAACGCCACTGACCCCTCCCGCCGCGGCTCAGGGCGGCAGCGTCCTGGCCCCGGGGCACCAGGGAACGCTTTCAAGAAGCCCCCGCGGGGCAGACTTCAAGCGTGGTGCGTTCGAAAACGGACCGGAAGGGCGCAGGTCAGCCCGAGGAAAGTGCCCCACAGGTGGGCAGCAGGCAGGGCCTGCCAGCCTTCGGGGCGAAGGAGAATACAACTGCCGAACACTGTCTCCGCGGCTAGTTTGAGTAGGAGTCCTCCCAGCATCAACAGGCCGGCGGGGGTGGAGTTTTTGATGGACAGCAACCGCAGGCCCACCCAGGCCCAAAGGACGCAGGCCAGACCGGAGGCGCCGCGGTACTGACCATGCTCGAGGCCAGCCAGGAGCAGCAGGCTCAGCAGGGGCGCTGCGATCAGGGCCACACCAAGGAGACGGAAACGCTGCCGCTGGGGGGCGAGCACCAGGGGCACGGCCAGAGCCAGGGCGTTTGCCAATGCGTGGTCCCAGCTGAAGTGGGCCAGATGGCAGGTCCACAACCGCCAGGGCTCGCGCAGGGCATCTGTGGTGAGGGAGAGGGGATCCATCAGGCCCGCCGCAGCCGCAGGGCGATTCCAAGGATCAAAAGGACACCTAGGGCTTCCAGCCAGGAAACGCTGCCGCCGAAGTTCTTGCCGCCGCTCTGGCGCAGGGACACGCCCTGGCGGTTGACGACATCCACGTCCTTGCGTTCGCCACTGGCGACCTCGGCCTTGAAGGAGGCGACCTCCGCGTCCAGGTTTTTGGCCAAGTCGATCATGGCCAGCTGCAGACCCTTCTGTGAGTGTTCCCGCAGCTGCACTTCGCGGTGGGCCCAGCTGGAGCTGCCCTTCACTTGGCTCTGGCCCGGTGCACGCAACAGAAAGGTGTGGCTCGCCACGTCATAAACCGCAGCATCGATGAGGGTGCGGGTGTCGTTGGCATCGCCGGGCAGAACGTAGGCACCGACGACCGAGATGTAGGTGAAGCTGTACCACTTGGGATCCGTGTACTGGATCTGGTCCAAGCTCACCAGGGCCATGATGTCGACGCCGTACATCCTGGCCACTTGGTCCATGTTTTCGAAGCCACCGCCCGTGCGGAGATAGGTGCTGGGCACCAGTTTGATGTCCGCCACCCAGGGCTTGTCCTTGAAACCCTGCTTGACCACGTCCAGCAGAGGCTTCTCCTGGCCCGGGGCGATGAGCCCCTGCACCCGCCAGGAAGAGGTGCCGGTCGGCACGAAGGCGATGCCGAGCTTCAGGGGCAGCTTCAGGCGGGCCCCCGCCGGATTGGGAACGGGGGCGCCCTGCTGCTTCGGGTAGAGGTAATCCATCAGGCTGCTGCGGCGGGTTGTGTTCTGGGGCGTATTGCAACCAAGGCCGGCCATCAGAGTTAGGAAGACGGCGAAGATGGACAGGCGCGACACGGGACGCATGGGGGCTCCTTCGTGGTGGGGGATCAGCGGCGAGTGGGGTCGTAGGTGGCGCTGCCCAGCGGGTTTCCTTCCTTGTCGAGCAGGACCACGTCCTTCCGGGCGCCCTTGAGAATGTCCTGTTTGAAGAGGGTCACGCCCTGGTCGAGGGAGGGGGACAAATTGGCCATGGCGAGGGCGAGGCTCTCTCGGGATTGCTGGCGGAAGGCATCCTCCCGGCCGGACCAGGTGGAGCTGCCCTTGACCGTGCCCACGCCGCCGGCGCGGAAGAGGAACGTGCGGGAGGGCACATGGTAGACCGCCGCGTCCACCAGGGTGGTGGTGTCATTCTTGTCGCCCTTCACCATGTAGGCGCCCACGAGGGTCCAGTAGGTCCAGGCGTACCAGCGCGGACTGCTGAACTGGATCTGGTCCACCGAAACGAGCGCGACCACATCCACCCCGAAGCTGCGGGAGACCTGGTCCAGATCCTCGAAGCCCCCGCCCTTGGCCAGATAGAGCGAGGGGATGATCTTGAAGCTCATGGCCCAGGGCTTCTGCCCGAACAGATCGGCGATCTGCTTGTGCAGTTCCTGCTCCCGGGCGGTGTTGGTAAGGATCGCCGAACCCGACCCGGTCATGGCTCCCTGGCGCTGGCCGGTCTCATCCGGGACGAAGGCGACGCCCAGCCGGAGGGGAAGCTGGAGCCGCACCGGTCCGGCTGGGGGCTCTGCGGACGGAGAGGTCTTGGCGCCGAGGTAGGTGGACAGGCTGCTGCGGCGCTGCACAGTCTCGGGCGTGGCGCAGCCGACGGCGAGGATCAGCAGGGCGGAACCAAGAGCAAGTATCAGGGATCGCATAAAGTCTCCTTTTTCAATACGCAGGCGTATGGATACCATACGGCCTAGTATGTTAAACTGATTCTTAAGCCCGTCAAGGCCTCCATGACCTCCGCGAAAAAAATAAGCCGAATTGCCATGCCCCTCTCGCGCGAGGCCTGGGTGAAGGCAGCCTCGCGCCTCATTGCCCAGGAAGGTGTGCAGGCCGTGGCTGTGGAACCCCTGGCGCTGGTTCTTGGGGTGACCAAAGGCAGCTTCTATTGGCATTTCAAGACTCGCGACGAGTTGATCCATGCGGCCCTGGAGGCCTGGGAGCAGGACCAGAGCGCGGATGTGGTCAGCCGCTACGGAGGCATCGCCGATCCCAGGAGGCGCCTGCGGGTGCTGCTGTTTGCGGCCTTCGAGGACCTGGAGAACGGCAAGTTCTTCGCGGCGCTAGCGGTGTCCAGCCAGGATCCACGGGTGCAACCCTACCTCCGCCGCGCCACCGAGCGCCGCCTCGCCTTCGGCATCGAGGCCTTCCAGGCCCTGGGGCTTTCGGAAGCCGAGGCTCGGGGACGGGCCCTGCTTGCCTACGCTGCCTACGCCGGCTATTTTCAGCTACTGCGGACCACTCCGGAAGTCGTCAGGGCGGTGACGGACCTGAGCGGCTACGTGAGGCGCCTGGCGGATGCGCTGGTGCCAGCTCCAAAACGCGGGCGGAGTTGCGCCGGAAGCCCTATCGTGCGAAGGTGATACTTCCGATGGAGGAGCGGTTCCCATCAGTACCGACGGTGAGGGTGATGAACCCGATGATCCGGCGCGAAAGGGGAGGATCGCCGAAGGGAACGCGGCTCATCGACGCGCCCCTGGACGTCGAGGCGAAAGCCCGGCGGCTGTCGTGCCGGTCACCCGGTGCGGAGGGCCTGAGGCGCGGCGGCGGAATCCTCATCCACCGCGTTCCTGAAGGCACCGTCGGCTCGCCGAGGTAGCCATGAACGCAGCCCCCGCAGACCTTCGACGCTGGCTCACCGCCCGCCTGATGGCCCTATGCGCCGCGGAGACCACTTCGGGCCAGGAGGATGTCGGCCTGCCCGTGCTGCGGGAGTTGCTGCAGGAACTCGGCGCGGTGGTAGTGGAACAACCAGTGGCCGAAGGGCGCACCAACGTGCTGGCCCTGTGGGGCAATCCGCGGGTGCTGTTTTCCACCCACCTCGACACGGTGCCACCCTATTTCCTGCCACGCATCGAGGGCGAGGGCCTGATCGGAAGAGGGACCTGCGACGCCAAGGGGCAGATTGTCGCCCAGCTGGCGGCGGTGAAGACCCTGCTGGACCAGGGCCGGGAGGGTCTGGCCTGGCTGGGGGTGGTGGGCGAGGAGACAGACAGCGCCGGCGCTACGGCGGCCTTGGGGCTGGCGGACAACCTGCGGGATCTGAAGGTACTCATCAATGGGGAACCCACAGAGCTGAAGCTCGCCACGGGCCAGCGCGGGGTGCAGCAGCTCTGCCTGCGCTGCGAGGGTCGAGCGGCGCACAGCGGCAGCCCGGATTTGGGCCGCAACGCCACCTGGCCCCTGCTGGACTGGCTTCAGCGCCTGCGCCAGCAGCCGCGCCCCGTGGATGGGAAGCTGGGGCCGGAACTGTGGAACCTGGGCCTGCTCCAGGCGGGGGAAGCGCTGAATTCGGTCCCTGCGAAGGCCGAGGCCCACCTGATGGCCCGCACCGTCCCTGGCAGCACATTCCTGGATGATGTCCGGCGACTGGCACCGCCTGAAGGCTCGGTGGACCTCCGCCTGGACGAGCCTGCGGATCTGTATCCATCTGTGCCGGGCTTCGAGCAGGCGCCCATGCCATTTGGTTCGGACGCCCCGGCGCTGCGGGCCCTGGTGCCGGGGCGCATGGTCGTGCTGGCGGGCCCCGGCAGCATCACGGTCGCGCACACGCTCGACGAGCAACTCACCCTGACTGACCTCGAGGCTGGCGTGGAGCTCAACCGCCGCCTGGCCCTGCATTTCCTGGGAGACTGAACCATGACCGCAAAAATCCCCGTCACCGTCCTGGGCGCCGAGGCTCCGCCTCCGCAAGCGCAGCCGCAAAGCGGCAAGCGAGCGGGAGCACAGCGCAGTGCGCTGTGCGATAGGTGGAGGGCGGAGCCGGTGGTGCAGCACCAGGCTATTCAAGGGCAGGAGAACCCATGAGCACCAAGATCCCCGTTACCGTCCTGGGCGCCACCGGCGTCGTCGGCCAGCGCTTCGTGCGCCGCCTAGCCAACCACCCGCTGTTCCGCATCGAGCATCTGGCCGCCAGCGAGCGCAGCTCCGGCAAGCGCTACCGCGATGCCTGTGCCTGGCGCCTGGATGGCGAGCCCTACGGTGGCCTGGGCGACCAGGTGATGACCGAGGGCACACCCGAATTCGCCCTGTCGCCGGTGGTCTTCAGCGCCCTGGACACCGGGCCCGCCAAGGAACTCGAGCCCGCCTTCGCCCGGGCCGGGGCCCTGGTGTTCTCCAACGCCGGGGCCTTCCGCATGTCCCCGGAGGTGCCCCTGCTGGTGCCAGAGGTGAACGCCGCCCACCTGGGCCTGCTGGATGTCCAGCGCCACCACCATGGCTGGAAGGGCGGGATCGTCACCAACGCCAACTGCACAGCCACGGTGCTGGTGATGGCCCTGGCGCCCCTGCATGAAGCCTTCGGCGTGGAGGCCGTGCTGATGACCTCCATGCAGGCCATCAGCGGCGCGGGCTACCCGGGCGTGGCGAGCCTGGACATCCTGGGCAACGTGATCCCCTTCATCCGCAACGAGGAACCCAAGGTCGAGGAGGAAACGCCCAAGATGCTGGGCCGCTTCACTGGAGGCGCGGTGGAGCATGCCGCCATGACGGTCAGTGCGCTCTGCCACCGGGTGCCCGTCATCGAGGGCCACACCGAGGCCGTGAGCGTGAAGCTGAAGGGCAATCCCAGTCTCGACGCCGTGCGCGAGGCCTTCCTGAGCTGGAAGCCCGAGCCCCAGCGCCTCGGTCTGTATTCAGCCCCGGCTGTCCCCGTGCACGTCCACACACTCGAGGACCGCCCCCAGGTGCGCCGGGACGTGGAAGTCGACGAGGGCATGAGCATCCACGTGGGGCGCATCCGTGTCTGCCCCATCCTGGGACTGAAGTTCGCGCTGCTGGGCCACAACACCGAAAGGGGAGCCGCCGGTGGCAGCATCCTCAACGCCGAGCTGGCCCACGCGAAGGGGTACCTCCGATGATCGTCCTCAAGTTCGGCGGTAGCAGCGTCGCAGACGCGGCCTGCATGCGGCAGGTGGCGAGCCTATTGCAGGCAGCGCTTCCGCGGTCACCACTGGTGGTCCTCTCGGCCATGGGCAAGACCACCAATGGCCTGTTCGATGCGGCCAAGGCGGCGGAGTTGGGTGACCTGACCCTGGCCATGGAACGGCAGCGCACGCTCATGGCTTCCCACCGCAAGGCGGCGGCAGAACTGTTTAATGGAACCGTGCCCGAGAACCTCGATGTGGCGCTGACGGACCTCTTCGGAGAACTGGAACTGCTGCTGCGCGGCGTGGCTCTTTTGCGTGAGTTGAGCCCCCGCAGCATGGATGCCATCGCCTCCCTCGGCGAGCGCCTGTCCACGCGGATCTTCGCGGCCTTTGTGGAAGGTGCCTGGGTGGATGCGCGCAAAGTGCTGCGCACGGACCAGGTGTTCGGGGAGGCGGCCCCCCAGCAGGGGGCCATCCGGACCCTGGCCGCCGAACACCTGCAGCCGCTGCTGGGGGCGGGCAGGGCCGTGGTCACCCAGGGCTACATCGGGGCCACGAAGGATGGACTCACAACCACGCTGGGTAGGGGCGGCAGCGACTATTCGGCGGCCCTGTTCGGTGCGGCCCTGGGTGCCGAGGAAGTGCAGATCTGGACCGATGTGGAAGGCGTGCTCACCTGTGATCCGCGCATCGTGCCCGAGGCGCTGCCCATCGCGGAGCTCAGTTTCGCCGAAGCCGCGGAGCTGGCCGCCTTCGGGGCCAAGGTGCTCCACCCGGCCACCATCCAACCGGCGGTCGAAGCCCGTATCCCGGTGACCGTGCGCCACACGCAGAAGCCGGATGGCCGCTTCACCACCATCTCGGCCGAAGTCCGCACGGGGCGACCCATCACGGCCTTAGCCAGCCGGGGACCGGTCACCGTGCTCACGGTGGGCAGCACGCGGATGCTCGCCCAGAGTGGTTTCCTGGCGCGCCTTTTCGAGGTGTTCGGCCGCCGCGGCGTGAGTGTGGACCTGGTGGCCACCGCCGAAGTGAGCGTGTCCCTCACGGTGGAGGCGGACGTGCCGCTGAGGCCGCTGATCGAGGAGCTCTCCGCCTTCGCGAAGGTGGAAATCCATGAGGGCCGGGCCATCATCGCCGCGGTGGGCGAGCGCCTGAAATCCACCTCGGGCATTGGCGCCCAGCTGCTTACGGCCTTGGGCGACATCAATGTGGAGATGATCAGCATGGGGGGCAACGAGATCAACCTGAGCCTCGTGGTGAAGCAGGAGAGCATGGCCGAAGCCCTCCGGCGCCTGCATCGCGTGCTGGCCAAGGGGGCCGCATGACCGGCTTGCGCATCGGACTCTTCGGGCGGGGGCGCCTGGGCTCGGCCATCGCGGCCGAGGCCGGGGAGGGCTTGGCCTGGCAGGTGGACATGGGCGAGTCGCCCTCGGGACCCGTAGATGTGGTCATCGACGCCAGCGTGGCCGAAGCGGTGCCGGAACACTTGGCCTGGGCCCTGGAGACCGGAACGGACCTGGTGATCGGTGCGACGGGATGGACGCTGCCGGAGCTGGAAACCAAGGTGGCGGGCCGCATCGGCGTGTTGGTCTCCACGAATTTCTCGCTCACGGTGGCACTCATGGCTCGCCTTTCCACGGTCATGGGGCGGTTCGCGGCGCTGGATCCCGCCCGGGATCCCTATGTGCTGGAGCACCACCACCGCCTGAAGGCGGACGCGCCCTCCGGCACCGCCAAGACCCTGGCCGCCGCCGTGATGGCGGGCTGCCCGCGGAAGACGGAGTGGACTTTGGCAACACCCGCCACCCACCAGCTGAGTGTGGGTGTCCTTCGGGCCGGGGCTGAGTTCGGCACGCACACCGTGGGTCTCGACGCCCCGGCCGAAGTGTTGAAGCTGACCCATACGGCCCGCTCCCGGGCGCCCTTCGCCCAGGGGGCGCTGCAGGCTGCCCGCTGGCTGCATGGGCGCAAGGGCCTGTTCACCATGGAAGATCTGGCCGCAGATCTGCTCAATCCGCTGTTCGCCTTTGGAGGCAAGCCATGACTCTGGATCTGTCCGGTCTCGCCGTCGCGCTGGCCACACCCTTCACGCCCGCAGGCGAGGTCGATCTGGCCGCATTCAGGAAACTGGTCCGCCACCTGATAGGCGGCGGCGTGGACACCCTGGTTCCCCTTGGAACGACCGGCGAGGCGTCCACCCTGCTCGATGCGGAGCGGGACGCCATCATTACGGCCTGCCTCGAGGAGAGCAACGGCCACGCCGTCGTTGTCGGCACGGGCCACAATGCCACACGCCAGGCCGCGGCGATGACCCGACGGGCCCAGGAGCTTGGGGCCTCGGGTGCCCTGGTGGTGACGCCCTACTACAACAAGCCCACACCCGACGGTCTGGTGGCGCACTATGCCGCCATCGCCGAGGCCGCGCCCGGCCTGCCGCTCATCGCCTACAATGTGCCCGGACGCACGGCGCTGAATGTGACGCCCCAGGTGCTGGCGAGGCTCTGGGAGAACCCGCAGGTGGTGGCTGTGAAAGAGAGCAGCGGCAGCCTGGCGCAGATCGCCGAGGTCGCCCGGACCCTTCCCAAGGACAAGACCCTCCTCTCGGGTGACGACAACCTGGCTGTGGCCGCCATCGCGGTGGGGGCCTCGGGCCTTGTGTCCGTGCTGGGCAATGTGCTGCCCCGGGAAACCGCCGCCATGGTTGCCGCTGCCCGCAGGGGCGATCGGGCCGAAGCCATACGCCTGCACCAGCAGCTGCTGCCCCTGATGGATGCGCTGTTTCTGGAGAGCAATCCCATCCCCCTGAAGGCCACCCTCAAGATGCTGGGCCTGGGTGAGGATGTCGTGCGCCTGCCCCTGACTCCGGCGTTGGCCTCAACCCGCACTCGTCTAGCCGAAGCCCTCTGCCTGTCCGCGGATGGCACCCTTCCTGGAGCCAAGTGATGGTCGTCGACCTCGATTCGATCCGAACCTTTTTCGACCGGTCTCCCGAGGACCTGGCAACTGATCCGGCCGCTCCCGCCATGCACCAGGTCCTGCTGGTGGCCCTGGAGACCGGCACTGTCCGGGCCGCCGAGCGCCATGCGGACGGGACCTGGCACGCCAACACCTGGGTCAAGCAGGCCATCCTCAGCGGGTTTCGGCGCACCAGCCTGGTCCAGATGGAGGGTCCGGGCTTCCCCATGTTCGACAAGACCGCCTACCCGCCCCGCCACTTCGGCCTGGAGGATGCCGTGCGGCTGGTGCCCGGCGGCTCCGCCGTGCGCCGCGGCGCCCACATCGCCCGCAGCGTGGTGCTCATGCCGCCGGCCTATGTGAATGTGGGGGCCTTCGTGGACGAGGGCACCATGGTGGACAGCCACGCCCTGGTGGGCAGCTGTGCGCAGATTGGCAAGCGCGTGCATCTTTCCGCCGCGGCCCAGATCGGCGGCGTGCTCGAACCTGCAGGCGCCCGGCCCGTGGTGGTCGAGGATGACGCTTTCGTCGGTGGCCTGGTGGGCCTGTTCGAAGGGATCGTGGTCCGGAAGCGGGCGGTTCTCGCCTCGGGCGTGGTCATCACCGGCAGCAGCATCATCTACGACCTGGTTAACGGCCGGGAACTGCGCCGGGAAGTGCCCGAAGGTGCCGTGGTGGTCCCGGGTTCCCGCCCGGCTTCCGGGGACTTCGCCAGGGCCCACGGGCTTCAATTGGCGGCCCCCTGCATCGTGAAGTACCGCGACGACAAGACCGACGCGGCGACCGCACTGGAGCAGGCTCTGCGGTAGACCAACACAGGAAAAGCAAATGACCCCCGCCACCCGCCTATCGAAGTTGAAGCCGTCGCCGATCCGCGCCATCACTGACGGGACGCCGCCGGGGGCCATTCCCCTCGGTCTGGGTGAGCCTACCTGGGATCTGCCGGAAGTGGGACGCCAGGCCCTGCTGCGGACTCCCGGTCCCTGCGGCTACGTGCCCCATGCGGGCCTCACCGAGCTGCGCCGGGCCGTGGCGGCCTTCCACGGTGCCCACCCAGACGAGGTGCTCATCACCACCGGCTCCCAGGGGGCGCTATACGCCCTGTTCCAGGCCTGGGTGAACCCGAGCACGAAGGTCCTGGTGCCCGATCCGGGCTTCGTGGCCTACCCGGCATTGGCCCGCATGGCCGAGGCCGAGCCCGTACCCTACCGGCTGTCGTCGGACCGCTTCCGTCTGGATGCCGACGCTCTCCTGAAGGTGCTGGAGGCCACGGCAGACGTGTCCGTGGTGATCCTCAACCTGCCTTCCAATCCCACGGGCGGCGGGGGCGACCTGGATTCCTTGCGCCGAGTCGCCGAGGCCTGCACGGCCCGGGGTGTGCTGCTCATTTCCGACGAGGTCTACCGCGACCTGCACTTCGGCGTGTGGGCCCCCAGCCTGCGGGACGTCACGGATCGCGGTGTGGTCACCAGCTCCGTCAGCAAGGGCTGGGGGGCGCCGGGCCTCCGGGTGGGCTGGGCCGTGGGCGATCCAGCCTGGCTGGTGCCAGCCCGGACGGTGCACGGCTACGCCGTCACCGGCACCGCCACGCCCGCCCAGTGGGCGGCGCTGGCGCTCATTGAGCACTCCGAGACCGTGCTGGCCGAAGCCCGCGCCGCCATCCAGCTGCGCTGGGAGGCCTTGGCCGCCGCCCTGCGCGAGGAGCTGGGTCAGATTGCCACTCCGCCTGACGGCGCCTTCTACCACTTCCTGCCATGGCCGCCTTCAGCCCATGTCGATCCCCAGGCGTTTGCCCTGAAGCTGCGGGACGAGGCCAAGGTGGTGCTTATCCCCGGCCTCGCCTTCGGGGAAGGCGGCCGAGCCCACGCCCGCCTCAGCTTCGCCGCCACTCCCGAGCAACTGCGGGAAGGCGTGCGGCGCTTGGCGCCCTACTGGAAAGCCTGATGACTAGCCTTTTTGCCTTCGACGACGCCACCTGCCAAAACCTGGCAGAGGCCCACGGAACGCCCTGCTTTGCCTACTCCGGCGCGACCGCGGCGGAGCAATTCGGATCGTTGCGGGCAGTACTGCCCCCACGCGTTCGCCTCGCCTACGCGGTGAAGGCCAATCCCCATCCGGGCCTGCTGGCGCGGTTCGCGTCGCTGGGGGCCAGCTTCGACTGTGCGTCCATCGGGGAACTGGAGCGGGTGGAGGCTCTGGCGCTTCCGCCGGGCCGCACCTTCTTCGCCGGGCCCGGGAAGCGGGAGGCGGAACTGGCCAAGGCGCTGACCATGGGCGTGCGGGTGCAGGCGGAGGGTTTCGAGGACCTGGCGCGGATTGATGCCCTGGTGGACCGCCCGACAGCCGTGAACCTGCGGGTCCACCCGGCCTTCGAGATCGATGAGGGCAACCGCATCATCGGTGGCAGCGGGCCGTCGGCCTTCGGCGTAGATGAAGAGGACGTGCCCGTCCTGCTTCAGCAGGCGGCGAGCTTGCGGCACGTCCGCATCCAGGGCCTGCATGTCTTCGTCGCCAGCAACCAGCGGGACGCCGCCAAGCTGCTGGCCATCCATGGCGCGGTGCTGGGGCTGGCGAAGCGCCTGCACGTTACCCACGGGTTGGTCTTCGAACAGATCGACCTGGGCGGCGGCCTGGGCGTTCCTTATGCCCCCGCGCAGGCTCCCATAGGTGTGCGGGCCCTTGGACATGGACTGTCAAATCTGCTGACGGCCCATTCCTGGTTCACCGGGGAGCTGATCCTGGAGCCGGGCCGTTTCCTGGCAGGCCCCTGCGGCGTCTACCTTGCGCGAGTGGTACGGATCAAGGAAAGCCGGGGCACCCGTTTCGCCATCCTGGAAGGCGGTATCAACCACCTCATCCGGCCCTTGCTGACGGGCGAGCCCTTCCCAGTGAGGGCCGTGGGGAAAGGGCAGGGCGAGTTTCAGTACACGCTGACGGGTCCCCTCTGCACCAGCCTGGATCGTCTGGGGGAAGTGTGTCTCCCCAGGCTGGCTGCCAGTGACCTGCTGGCCTTCGGAACGACCGGTGCCTATGGCCTGAACGAAGGCATGACCCACTTCCTGAGCCACCCCGTGCCGCCCGAAATCTGGGTGGATTAGGCCGTCAGCCGAGCAGTGCGATCCAGGATGCCTGCTGGTTCTTCGGCATGGTCTTCACATGTTCCAGGAGTTTGAGGCGGGCTTGCCAGCTCTTGTCGCCAGGGAAGAGAGCCCGTCCCCGCAGCAGGTCCTCCCGGGCCTCCTCCCACTTGCCCTGGCTCGCGTGGGCGAAGCAGAGGGTGAGCTGCAGGCGGCCCGCGCTGGCCCTGAGCTCCGCATCATCGGGCTGGGCCCGGAGGAGGGCGTCGATCACCTTGAGGGCGGCTTCGAGGTCGCCGTTCTGGAGGTGTCTCTGGTACTCGGTCAGGCTGGCCCCGGCGACTCCGCCAGGGAGGCCCGTGCGGGCCTTATCCAACAGCTGTGCAGCAGCAGCTTCTCCAGGATTCCGGCGGACCAGGGTCTGTGCCAGGAGATAGGCGCGGAGGGGATCGGTGACCAGGGATGCTTCCGCCTCTTCACGGATGGCGGCGGGGGGCTCCACCAGATCGGGGGCTTGGGCCTGCTGGGCCACGGGGGCCATGGCGGCTGCCCGAGCCGCGCGCACCTCCTCCTTCAGGGCCCGGTCCTTCCGGTAGCCGTGCAGCGCGGCGAGGCTGAGGACCAGGATGAGAAGGCTGGCACCGGCGGTGGCGAGGATCCTGGGATTCTTCAGCCAGGGCAGGCGCTCCGTGGCTTCTCGGAAGCGGTCCGGCAGAGAGGGCCCTTCCCGCCGGGAAGGGTTGGCCTTGAGGAGGGCGGCCGGGGGCTCGATGCCTTGAGGTTCCTGAGCGGCAGGGGCTTCTTCGGCCATGGCAATGCGGCTATTGGCATCCAGGGCGAGAACGGGTGCTGGGGCCTGCCGGGCACCGACGGCGGACGAGGCGCGATTGCCGGGCTTCCGGCACCGCTCCAGGCCCTGGAGGGCGCTGGCGTTGCCGGGGGCCAGGCGCAGCGCCTGCTGGAAAGTGAAGGCGGCCTCTTCGTGACGCTGAAGGGACAACAGATGCTCAGCCTGCCGCAGCTTCACGTCCAGGGTTTCCGGCCCGGGCACACCGAACTGCTCGGCACCCTTTTGAGCCGCTGCACTCGGTTTGGCCGATTCGGCCTCCGCCCGGGCCTGGCGCAGGTAGGTTGCAACCTCCTCCCGGTGGGGTTCCAGGGCGAGGACGCGCTCCCATTTCGAGATGGCCTCCTCCGGCAGTCCCATGTCGTAGAGCTGGACCGCTTCCCGCAAAAGCTTGTCGGTGTCCTCCTCCTGGTGGAGGGAATCCACGCTGGCTGGCGCGGCAGTGGCAGGAGCCTGCAGGGGGGGCAGTCCCTGCTCCCGGCGCGCCCCGTTGGCGTAGCCCCGGGCCAGGGCATGGTTGGGGTCCAGTGCCAGCACCTGTTCCCACTTCCGCAGGGCGTCCCCGAGCTGGCCCATGTCGTAGAGGGTGCAGCCTTCGGCCAGCAAACGCTCGGGATCGATGGCTCCCGCGACCGTCTCACTGAGGACCATGGGCAGGCTGATGTTCTGGGCCGTGGACCGGGGATCGGGCGCGAGCGGCACCTGGGGTTTGAGTCCAGGGATCACCGAGGGTTCCGCTGCCGTAAGCGCGGCTGAGGTTAGGGCGGCGGACCCCGCAGTGGCCTCTGCTTCCCGAAGAGCCAGGAGACGCTCCCTCACGGCCATCAGGCCTGCCCGGGCTTCCGGGTGCGAGGGGTGCTGTTTGAGAATCGCCTGCCAGATCTGGCCAGCCTTGACGGTCTCCCCCCGGGCCAGGTGGTCATCCGCCTGGCGGAGGTAGGGCTCGTAGGGGTCGTGGGTCATGGCGTCGCTCAATGCAGCGGGAACTCGCTCGTGTTGCGCACCAGGAGCATGAAGGTGCTGTTCCCGCATGTGAATTCCTGCTGGCTGGAGAGCTGAACGGGGCCAGTGATGCGCTCGTCATTCACCAGGGTCCCGTTGGTGGACTGCTGGTCGCTGATCCAGACGGTGCCGTCCCGGTGGATCTCGATCAGCGCGTGGCGCCGGGAGGTTTCTGGATCCCGGGTGATCACATCCCCCTCTTCACGCCCGATGACGATCTGGGGTCGATCCAGGACCTGCACGATGGAGGCCTGGGGTCCGGTGAGAAAGGCCAGGCTGAAGATCAGCCCGGGGGGCATGCCAGGTACTTGGAGGCCTGCAGCCACCAGCATGGCCTCGCGATCCCGCTTGGCCGTGGTACGGGCAGCGGGGGCTGGGCCAGGGGGCATGGGTGCCCCATCGGGGCCGGGAACCTCGCCTGCGAGCGGCTGCGGCAGGGGCTCCTCCGGCAGCGCCGGGACCATGCCGGGGTTCATCACCTCGAATACATGGCTGCACTTGGGGCACTTGAAACGCTTGGTGAGGACGGCGCCAAAACGGCGGTCGTCGTACTGGAAGCGGGCCTGGCAGGCCGGACACACAACGATCATCAAGCCCTCGGGAAGCAGTTGAGTGTACCCCTACTTCCTTCGCATGGCGAAGAAGCTGAATTCATTCCGCAGGGGGATGCCGTCCGGCAGCTTGAATCCCGTGACGCTGGAGGGCAGCGGCTGGTTAATTCTGAGTGCCCCCATTTCCAGCAGCCACGAGTCTCCGCTGCGCTCGATCCACTGGACCTGCCGCGGCAGCCAGGTGTCCTTGTCCACCCAGAGGTTCATGGCCTGCATCCGCTTGCGCAGGAAGAAGGTGCGGGGTGAGAGGGCCAGGAACCAGGTGTTGGGAGCGTCCTTGGCCTCACTCAGGGTGATCTGGAAAGATTCGGAGAGGTAGCTCAGCTTCTGGCCGAGGCCCAAGAACCTCCGATCGGCATTCCTGATGAAGCCGATCTTCATCAGCTCGCCTTCGCGGGCCCCAGGGCTGTAAGAAATGAGGGCCTTGGGCGTCAGGTGCAGGATCAGGTCCTCGGGTGGCTGGAAAGCGAAATGGGCGAAATCGGAACCCTGGAGATACAGGGTGCCCCGCGTGACAGAGGGCGATTGCAACAGGGCTCGCCGGATGGTCAGGGAGAACGGGCACTGCAGCGTCCGCGCCTGGGCCTGGGCGGCATCGAATTGTTCCACCACTTCCCGGAGCGGAGGCGGGGCCTCGCCCGTCAGGGGCCCGACGAGCAGCAACAGCAGGAGTGCGGGTCGAAGCATGAGGCTCTCAATCGGAGATGGCGGCAAGCGCGAGGGGCTCCCGCTGGTGGGCCAGGTACAAGGCCACCTGCGTGCCACGGAGGACTTCTTCTGCGGCAAACCGGGCGAGGTCGGGATGGTTGTTGGCTTCGCTGAGGTGGGCCAGCACCAGCCGTTTCAGACGCGGGGAACAAACCCGGGCCAGCAGATCGGCCATGGCCGCATTGCTGAGGTGACCCACCCGGCTCAGGATGCGGGCCTTGAGCTGGGGTGGATAGTCGCCCTCGCGCAGCATATCCACATCGTGGTTGGCTTCCAGCACCAGGAGGTCCAGTCCCTGCAGGTGGTCGGCCACCAGGGCCGTGGGTTGGCCCAGATCCGTGACCACGGCGCAGGCGCATCCCCCCCCCTCGACCCTGAAGGCGACGGGATCGGCCGCATCGTGGGGCAGGGCGAAGGGCAGCACACGCCAGCCTTCCCAGTCCAGGGGGCGGCCCGCCTCCAGTTCGATCCAGCGATCCGCCGGGATGGAAACGTCCTGGGCCTTCTCGGCCGCGCGTCGGGTCTCCCGGGTGGCGAGGATGGCCCAATCCGTGCGGCGCAGAATGACGCCCAGGGCGCCGATGTGGTCGGAATGCTCGTGGGTCAGGGCCAGAGCCCGGACTCCCGCTGCCTGGAAGCCCAGCACCTCGAGGCGCTGGCGAATCTGGTGGAGGGAGATGCCCGCGTCGATGAGGAGCGTCCGCTCCCCGTCCGCCAGGGCGTGGCAGTTCCCCTTGGAACCCGAGGCAAGCGCCGCATAGTGCATGGCCCAGGATACCGCCTGCAACACCCGCTACGCGGACGCCGTGATCTTGGGGGTACCGATGCCGTGGGCCGTTCCCTTCCAGCGCCAGATCAGCAGGATCGCGGCTCCACAGATCAGCACGCACGGCAGGCTCGCCTCGAGCCCGAAAGCGCCGCCCGTGAGCCATTCAGGGTGCCCATGAAAGACCGGAGTCCAGAGGCCCTTGAGGTCGGTGGTGCCGCTCACGCCGAAGCCAAGCAGGGTGCCCTGGGCCCAGTTCCAGCCGAAGTGCAGGCCGATGGGCATGGCCAGACTCCCCGTTCTCAGATAGCAGAAACCCAGCAGGATGGCAGCCAGCGCGATGTTCACCGTGGCCCAGACCTTGGCCCCCCCGTGCATGCCGGGATTGCCCCAGTGGGCCAGGGCGAAAAGCCCGGCGAGCACCAGCTGGCCCAGTCCCGAGCCGACGCCCTCCACCAGGCGCTGGAAGGGAAAGCCCCGGGCCATGATCTCTTCGAAGAAGGCTACCCCGAGGAGAAGCCAGGTCGCGCCCATTACCTGCGGAATGCCGATGGTCGCGGTGCGCTCCCAGTGGAAGCCATGCAGGCTCCGCACCACCAGGGCCATCAGGAGGATCAGCAGGATGCCCCCGACCGCTCCCACGGCCAGCTCGCCGGCCCAGCGGGGGCCGAGGTGGAAGCCCAGATTTCGGAAGGAGCGCTTCTCCAGGCGAACGCAGATGAAGCTGGCAAGGGCAGCGATCGCTGCATTGATCCAGGCACTGAACGCCCAGCCTAGCCGGGGAACATGAAGGGCTTTCGCGCTCAGGTTGAGGACCACGCCGAGGCTCAGGCACAGTAAGAGGAAGCCGAGCAATTTCCAGCCACTGCGGACAGAACCCTGTTCGCTGAGGAAGCACTTGGCGACCCATGCCGGCATGTCTTCTCCTGGGAGTCCGGGCTACGGCCGGAGGTCGCCGTTTGCCGAGCCCTACATCACGCTCTGGGTTTCCGCGAAGGTCCGGGAGATCTCCAGGAAAACCTTCTCTTCGTTCGGCTTCAGGGCCGCCGCGCGGGCAAACCAGACCGCGGCTTTCTTGCGCTGCCCAGCCACCAGCAGGGCGCGTCCGAACATCAGGAAGCGTTCCCAGCCGTCTTTGTCCAGGGCTACCAAAACGCCCATGTAGCGCTCAGCCTCATTCACCAGGCCCACTTCAGCAAGATCGACGGCGGCCTGGGTGACGGCCTCCTTGTTCTTGGGATCCCGCTGCACGATCTTTTCGTAGCCCTCCAGGGCCTCGGTCTTGTAGCCATGCTTCAGCCAGGCCTGGGCGATGAGCCTCAATACTTGGCCGTCCTTGGCTTCTCGCCCCTCGGCTTCCCGGAAGGCCTCCACGGCCTTGGGCTTGTCCATGGCCGCAAGGTAGGCCCTTCCGTACTCGGCGAGATACTTCGCATCCTTGGGTTTGATCGAGCGGGCCTTGTCGGCGCAGGCCTGCAGGATGGCCCGACGGTCGCTGTTGAAGAAGGCCTCGTCGAAGGTGGGAGCCGGTTTTGGCGCCTGGGCGGCGAGGGCAAGGGTGGCAAGGGCTAGGATGACGGTGCGCATGGGGGAACTCCCGGGTCTACCTTCAGAAGGGATACGAGGCCTAGCTGGGTTCGGCGCCGTGGTCGGCGTAGGCAAGGGCGATGGCGTTCCACATGCGCTCCTCCTGGGGCTTGGCCTGGCTGGCCCGGGCGAACCACTTCGCGGCGGCTTCCCGCTGGTTTCTGCGCAGGCAACTGCGGCCGAAGGACACGCAGTTCTGCCAGTCCGAAGGATCCAGGATCCAGGCGCGCTCCATGAGGGTGTCCGCCTCCTTGGCGAGACCAAAATCCTGCAGGTTCACGGCGGCGCGGTTGAAGGCGTTCTTGTCTTTGGGGTCGGCCACCTGCATGTCCGCGATGGCCTTCAGGGCCTCGCCCCGCTGCCCGGCCCTCAGCCAGGCCACGGCAATGAGGCGGTGCACGTCGGCATCCTTGGGCTTGTCGATGCGGGCCAGCAGGAAACACTCCTCGGCCTTGGCCCGTTCGCCTGCGGACAGGAAGGCCCGCCCGTATTCCGCAAGCATCTTCGCGTCTTTCGGGCGCAGCAGGCGGGCCCGGTCCGCGCAGCTGCCCGCCAGTTTCCGCCCGTCGCCGCGAAAGGCGGCTTCGTCCATGGCCTGGGAGAACAGCGGAATGGCCAGCAGGCAGAAAGCAAGGCGACGCATGGGGACTCCGAAAGGGTTCCCGAATGCTACCGCCGCTGCTGTCTAGAGGGGAATATTCCCGTGCTTCTTGGGTGGCGTGCTTTCGCGCTTGGTATCGAGGAAGGCGAGCGCCTTGACCAATTTCAGCCTGGTTTCGCGGGGCAGGATCACCTCGTCGATGGAGCCGAACTCGGCAGCGATGTAGGGATTGGCGAACTTCTCGTTGTACTCGGACGCCAGTTCCGCCTTCTTGGCCAGGGGATCCGGTGCGCTGGCCTCGAAAAAGGCGTAGAGAACCTTACCCCCTTGCGCTGCTTCTTGGTCCGGGCCTCGCCGCGGGTGGCCACAACCAGGGCGTGCTTGGCTTTCAGTTTCTCGATCTTCTTTTCGAGGGCCCCTCCCAAATTCACTTGATGGCGCGGGTGGCCACGAAGGTGGCGAACTTGTCCGCCCACTTCACCATCTTGTCCTGGATGGTGCTCAGGGCCGACCCGCTGATGGCGCGGTGGTGCACCGCCAGGAGCAGGTCCCCGGTCTTGGGATCCACGAGCTTCAGGTCCCAGGTGGCCGTCTCGCTGCCGGCGCCGAAACCCAGCCAGAACTTCGCCGCCCGGCTCCCAGCATTGACATCGGCGAAGCGGCCTACGAGCACCAGATCGCCCTCGGACCGGCTCACCTTGGCCTTGCCGTTGAAGGCCAAGGCCAGGGCCGCGCGCAGCAGCCCCGGGAAACTGTCCGTGAGTTCGGAGGCCTTGGCGTTGTCCTTCCCGTCCCGGCCCTGGCGGAGCATGGCCGGGTCTTCCCAGGGCTTCATGAACACAGTGCGGCCAGTCAGGTCCAAGCCGGGTTTAACCCAGAAGAAATCCACGTCATCACTCTTGGTGAAGGTGATGCCATCCCCGAACCAGGCGGGATCGAGAAGGCCCTCATCCTGGAGAGGTGCCTTGGGGATTGCCTGCTTGGGGGCTGGGGCGGCAGCCGGAGTGGGAGTAGGCGCTGGCGCAGGTGTTGGTGCAGGCGCGGGAGCAACCGTTGGAATGGCCGCAGGGGTCGTTGACGGAGGGGCGGGTTCCTGGGCTGCAAGGCCTAAGCAGAGGACAACCATTATCAGGGTGGCGCGGGGCATACGGACTCCTGAGTAGGAGCTCGATTTTACTCATAGAGCTGGTTTCTGGAACGCCGGGGGACTTTTATGCCGGCCATTGGCGCATGGGCCTTGGCTGGGTCATGGCCTCCAGACTGAGGGCCTCGTCGAGCTCTTCGGGGCTCAGCCAGCCCTTGCGAAGGATCAGCTCCCGCACGGAGACGCCGGTCTCCAGAGCTTCCTTGGCCACTTCCGTGGCCCGCTTGTAGCCGATGGCGGGCATCACCGCGGTGACGATGCCGATGCTGTGCTCCACCAGGTCCCGGCAGCGCTCGCGGTTGGCGGTGATGCCCACGATGCACTTGGTGGTGAGCACGTTCACGGCGGCGGTCAGGGTGCGCATGCTGGTAGCCAGGCTGTAGGCCAAAATGGGTTCCATCACGTTCAGCTGCAGCTGGCCCGCTTCGGCCGCCAGGGTGATGGTGAGGTCGTTGCCGATGACCATGTAGGCCACCTGGTTCACCACCTCCGGGATCACGGGGTTTACTTTGCCAGGCATGATGCTGCTGCCAGGTTGCATGGGCGGCAGGTTGAGCTCGCCGAAGCCGCAGCGGGGGCCGCTGCTGAGCAGGCGCAGGTCGTTGCAGAGCTTGCTGAGCTTCACGGCCGCCCGCTTGACCACGCCCGAGAACATGACGAAGGCGCCGGTATCCGGCGTGGCCTCCACCAGGTTTTCAGCAAGGACAATGTCCAGGCCGGTCACTTTGCGGAGCTCCTCCACCACGAACTCCGGATAGCGGGGGTCCGCGCAGATGCCCGTGCCGATGGCGGTGCCGCCCATGTTCACCTCCAGGAAGAGGCGGGCGGTCTCCTGCAGGCGCTGGATATCCTCGCCGGTGGTGATGGCGTAGGCTTCGAACTCCTGGCCCAGGGTCATGGGGACCGCGTCCTGCAGCTGGGTGCGGCCCATCTTGATGACATCCGAGAACTCCCGGCCCTTGGCACGGAGGGCGCCCATCAGGCGCTCCATGGCCTCCAGGAGGCTCTTCAGCATGAAGATCGTGGTGAGCCGCAGGGCGGTGGGGTAGACGTCGTTGGTGCTCTGGCCCAGGTTCACGTGATCGTTGGGGTGGCAGTGGGCGTAGTCGCCGCGCTTGTGGCCCAACAGTTCCAGGGCGCGGTTGGCGATCACCTCGTTGGCGTTCATGTTGGTGGAAGTGCCCGCGCCGCCCTGCACCATGTCCGTGGGGAAGTGGCCGTGCCAGTGGCCGTCGATGATCTCCTGGGCGGCCCGGTCGATGGCCTCCGCGATGGCGGATTCCAGCAGGCCGAGACGCGCATTGGCCCTAGCCGCCGCCTGTTTGACCATGGCCAGGGCGCGGATCATGGCCGGGAAGTGGCTGGTCGGTGTGCCCGTGATGGGGAAGTTGTGGACCGCGCGAAGGGTCTGCACGCCGAAGAGGGCGTCTTCCGGCACGTCCAGGGGGCCGATGAGATCCGTCTCGCGCCGGGTCCGGCCACTGGCATAGGCCTGCTCCCGGCCCGTGCGGGGCGTGGCCGAGTAGAGGATCCGCTGATGCAGCACGTTGGCGATCTTGCTGAGCACGGCGATGGCGGCGGCTCCGTCTTTCGCCAGGCTGCTCAGCACTGCCTCGCGATCCAGGCCCAGCAGGACGGCAGGCGTGAGCGACTTCCCCGTGGCCGTATGGGTGCTGACGGCCAGGAAGGACTGTTCGCCCGCCACGTCGCCGGGACCCAGGATCACCACGGGTTCAGGGCCGTCGCCATTGTCCCGAGCGATCTCGACGCGGCCCTCGGCGATGACCGTGGCGCCCTGCCGGGGCTCCCCCTGCCGGAAGAGCGTGGTTCCCGCTGGCACCTCTCGGCGCTGGGCGGCCGAGGCAATCAGGCTCAGGTCCCCATCCGACAGCCCGGAGAAGATCTCACAGCGGCGCAGGACGGTCGTCATCGCATCCATGGGGCTACCGCCCGCACTTCTTGTTCGCCTCGTGCCGATGCTCACAGCGTTGAAAAATAACCATCGTCATCGCCCACTCTTTTTCCAATCGGCGAGGAAGCCCTCCACACCTTTGTCTGTGAGGGGGTGTTTGAGCATCTGGTCGAAGACCTTGGTGGGGATGGTGGCGACATGGGCACCTGCCAGAGCCGCATCGGTGACATGGCGGGGCTGGCGGATGCTGGCGGCCAGGCACTGGGTGTCGAAGCCGTAGTTCTCGTAGATGGCGCAGATCTCGCGGATCAGCTCCATGCCGTCCAGGTTGATGTCGTCCAAGCGGCCCACGAAGGGGCTCACATAGGTGGCGCCGGCCTTGGCGGCCAGGAGGGCCTGGGTGGCGCTGAAGCAGAGGGTGACGTTGGTGCGGATGCCCTCGGCGGTCAGCGCCTTGCAGGCCTTCAGGCCCTCGGCGATGAGGGGCAGCTTCACCACCACATTCTTGTGGATCTTGGACAGGCGGCGGCCTTCTTCGATCATGCCCGGGGCCTCGAGACCGATGACCTCGGCGCTGATGGGGCCGTCCACGATGGCGCAGATCTCCGCGATGATGGCCTCGAAGGGCTTGCCGGTCTCCTTGGCGATGAGGCTCGGGTTGGTGGTCACACCGTCCAGCACGCCCAGGGCGTTGATGCGCGTGATCTCGTCGATGTTGGCGGTGTCGATGAAGAACTTCATGCCGGGCTCCTGAAGACGTTGACAGCGTCATTCTCTCAGGGAACAGCCCGGCAGACAGCCTCATAAGAGCGTGTTATAGAATTCCCACGAGCTACGCTGGAAGTGGTCAGATCCTGGCCCCGGGCTACACTGGGCCGAACCCTGGGAGTCGCCATGCCCGTCCCCGAGATCAAGGTCCTCGACAAAGGCTTTGTCCGTCTCATCGACCACATGGGCTCGGATCTCTCCGTGGTGAATGCCGCGCGGGTGTCTTTCGGGAAAAGGAAAACCGCTTTCGAGGACGGGGACGCCAAGCTGCTGGCCTACCTGGCGGAGCACGAGCACACCTCCCCCTTCCGCCATACGGCCCTTACGCTGCATGTGAAGGCGCCCATCTTCGTGTTCCGGCAGTGGATGAAGCACCGGATCGCCTCGGAATTCAACGAAATTTCGGGGCGGTATGTGGAGTTCCCTGAGGACGAGTTCTTCGTGCCCGAGGTCTTCCGGCGCCAGGCCAAGGTGAACAAGCAGGGCAGCGAGGGCGCCATCGACGAGCAGGACCACGCCCGCGCCCTCGCCACCTACCTGAAAAGCTGCCGCGGCGCCGTGGCCCACTACAAGGAACTACTCTCCCTGGGGGTCTGCCGGGAGCAGGCCCGCTGCGTGCTGCCTCTCGCGCTCTATTCGGAGGTCTACTGGACCGTCAGCCTCCAGGCCGTGGCGCACTTCATCCGCCTCCGGTCGGACAACCACGCCCAGTGGGAGATCCAGCAGTACGCGGCGGCCGTGCGGTCCCTGGTGGAGCCCCTCTACCCAGTGGGACTCAAGACCCTGCTGGCTGACCGCTAGGCATGAGCGCCCCGCCCCTCAATCCGGCCCTCTTCCACTTGGACGAGGACCACCTGTGGGTCATGCACTGCGCCGAGGGCCCGGTACCCCGGGCGGGGACGCGGGCGGTCCGGGCCTTCATGCAGAAGGAACTGCAGCCCTGGGAGGTACGCTGGGAGGAGGACTTCCTGGGCATCCCGGCCGCCGTGCGAGCCGAGGCGGCAGCGCTGCTGGAGGGCCGGGCCGAGGACATCAGCCTCACCCCGAACACCTCCACGGGCCTCGTGACCGTAGCCCAGGGCTTCCCCTGGAAATCCGGGGACGAAGTTCTCGCGCCCCTGGGGGAGTTCCCCTCGAACGCCTGGCCCTGGCTGGCGCTCCGGGCCAGGGGCGTCATGTTCCGCGAGGTGCCGCTCTGGGAGGGACACAGAGCGGGCGCCGAGGCCCACCTGAGCGAGCCGCCCCGGGCTGACGCGGATCCCGAGAGTCGGCTCATCGAGGCGATCGGTCCCCGCACCCGGATCCTGGCCGCGTCCTGGGTGCGCTTCCAGGACGGATTCAAGCTGGATCTTCAGCGGCTGGCGGCCGCCTGCAGGGACCGCGGAGTGCACCTCGTGGTGGACGGGATCCAGGCTGCGGGCACCGTGCCGGCTAGCATTGAGGGCCTGTCAGCCTTCGCCACCGGCGGCCACAAGGGCCTGCTGGCCCCCCAGGGCATGGGCTTCCTGTGGACTGAGGAAGCGTTTCGACAATCATTGTCGCCTTCCGGTTCCTGGCTCTCGGTGGAGGATGCCACGGACTTCTCCCGGCCCTCGACGGATTTCCACCGGGCCTGGCTCCCGGATGGGCGCGCCCTGGAGCCTGGAGGGCCCAACCTCCTCCTGGCTTCGGCCCTGATGGAATCCCTGCGGCTGATTAACGGGACCGGGGTGCCGGCCATCGCGGCCCACGTGGCCCATCTCCAGGAACGACTGCTGATGGCGCTGGCGGACTCACCCTGGCATCAGGACGCCGGGAGGCTGCGCGCCCTGCTGCAGGGGGGCCGCCTGGGGTCCATCCTCGCCCTCCACCATGGCGGCAAGGGACCCGAATTCCTGAACCACCTGCTGAAGTCAGGATACCGGCTGGGGATCTTCGCCTCGGTGCGCGAGGAGTATCTCCGGATCGCCTTCCATGGGTTCCACGCGGAGGCCGATGTGGCTCGCGTGGCCGCTTGGCTCAAAGGCGCAGTCGGCTGACCCTGAACGGCGCCATCCGGCAGTTGGAGTGGCATGGAACCCCCCGCAGGGGGACGGAAGTATGACCCAACAAGACTCGCCGGAACGGGTGGGGATGACGCCGAGGGCCTCTGCGGGCGGGTATCCTGGTCACGGAGTCCGAATGCGCCAAAATCCGCT
Source organism: uncultured Holophagaceae bacterium (assembly GCA_903873655.1). Taxonomy (GTDB): domain Bacteria; phylum Acidobacteriota; class Holophagae; order Holophagales; family Holophagaceae; genus Geothrix. Next base: position 3,779 of record CAIQPH010000202.1, on the reverse strand, counting down.
CGCTCGCCTCGCCTTGATCATGCTCTGCATGGCCTTGCCACTGGCAGTTGCCGGTCAGTCGCCGAAAACGAGCAAGTCGGCCCGGACGCCGGTCTACACGTACAAGGAACTCCAGGCCTTCGAGCACGATCCGAACGACTACACCCAAGGCCTGATCTTCCAGGATGGTCTTTTCTATGAGGGCACCGGCCAGCACGGCAGGTCCCGGCTGCAAAAATACCAATACATCAAAGGGAAGAAGAAGGTCCTGCAGACGGTGGATCTTCCCTACCAATATTTCGGCGAAGGGATCGCCTTGCTGCAGGGCAAGGTCGTGCAGCTGACGTGGCAATCCCAGAAGGGCTTCATCTACCTGGCGAGCGACCTGAGGAAAATAGGGGAATTCTCCTATCCGGGCGAAGGCTGGGGCCTGACCTCGGATGGCCGGGATTTCTACATGAGCGACGGCTCGGCTTCAATCCGTGTAATGGATGGCGGCCGGCTCCTGAGCCAGCAGCAATATGTGGTCAAGCGGACCCTGGAGGTGCGAGACCAGGGTGCGCCGGTGCCCATGCTGAACGAACTGGAGATCGTCCGGGGGGAGCTCTATGCCAACGTCTGGCATACGGAACGCATCGCCGTGATTTCCCTGAAGACAGGCGAGGTACTGCGCTGGATCGACCTCAGCAACCTGCTCAGCCCCATGCTCCGCACGGATCCCGAGGCGGTGCTGAACGGCATTGCCTACGATCCTGCGGGAAATCGCCTGTTCGTCACCGGGAAACTCTGGCCAACCCTCTTCCAGATCCGAGAGGAGCCGAAGGGAAAGTAAGCACTCACTCCTTGGCCCTGCTTGGTTCCTTGCTCCTGCGGGCCGGCCGGGTGAGTGTCCGGAGATACTCCGGCGTGGGGGGCAGCTCAGCCAGGTCCAGCGGGCTCAGGCGATCGGCCAGCAAGGTCCAGGCCCGGGCTTGGCGGGGCAGACGCTCGGGCTGGATGACTTCGAAACCCTGGGCGTAGCTGACGAAGGGTGGCATCACCAGGGCATAGCCGGTGTATAGGAAAGCCGGCAGCCGGAGCCAGTCCGGCGCTCCCGTGGGGTCCAGGCAGGGGACGGCGAACAGGGGATGGACGCCGCCATTGATCCAGAATCCATGGGGTGGATCATGGCGGGGATAGACGAAGATCCGCCGGCGATGCATGAGCGTGAAGGGGCCGACATGGAGCTGCTCGACGGGCTGGATGCCGGTGCCCTCAAGGGCGGGGCCACCGCTGCGTTCGGGATGACCCACCACCTGGAACACGGTCCGGCCGCCGCTCTTCAGTTTGCGGAAGATGGTGCGCAGTTCTTCGGCTTCGTCGCCTTCCACATTCCCCTGGCCGGGCTTGAGGTCCCCCAGGAGGGCCACCTGGGCCGGGGCGAAGTCGTCGATGAGGCTGAAGACCCGCTCCCAGATTTCCAGATGGGCCGTAGCGGGCATGGGGTCGGGCCGGCGACGGCGGGCCGCGCCGAGGCCGAAGAAGAGATCCGACAGCACCAGGGTCTTCTGCCGGGGCAGCCACACGGCCCGGCGGCTGTCGAGCACCACATCCTCGCTGAACTGCGCCTGCACGAGAGCCTCCGACCTTCCATTGGAACACAGGCCGGCGCAGAATCCTCCCGAGGGGGGAATGGTGAATCGTGGCCGTTGATTCAAACCACCTGCTGGCAGGACTGGGAACGGGCGTCTGCGGGGGGCTGCTATCGGGCCTGTTCGGGGTGGGTGGCGGCATCGTCATGGTGCCCCTGCTCGGAGCGATCCTGAATCTGGACCAGCACCGCGCCCAGGGCGCCACGCTGGCGGCCATGCTCCTGCCCACCGGGCTGCCGGCCGTGCTGCAGTACCGGCGGCGGGGGATCGCCTCCAGCTTCCCACTGGTGGGCGTGCTCATCCTGGCCTTCCTCTTTGGGATCACCGGCGGCTCCCTGGTGGCCAACCACATTCCTTCGAATGCACTGCGATGGGGTTATGCGGCCTTCTTGGTCTTCCTCGCGGTCCGGACCTTCCTGCGGCAGGAGCCTGCCATGGTGGATCGCGGAGTGGAGCCCTTCGACCTGTCGGGACTTTGGACCTGGGGCCTGCCCATCGGGTTTCTGGCGGGCGTTATGTCGGGCCTTACGGGTTTGGGCGGCGCCGTGGTGGTGATTCCGCTGCTGGCCTCCAGATTCAAGATGACCCAGCATGAGGCCCAGCTGGCCAGCCTGATGATGCTGCTGCCACCCATCGGTCTGCCCGGTGTCTATGTCTATGCCAGGGCCCAAGGAGGTTTGCCCTGGTTGGTGATCCTTGGCGTGGCCATCGGCTTTGCCGTCGGCGCCCTGGGCGGGGCCCGGGTGGCGATGCGCACGCGGGGCGCGAAGCTGAAGCAGATCTATGCTGGTGTCGTGCTGCTGATGGCCCTGCTCGTGGCACTGCGGGGGCACTAGGAGCGTGTCCAAGTAATCGATAGGGGCTGCATTGATGGCAAAGGGTTTCCAGGCAAGGAAGCGGGCGCAGGGCGGTGCGGGTACACCGTTCCAGCTCGGTGACGCCGCATGGGAGCCCTTTGCCATCAACCCCATGGGCTGGGGCGGCAGCCTTCGGGATGCCGCCCCTGGCTCCTCGACCTTGGAACCGCCAAGGCCTTCGTCGTCTTCCTTGCCTCCCTCGGCTGGCGCCCCAGTGCAGCCCCCACCCATTGCTAGGACACGCTCCTAGCGAGCCGGAACCCTTTCATTGCGCTATCCTCGATCCGGAGGTTGCCGTGCCCCTGGATGTCCCGACCCCCCTCTTCGTGGGGGAGCGTTTGCGAGACCTGATCCTGTGCTACTCCGGGCCCTGGGCCTTCCTGCCCTACATCCGGAACCGCGAGGATTCGGAACTGCTCTGGCACGCCCGCCAGGGGGTGATCCTGGCCTTTGCCGAGTGTGTGTTCACCCTGGCCATGGTGGTGGTCGGTCTCTTCCCCATTTTCGGGTCCGTGGCGGTCCGCTTCTTCCTGCCCCTCTGGCTGCTCTGGTGCCTCGGCATGTCCGTGACGAGCATCCTCCAGGCCACCAAGGGCAAGAAGCACCGCATTCCCGTGATCCATCAGTTCGTGGACTATCTGTAAGCATTCAAAATCAGCATCGCGTCCCCGTAGCTGTCGCGACCATGTGGGTCGCGGAGCACGCGACTGCACGTCGCGTGCAGAGCGGGGCCCCACAGGAAGCGAATCAGGAACGGGTGGGGCGGGCATTCAAAATCAGCATCGCGTCCCCGTAGCTGAAGAAGCGATACCTATCCTTGATCGCCTCGGCGTAAATAGCCTGGGTCTGGCTCAGACCCAGCAGCGCAGACACGAGGACGAACAGGGTGCTCTCGGGCAGGTGGAAGTTGGTGAGCAGATGGTCGGCGGTGCGCAGGTTGTAGCCCGGTGTGATGAAGAGCCGGGTGGTGCCCGTGCGGTCCAGCCGGTGGCCATCCCAGGCGCCTTCCAGGGTGCGAAGTGCCGTGGTTCCCACGCAGAGCACGGGTCTGGAACGGTCCCGGAGGATGGGTTCCAGGGTGGCCTTGGTCGCCTCCGGAACCTCGAAGCGCTCCTCGTGCATGACGTGGTCTTCGAGGCGCTCGGCGGTCATGGGGCGGAAGGTACCGAGGCCCACGTGGAGCCGCAACGGATGCCAGCCGCAGCCGCGGGTCTGCAGGCCCGCGATGAGCTCAGGAGTAAAATGGAGGCCGGCGGTAGGGGCCGCGACCGCCTCGCCTTCCCTGGCTGCGAACACCGTCTGGTCGCGGGTT
>CAIQPH010000201.1 GCA_903873655.1 uncultured Holophagaceae bacterium | reverse complement strand
TCAGTCATCTCACCTTTCCACAGGGAATCAAGAACCTCTCGGATCGCCTCAATACCGGCTTCGGAATCTGGAATGGCACCTCCGCAGATCAGCAGTTCTGTCCCCTGCCTATTCGTGTCGGACTGTAGCACCGGGTACTGGACGGAAATCGAATCCGATGATCGGGCCTGCGAAGTTCGGGCCTTTCTGCTCAATGATACGAGGATCCCTTCGGATGGAGTAGGCTCATCCGGGGCCAGAACGAAGGCATGCCCGATGCCTCCAACGCGAGGGCTGTCGAGAAACAGGAATGGTATGCGATCGCTCATGGGCTCGCTGCTGACACTGGTTATTGTTGAGGGTGCCAGGGGGGAAGCAAAGGCTCAGGAAAAACACCTGCCACTTTGATCTCTATGAGGTTTCCAGCCTCGTCGAGAATTGCAGGCAGCTTATTGAGATCCTCTGGGCTGACATTCTTCTTGCCGTCACTCAACTTCTCAGAGGCACCCCACATGCTCGGGAGGTGCCATGACTGGACGTTGATATCCACGCTCTCCTTTTGGGCCAGTTCGACATCCACGGATCTTATGCCATCTTTGTTTGCTGTAATGCCTTTTCTGGGGTCGTCCTCAGCATCTCCATTCCGCTTGTCGCCATTGCCATTAACAAAAAGTTTGATCCACGTCTTCCCCCCCCATCCTTTCTTCATCTCCGGGGCCCATGTAATCTTAACCAGATGAAACGTCAGTTTCCGGGGCACTGTGCGTTGCTGAAGCCATTGAGTATAACTCTCCACCTCTTTTTCCATGGATTTAAGTGGGGCGTTTTGGGCGTAATTCCTGAGGGATTCAGTGTTCCTGTTTTTCTGAGCGAGATCGTAAAGATAGCCGTCACCTCTCTCCTTTTCTTTCTCGATCGTAGTTTTAATCGATTTCTCGACGGGGCCAGGTACAACACCGCGCCGTGCTGGGTCGAGAAACATTTCCGCATGTTCGACTGCGTCCTTCCAGCTTTCACCCTGTTTCGACAAGACGTCGACCCTTTCCTGAATTTTATTGCCAAGGTTCAATTGAAACCCATTGAGTAGCCCCAGATTGGGATTCTTCTGAAACTCCACCGAGACAAGCAGATCAGCGGCTTTCAAGTAGTCATCGGCGTCCATGGCTAGTTGAATCTCGGCATTTAGGTTGACCACAGGAATCTTGCGGACAATACCATCATGGACTGCTGTAGCATTTTTGCTGAGTTTAATCCACCTTTCTCGCAACTCACCGCTGAGGGGAACGGTCTTGGCTGCAGTCACGTTGGCTTCAAGGGATTTGACGTCTTCAAGTTTGGCCTGGAGTATGTTAATTCTGTCACCTTTCACGGGCACTAAGGAGTCCAGTTTCTGTTTCCATTCGTTCAACTTTTTCTCGAACTCCTTAGCGTCACGCACGTCCTTGACTTTGGCAACTATTCCTTTGCGTGAGTCATTGTGTAGTGAGTTCGGAAAGCCAAGCAATTGCTCATTGGCCATTCGTTCGATCTCAGTGAGAATGTCTTCGGCGACGGGGTTACCGTCTTGCGGGAGTCCATTTTGTTCGAGTTTAGTGACGAGGGCGAACGCCTCATCGTCCTTCTGTACTGTCACTTGTATGGCGCGATCCAACGCCGACTGTTTTGATAGTATGGCCATGCTATATAGCGTGTGCCTCAGCGAATTAGATCTGCCATAGGTGCTCAACCATGCGATTCCTTTCGGCCAACCGGACTCCTCGGCCGGGCTCTTGATGCATTGTTCGGCATTGACGTGGCCTTGCCGGTCTTGAAATCCCTCCCAGAGAAGCAGTGCCACGGTTATGACCAAGGCATAAAGTCCCGTTTGCCGGAAAGCCAATCGGTGGCTCTTTCGCAGCACATTAGCCATCCTTGAAGCTTCCGGAGTGCCTACGTCAAAACGAGATAGTGTTGTGTGGAAGTGTGGGTGCCGCAGGCAGGGAAGCCATGGTGGTCGGAACCGGTTGGTTTTCCGGTCAATGCTTAGCTCTTGTTCGTCGATATCGATTTCATCCCGCTGCTGGATAATCCAAAGGAATGGTTCTTCTACGCCGAAAGAGTTGAGCGTTCCTTTCAGGGGTGGTAATTCGAAGGCTTGATCTCCTTCGCCTTCGAGCCTAACGTCCCCAACCGCGCTGACGGCGAAGGATTTGATCCGATCACCTGAAGCCGGACGAAGCATCCTCTCCACACTT
>CAIQPH010000200.1 GCA_903873655.1 uncultured Holophagaceae bacterium | reverse complement strand
TAAATTCACACGACCTTGGTATCATCAATAAAAGTGTGATTCAATTCACACTCCAAAGGTCAGTGCCCTCCCGAAAGGAACCAACCATGCGAAAACCCATCCTCACGTTCCTCACCTTCGCCCTCAGCGCTGGGATGGCCTTGCCCGCCCTGGCCGGGGAGCGCTCCGCCATACCCGAAAAGTACATGTGGCAGCTCGAGGACATCTTCGCCACGGAGCAGGCCTGGGAGCAGACCCGCGCCATTGCGGCCGCCCGTGTTCCGGGCCTGGCCGCCCACCGGGGTCATCTGGGCGACTCGGCCAAAGCGCTGCTGGCCGGGCTCGATGCCGTGACCGCCATCCAGATGGACTTGGTCAAGCTCTCGGTCTATGCCAGTTCCCGCTCAGACGAAGACACCCGCCTGGCCCGGCCCCGCGAACTCAAGCAGGGCGCCCAGAAGCTCGAGGTGGAACTCGCCAGCGCCACCGCCTGGATCCGGCCAGAAATCCTTTCGCTCGACCCGGCCAAGGTGCGCGGTTTCCTGGCCCAGGAGCCCAAGCTGGCCCCCTACCGTGTCGACCTGGAGAATGTGCTGCGCTGGAAGCCCCACACCCTATCGGCTGCCGAGGAGCAGATTGCGGCATTGGCCAGTGACCTCACCGACACGGGCAGTACCAGCTACGGCACCCTCAAGGATGCCGACCTGCCCTACCCGACCGTGAAGTTCTCCACGGGCGAAGCGCGCCTCGATTCGGCGGCCTTCACGCTCTACCGCGCCTCCAAGGTCAAGGCCGACCGGGACCTGGCCTTCCAGCGTTTCTTCGGCACCCTCAAGGGCTACGAGCGCACCTTCGGGACCACCCTCGATGCTCAGATCAAGGGCCACCTCTTCGATGCCAAGGTCCACCGCTTCGACAGCGCCCTGCAGGCGGCCCTGTTCCAGAATGACATCCCCACCACGGTCTACACGCAGCTGGTGGCCGATGTGCGGCGCAGCCTGCCCAGCCTCCACCGCTTCCTCAAGCTGCGGCAGCGGATGCTGGGCCTGGAGAAGCTCAGCTACCAGGATCTCTACGTCCCCATGGTCGGCAAGGTGGATCTTCGCTTCGAGCCCGACGAGGCCCGCGCCATCACGCTCGAGGCCCTGGCGCCGCTGGGCGCGCCCTATGTGGCGGCCCTCAGGAAGGGTTTCGAAAGCCGCTGGACCGACTTCCTGCCCAGCCCTGGCAAGCGCTCCGGTGCCTACTCGACCGGCGTCTACGGCATCCACCCGTTCCAGCTGCTCAACTTCAACGGGCAATACGAGGATGTCTCGACCCTGGCCCACGAGAGTGGCCACTCGATGCACACCTTCTTGTCCTACCAGGCCCAGCCTTTCCAGACCTCGGATTACCCGATCTTCGTGGCCGAGGTGGCCTCGACCCTCAACGAGAACCTGCTGCTGCATCACATGCTGGGGAAGGCCAAGGACGATTCCACCCGGCTCGCCCTGCTGGGGAATGCCCTCGACGGCCTGCGCCAGACCCTCTTCCGGCAGGCGCTCTTCGCTGATTTCGAACTCCAGGTCCACCAACGGGCTGAGCGCGGCGAACCCACCACCGGAGAAACCCTTTCCGAGTTGTATCTCAAGCTGGTGCGCGACTACTACGGCCACGATAAGGGGGTCTGCCAGGTTGACGATGCCATGGCGATGGAATGGGCCTACATCCCCCACTTCTACCGCGGCTTCTACGTCTTCCAGTACTCCACCAGCATGGTGGCCTCGACCAGCATCGCCAAGGCGATCCGTGAGGAAACGAAGGTGGGCGGCACCAAGGTCCGCGACGCCTACCTCAACATGCTCTCTTCGGGCAGTTCCAAGCCCGCCATCGACCTCCTCAAGGGCGCGGGGGTGGACATGACCACCTCGGAGCCCTTCAACAAGGCCATCGCCGAGATGAACGGCATCATGGACGAGATGGAGGCGATCCTCGCCCGCCAGGAAAAGGGCAAGAAATAGGAAGCACGGCATCTCTTCCCCGCAGGCTGGCCCCGCCAGGAGTATCCATGGCCCCATCCATCGAACAGCCCGACCTCAGCGCCGCCGAGTGGACCTTCATCCAGAACCTCCGGGCCCTGCCCGATGAGGCGCTGCGCACCCGCGTCCACGCCTCGCTGAACAAGCTCCTGTTCTTCTTCCAGAACCCCAGGTGCCAGGGCATCGGCGTGGAGGGCTTCCCCTGCGGCGAGCCAAGGTCCTCCTGCGACGACTGCCACCAGATCTGGGAGATCCTCGAGCAGGTCGCCGAGCGGCCGTCACCGGACTGATACCTCCCAACGCAAAAACAAGGTTTTTCCTGGACGTTCGGGAGAAACGCGAAGGAAGGGCCAACCAAATTAACACCGATGAACACCGAGAACTGAATGATGAACACCGATAAAGCAGCCCCCTTGGTGGCCCTTCCCAGTTGATCAGACTGGTGAATTAGGGCCTCTAGCTTGGCGTGCCTCCGCGATGCTCACCGCACGGGCCCGCCGAAGGCGGCTTCCGGCCCGGCCGGAAGTGATCCCGGGGGCGCCAGGGGCGCGTCCCAAGAAGCACGTCCCTGGCGCCCCCGGGATGCAGCCTGCGCTTTCGGAACAGACGATCCTTGCTTGATCGGTGTTCATCAGCTTTTATCGGTGTTCATCGGTGTTCCAGCTTTTCCGATGGTTCAAAAGACTCCATAGCCATGATTCGCAAATCCTCTGTGGTTTGCTTCTCCTCTCCCATCGTACCTAACCGCGATGGGGCGAATCAGAGGGACTCCCAGACGGCCCGCGCCTGCCCAGTGGCATCAGAAGTGGCTGATTTCACGTTGCCTCTCAAGGCGTCGGGGAGGCGCCGACTGGCTTCCAGGGCCTGGAGCTTGGAGGGCGGTATCAGCCGTTCCCACTCGGCCTTCAGAGCCCGGACCCAGTTCTCGTCGCCCAGTGCCGCGCGGGCGGACCAGCGCCAGGACGACCCCAGCCCTGGCTCTCCGAGCGCCTTTCGGGCCTCCTCGACCTGGCTGGTACGCAGGGCCACCTCGGCCACGGCTTCCGCAGCTTCACGCTGGGCGAAGGGATCCGCCAACAGGTCGAGCAGAAGCTGGAGGGAGGTCGCCCCACCCACCTTCCCGAGCGCTCGGACCAGCGCAAACCGGGCGCCCTCCGGCGCGCGGCGGAGGGTCTCCTCCAGCCAGCCGCTGTCACCAGGCTGGGCCGCCGCCACCAGCCCTTCCGCTGCGGAACGGCGCACTCCCACGGGACCTGTGGCGAGGGCATCCAGGTAGGGCGCCAGCCGGACCTCGGGCGCCTGGTCGCGCCGGGGGCCCGCCACCGTGGCCCTTTCCCGCTCCTGAGCCGAGAAGCCCGGGAGGGGTTGGTCCCCCCAGCCGGCCGCTTCCGCACTCTCGAGCCAGTCGGACAGTTCCTGTCTAAACGATTTCATGTCCGGCAGGCGCTTGGCCGGGTCGGGCTGGAGTGCCCGCATGATGAGACCCGCCAGACGAATGGGGAAGCCCGGACGGACGGCTGCGGGAGGCATCTGCACCTGGGCATAGGCCTGTCCTGTGGTGAACTCGAACAGGATCGCGCCCAGGGCATAGACATCGCAGCGGCCGTCCACCTTGCGCGGATCGCCGTGCTGCTCCGGCGCCATGTAGCCGAGCGTGCCAACGACCATCTGGCTCCGGGTGGCGCGGGTCCTGCCCTCTTCGCCCTCCCAGTAGCACACGCCGAAATCCGTGACCTTGAGGCAGCCGTCCGCGGCGAACAGGAGGTTCGACGGCTTGAGGTCCCGGTGCACTACGCCGGCTTCATGGGCCAGCTGCAGAGCTTCGCAGACTGGGATCAGCCGGCGGACCAGAGCGGCTGGAGCCTCTCCCCGGCAGGCTCTCAGACTGCCGCCGGGCAGGAGCTCCATCACCAGGTAAGGCCAGGCGCCACTGGTGCCGAAGGCGAAGATCTCCACCAGGGCCGGGTGCGACAGGCGGGTGAGCACATCGCCCTCGCGGAGGAACCGGCGCACCAGCTCGGCATCATGGTGGACCTCCGGGCGCAGCAGTTTCACGGCGCAGAAGGACCCGGTCCGGAAGCGGTCTTCGCCCTTGAAGACCAGGGCCATGCCGCCTTCACCGAGCGGTTCCAGCAGACGCACACTGCCAATCTGCGCCGGCAGCCGCAGCCCGTTCATGGCGCCGGAAACGCGCGGTCGCGCCCCCCGGCCTTGGCCCCGTACAAGGCCGCGTCAGCCCGGGCCAGCAGCGCCCCGCCATCCAGGTCGCCAGCCTTCAGTTCGGCCACCCCGAGGCTGCAGGTGAGCCGCAAAGTCAGCCCGTTCTCCAGCGGCACAGGGTTTTCGGCCAGGGCCCGGCGCAAACCCTCCGCTGCCGACATGGCCAGCAGCACCGAGGTCTCCGGCAGGACAATGAGGAACTCGTCCCCGCCCAGCCGACCCACGGGATCAGAGCCCCGGAGGCGGCGCAGCAGCAGGGCTCCGAAGGCTTCCAGGGCCCGGTCTCCGGCCCAGTGGCCGTGCGTGTCGTTGACTTGCTTGAACCAGTCCAGATCGGCCAGGATCACTGCCAGGGGGCGCTGGTGCCGGCGGGCCAGGTCCACGTGGGAGGCCAGCTGATGCAGGACTGTGGCCCGGTTGCCCACGCCCGTGAGCGGATCGAGGGTGGTGCGGGCCACCATGTCCTGGTGGTACCGCCGTTCGAGGGCGTCCATGTGCTTGAGCTTGAAGGCGTGCGGCCCCACCCGGACCACGTCCTCCGCCACGAGCCGCACTGGATCGGGGTCCGCCTCCACCCGTTTGCCATTCACGAACACGCCGTTGGTGGATCCCAGGTCCCACAAATCAACGGCTTGCTGGTCCGCCGAGAGCCGCAGGCGAGCATGCCGCCGACTCACTTCCGGTTCAGAGAGGCAAAGCTCATTCTCCGGCGCCCGGCCCAAGTCCAGACCTCTTGGTGGCAGCGGAATGACCTGCCCGATGGGCTGGCCGACATAGCGGACCAGCGCCCATTCCAGGGACTCGGCATCCTCTGGGCGTGCCGCATCCTCCAGGCTGGTGGTCTGGTCCCAGGGCGGCAGTTGAGGAGGCGTTGAGTCGAGTGGCATTTGGGAAAGTCTAGGAGCGTGTCCAAGTAATCGATAGGGGCTGCATTGATGGCAAAGGGTTTCCAGGCGCGGAGATCAACCCTGGCAGACCCGGTTGCGGCCACTCGTTTTCGCCTTGTACAGCGCCGCATCCGCCCGGGCCAGCAGTTGACCGGCATCGAGATCAGCAGCCGTCCGCTCGGCGATGCCCAGGCTGCAGGTGATATTGAGAATGCCCGAGGGCAACTGGATCGGGGTCGAAGCAACGGCCTGGCGAAGCCGCTCGGCAAGAGGCCCGGCCCCGGCCAGATCCGTCTCCGGGAGGATCGTGAGGAATTCCTCGCCGCCGATGCGGCCGGCCAGATCCGCCTCCCGCAGGGTGGCGAGCATCCGTTCGCCGAACACATGGAGCACGAAATCGCCGGCTCCGTGCCCGTAGGTGTCGTTCACGCTCTTGAAATGATCCAGGTCGCAGACCACCACTGAAAGCGGACGGTCATAGCGCAGGCTTAAGCCGAAGCGGTTCTGGAACTCCGCCAGGACACTGCCCCGGTTGGCCAGACCCGTCAGAGGATCCTTGGTGCTGAGGTCGAGGAGGGTCTCGTGGAAGGCCCGCTCCAGCGGGTCGAGGAACACCAGCTTAAGGACGTGGCCCCCGATGGCGAGCCGATCGCCGGCTCGCAGCCCCACCAGTGCTTGAATCAGTTCCCCGTTCACCCGCGTACCGTTCGTGGAGCCCAGATCCTCCACTTGGACATGACCCGCTTGCACCAGGATCTGCGCATGGCTCCGGCTCACCTCGCCGTCCAGCAGGGAAAGATCTGATTCCGGGGCCCGGCCCACGATCGACGGCCCGACGGGAAGCGGAAAGACGCGGCCAAGGGCCGCACCTGCATAGGCCACCAGGGCCCACTCTGCCGGTGCCGCCTCCGCATCACCCTCGGATTTCGAACTGACGATCGTCGGCATCTCGGGCAACGACTGCGTCGTCTCCGCAGTCAGGGGCTTCCGCTCGGGGATCGGTTTCTCCGTCATGCATCCTCCACGAAGCAGCTCAGCAGAGAGCCGTCATCCTTGCGGCGAGCCAGAATGAAGGGCGCCCGGGGGGATCGGAGGGCCGAGGCCTCCAGCCGGACCAGGATGCGGGACTGGCCGGGATCATGGCGCAGGTCAGCCACACCCTTGCGGGGAAGGCGGAACAGGCCGATCACTTCCAGGTTCCGCACGTTTTCACCGGTGCCGCGGACCAGCTGCAGGCTGTAGCGCATCCACATGCCCTTCGGCAGATGCTGGATATCCTCCCCCCGGATGGGCACCGCGATGGCCAGCATGACGTCCAGACCGGCCTGCGCTTCGACGAGGCGAAGCCCGGGAGCCATGCGCCGGACGTCGGGCTTCGGCAGTGGCTCGGACAAGCGGCGGGGTAGTGGTCGGGCGGGCGGTTCCAACCTTCCCAGCACCTGGGCTTTCCGCGGCAGCGGCGGCACGGCGAGCCGGGCGACCTGACCGCCCGCCAGCGGAGTCATGCGGACGACCTCAGCCTCGGCGCCCCACCGTGCCCAGCCGGCTTCAGCCCTTAGCTCAGCGCGCAGGGGCGCCAGGGCCTTGCCTTCTACTGCATTCCTCAAGAGTCTCATCTCCGCACAGCCCGTGACTGGAGGCTGCAGGCCCTCCCGGGTCTCGGCGGCGAGGCTCGCCGCGCCATGACAGGCGAAGGCAAAGGGTTCCGGGACGACTTCCACCACGGTCAGCCCGGCAAAGGCCCGCCGCAGCGTTTCCGCCGCATCGGTCATGGCGTCCTTCATCCGGCCAAACATCAGGAACCTTGCACCACGAGGCTCTGCAGGGCGGCCGTGACGCGTTCCAGGGGCTCGGCCAGATCCATGTGGTAGCCAGCCTCCAGCAGCTTGACCACGGCCTGTTCCTGCGCCACGGCATCCACCGAGGCGGCGAACATCACGCGCAACGGGGCCGCGCCTTCCGCCAGCTGCAGGAGCAGCTCCCGCGGCCCGGCCCGGAAGGCGTCGCCGACTTTAGCAAGGGGGGCTTCCTGGCTCTTCTGCACCGCCAGCACCGGGTACTTCGCGTCCCCGGACCAGCCCCCCGCCAGCTCGGTGGCACTGAGAATGAACAGGTCCGGCGGGGTCTTCAGCTCCTTGAGCAGGGTCTTCTGGATGACCTCCTCCTTGAGGTGCGGTTCCAGGGACTTGCCGTACAGGATGCTCTGCAGCCGGGTCGGCGTGATGGGCTCGGTGTAGCGGAAATCCAGCGGGATGCCTGAGGTATCCGTGACCAGGAGACCGCCAAGGTAGCTCGCCCCCTCCTTGACCGCCATGAAGTACGCCAGCTTGATCGGATCCGCCATCAGAACACCTCTTACGGGAAGGCTACCGCCCCATCGACAGAACCACCCCTTGTCTTTTGTCCCGCACCTGGTACATTGGATTCTCCACTCATTGGGGAGTGGTCTAATGGTAGGACAACGGTTTCTGGTACCGTCAGGTGAGGGTTCAAATCCTTCCTCCCCAACCATTCACAACTTGATCGATGGTCCCATCGTATAGCGGTCAGTACACCGCCCTCTCACGGCGGGAACAGGGGTTCGATTCCCCTTGGGACTACCAGCAAACACCCTAGAGAAATCTAGGGTGTTCTTGTTTTAAAGCGGCATGGCTCAATAGCCAACCGCCCTCATGCTCAAGCCATGCTCAAAAGGTGTCCCCGGATACGCTTGGATGGGTAGGGATGATCGGCGCTGCTGAACCGTGTCCTTGGCGCCGCCTAGGGCATGAGAAAGCCCCTCTGTTGAGGGGCTGGGTGCTGCGGGCGGTGCTAGAGCTACTTGGACGGTGGCTTCAAGAATTTGTCCCAGGTGTTCTTAAGATTCTTTTGGTAATCGGTAACCACGCTGTCAGGCGCTGGCGTTCGACAGTCACCAAGAACCGGGTCGAGGTAACGGACTTCCTGTAGAAGTGTGTCGTCCTTTTCATTTTTTACTATCTGCCAAAGCCTCCCAGTGTAGGTATCCAAAACGAATTGATCCCGGCGCATCTCACTGAGTTGGAACATCCGAAGCCCGAACCTGGATTCCAACCATGTCGCCCACCCCCAAGCCGCCGCGAGGTTGGACGACAGAGGATATGCGAACCAATTGCAGACATGTTTATGTTTGTGTTTATTTCTTGAATTGGCGGTTCATGGGTCCAGGATCCGCCGCACCAGAACTTCCTTCCTGCCAACCTTGAAGGACTCGAAGCGCCTGAAGGGGATGGTCGGGGGAAAGGCTAAAGGAGTAGCCTGTCTCTGCCCCCATACTGGATGACACCAACAACTGAGACACGACCACGACCGCCAGCAGCCTCGATCTGGTATTCGACCTTGCTCTGCTGGTTGTGCTAAGCCTGATCTAAGGTTTCATCTGGCGATATCGAGAAGACAGGATGGAGATGGTCATGCCTCAATGGTTGCTCGGCGATGGGTTCCCTGGTGATCGGGCAAGTTCGGGGAGGCCTCGATGACAGGCCAAGCTGACGAAACCAGACGATCATTCGACCCAAACACCTTCCATCAGCAAGCGGACATTCTCAATGCCGTGTTGGATCACCTCACTCAGGGCATGGTAGTCGTAGGGTCAAACTATCGCGTTCTGGCGTTCAATCGTTATTTCGAGGAATTGTTTCAGCTTCCCCCCGGCACCGTCCAAGTGGGGGTTGATTTCCGGGACATCCTTAAGGTCTGGGCCGAAGTCACCGGACAGGACCAGCAAATGCTGGACCATGCCATCTTGCAACTCGACGAGGCCACTCCGTTCGAATTCGAGTTTCCCCAACAGATCAATGGCCAGCCCCGCTGGTGCCTGCTGACCCACAATCCGCTTCCAGGGAAAGGGTTTGCTCGGACCTTCACCGACATCACGGAGCGCAAGCAGGCGGAGGATGTGCTTCGGCACCGCACCGGGGAACTTGCCATCTTGCTCGAGGCAACCAATAACTTCGCGGTAACGCTCGATCTCAAGGTCATCCTCCAAACCACAACCGATCGGATAACGGAACTCACGGACCTGAAGTCCGCTGCCGTCTACCTCCTATCCGGTGAGATGTTGCGTTTGTGGGCTACTACTCCTCCACTGCCTCCGCAGTTCCCTGAGGAGCTACGCCTTACGCCGCTTGCCGACCACCCGCACATCGTCGAAGCAATAGCAACCCGCAAGCCGATCTTCTTGCCTGATGCCCTACGGACCAACCTGACGGACGCCGAAAAAGCGGTCACCGACGCGCGTGGGCTGCGCTCGATATTGTATCTGCCGCTTATGGCGGGGGTGGACGTCCTGGGTGTGCTCATCGTGTCCTCAGTCGAAGAATCACGAGAACTCTCCGAAGAGGAACAGGATCTTTGCCAGACGCTGGCCAACGTGGCCGCGATGGCAATCGCGAACGGCCAGTTGTATGAGTCCAGTCAAGTGTACGGAGCTGACCTCGAGAAGGACATCACCGAACGCAAACAGGCCGAGAATGCGCTGCTGCGCCATCAGGCCATGCTGTCCCGAACAGAAGCCATTGCCCATATCGGGAGTTGGGAATGGGTGGCGGCGACGGACGCCATGACTTGGTCAGAAGAGATGTTCCGAATCCACAAACGGAATCCAGTAGATGGGCCACCACCCGTCGCTGAGCTTGACAAGTTCTTCTGTCCCGAAGATATGGAGAAGCTGCGCCAAGCTCTCCAAGTTGCCGTAACCGAGGGAACGCCCTACCAAGAGGAATTACAGGTCATTCTGCCAGATGGAGAGTCGCGGACCGTTCTTGCTCGGGGTTTTCCCTTCATTGATTCCGATCAGAAGGTAGACCGTCTCTTTGGATCACTCCAGGACATCACTGAGCGCAAGCGGGCGGAAGCTCAATTGCGAGAGGCTTACGAATTCAATAATCAAATTATCCAACACGCCAAGGAAGGGGTGATCGTCTATGGCCTTGACCTGCGCTACCGGGTGTGGAATTCGTTTATGGAACAGTTATCTGGCAAGCCCGCAAGCGAGGTTCTGGGTAAGCATCCCTTGGAGGTGTTCCCCTTCCTCTCTGCTGTGGGCCTCATTGAACGGCTGGAAAGGGTGCTCGCAGGGGAATCGGTTGATTCTATAGATTTCCCCTTCGAGATCCCGGCCACCGGGAAATTGGGTTGGACCACCGACACCAGTGCAGCCTTGCGCAATGAAGCGGGCGAGATAACTGGTGTGATCGGAACAGTCAGTGACATCACCGAACGCAAGTTGGCGGAAGAAAAACTGCGGCAAAGCGAAGAAAGCCTCGCCATCACCCTGCACTCCATCGGTGATGCTGTGGTTGCCACCGACGTAGCGGGCCTGATCACCCGCATGAACCCAACCGCTGAGCGCCTGACCGGCTGGTCGCTGACCGATGCCTTGGGTCGACCGTTGACTGAAGTCTTCCGCATTATCCATTCCCAAACACGGGTGCCAGCGGTCGATCCAGTGCAAGCGGTGCTCACCCACGGCGAGGTGGTCGGCCTGGCTAACCACACGGTGCTGCTGGCACGGGATGGTCAGGAATACCAGATCGCCGACAGCGCCGCACCTATCCGCGATGCGACCGGGCGGATCCTCGGCGTAGTGCTGGTGTTCAGCGATGTCACCGAAAGATACCGGTTAGAGGAAACCCTTTCCCAAACAACCGACCTACTCAAGAATGCCAGTGAAATCGCCAAAGTCGGTGGGTGGGAACTGGAGCTTGCCTCCATGAAACTTACCTGGTCGCTGGGCACCTATCGCCTCCACGAACTGGATCCGCGGACTCCGGTTGATATCGCAAACGCGATCCTATTTTATGCACCCGAGGCGCAACCCGTCATTGCCGCCGCCGTGCAAGCCGCCATCGAGACCGGGACGCCCTATGACCTTGAACTGCCTCTGCTCACTGCCAAGGGGCGAGCTTTCTGGGCGCAGGCAAAATGCAACCCAGTTACCGAAAACGGCAGGGTGATCAAGCTCGTCGGAGCTTTCCAGGACATCACCGAGCGCAAGCAGATGGAGGAATTGTTGCGCAAGAAGGAGCGTTACCAGCGCGCCCTGCTTGACAATTTCCCCTTCGCAGTATGGCTGAAGGACACCGAAAGCCGCTTCCTTTCGGTCAACGCTGGATTTGTCCAAGTCTTTGGTGCCAAGGATGCCGAGGAACTGGTTGGCAAAAATGACTTTGACATCGCCCCGCGTGACATGGCCGAAACCTATCGGGCGGATGACCGCACAGTACTGGATTCGAGGCAGAAAAAGAACGTAGAGGAAGCAATATGGACTGACGGAGTCCGCAAGTGGTTTCAGACCTACAAAGCGCCAGTTGTTGATGACAACGGAATACTTCTTGGCACGGTTGGCTTTGCGCGTGACATCACCGAGCACAGGCAAGCTGAAGAAGAGAAGATCAGACTCCTGGCCCAGCTTCAACAATCCCAAAAAATGGAAAGCCTGGGCACCCTGGCCGGAGGCGTGGCCCATGACATGAACAATGTGCTGGGGGCCATCCTCGGCCTGGCTTCAGCCCATATCGGCACCCAGCCCCAGGGCAGTCCCCTCCACCAAGCCCTCGACACCATCTGCAAGGCCACCGAACGGGGCGGGAAGATGGTCAAGAGTCTGCTGAGCTTTGCCCGCCAGAGCCCCGCCGAGAGCAACAAGCTCGATATGAACGCGATTCTCCGGGAGCAGGTCGCTCTTCTGGAGCGGACGACGCTGGCGAAGGTTCGACTGGAGATAGATCTGGAAGCTAACCTGCGGCCCATTCTGGGCGACGCCAACGCCCTGACTCACGCCTTCATGAACCTCTGCGTGAACGCCGTGGAGGCCTTGCCGGAGAATGGCACCCTCACCCTGCACACCCGCAATGTCGACAACGACTGGATCGAAGTGGTGGTGGAAGACAACGGAACGGGCATGACCAAGGAGGTCTTAGAGAAGGCCATGGAGCCCTTCTACACAACCAAGGAGACCGGCAAAGGCACTGGGCTGGGCCTCTCCATGGTCTTCAGCACCGTGAAGGCACACCGGGGACAGATGTCGATTGAGAGTGAGCCAGGCAAGGGCACCCGCGTGATGATGCGCTTCCCCGCCTGCGAGCAGGAAGCCCCGGTCCAGGCCGCAGCAACGGCGGTTTCTGAGGCCCCCCTAATTCTCCACAGAACCATGAAAGTGCTCCTTATTGATGACGATGAACTGATCCAGAGTTCCGTCCAGATGATCCTGGAAGTCCTCGGCCACACGGCGGTGACCACAGCCCAGAGCGGCGAAGAGGCACTGGCCATGCTCGAAGCAGGGCTTGAGGCCGACCTTGTCATCCTGGACATGAACATGCCGGGACTGGGCGGGATCGGAACCCTGCCCCGCCTGCGCGGGTTGCGCCCAGAAGTGCCCGTCCTGCTTGCCACGGGCCGAGTCGACCAGACGGCCCTTAACCTCGCCTCAGCCCATGCTGGGGTCACCTTGCTGGCCAAGCCCTTCGGACTGAGGGAACTCCAGAAACACCTTGAAAGCCTTGGGTTGGGGTGAGGCCTCTTTTCACAGGTGCAGAGAAGCCGTACAGCGGGGATTGTAGATCCTTACTGATGACATAGCATGCCTTGAACCATTCTCCAGCGTCTGAACCTCACGGATTCAGGATTCAGAAAGAGTTCTGATCCTTGCCATATTCAGAGTAGTACGGCCCAGCCGGTGATGTAGAGAATCGTATCGACACCAAACAGTTCGCCTAATCGCTTGGGCTTGGCTTGATGGACTAAGTTTGCATCTGCAAGTCCGTCATCTTCTAGAACATGCTTAACTAGATTGACGGGGAAGACGTAGTAGCCACGTTCAGCGACGGGCCTGGAGATCGTCGCCAGATAATAGTCAGGTGCGGTCACATCAACGGTTCGGTTGATCACGGGGACCACCAGAATGGACCGTGGATTTTCAGCTCGAAGCCTGGTGTAGTCGCTCGGATTGGTCGCGGGTGGATTGCAGCCGATCAGGACCCCAAGAACTGAAGCCAAGAGTGCAATGCGCAGGTTGACCATAATGATTCCTTTGCAGGAGCATTCTCCCCAGCTTGTTCGACTCGACACCTGAGGTGCTGAGCAAGGGACTACTTGCCGTTCCTAAGTTCCGCACAGCGCCTCGGTAAAAGCGGGGCCGGCTAGGTGCTACTGTTATGGTGCTAGATTGGGGAGTATAGAACTGATGGCCAAAATTCTAGTAATAGACGATAGCCCATTCATACGAAATATGTGGCGTAGGTACTTGGAAGCAGCTGGTTTTGAAGTTGAAGACTTCTTGCCTAGTTCTGTATCAGAACTTATGGAACGGATAAAACAATCCCCGCCCGATTTAGTCCTAAGCGACTTCAACATGCCAGTTGTCAACGGGCAGAACATAGCTAGAGGTGTAAGAGAAACTAGCCCTAAAACCCCGGTAATCATTTTGACTGCAAATCAAGATGAGGCTCGTGACGCAATATTGCAGAGTATTGGCGTAAGCAAAATAATTTATAAACCTATCCATGAGCAAGACTTAGTTTCCGCCGTAAACAATGTCCTAGCCCTTAAATAATTATTCGCGTTTACTTCCATCATTCTCCTGATCCTGGCTCTGCCAGCTATCGTGTCTGGCGTGATGCTGGGCTACCTTAATCCGTTAGTGTAGGTCGCTCGAAATAACTGGTGCATTGAGCGTAGCCCGGGCGCGGATGACTTTGGCAAGGATATCGGTAGCTTTAGCGGTCCAGATGTAAGGCCTGGGAGCCTG
>CAIQPH010000199.1 GCA_903873655.1 uncultured Holophagaceae bacterium | reverse complement strand
GCCCATCGCCTGCATGGTGACCCTGCGCGGGCCCCGCATGTGGGAGTTCTTCGACCGCCTGGTGACCCTGTCCCTCCCCCGGGTCCGCGATTTCCGCGGCGTGCCCACCAAGTCCTTCGACGGCCGTGGCAATTACACCCTGGGCCTCAAGGATCAGCTGATCTTCCAGGAGATCGACTACTCCAGGGTCGACAAGATGAAGGGCATGAACATCACGTTCGTGACCACCGCCGCCAATGACGCCGAAGCGCGGGCCCTGCTGGCCCACCTCGGTATGCCCTTCCGCAAATAGCCAAGGAGATCATACCGATGGCCAAGATTTCCAAAATCGTCAAGGATTCGCGCAAGCCGAAGTTCTCGACCCAGCACCGCAATCGTTGCAAGTGCTGCGGCCGGCCCCGGGGCTACATGCGCAAGTTTGAACTCTGTCGTCTGTGCTTCCGCAAGTTCGCCCTCAATGGCGAGCTGCCGGGCGTCCAGAAGTCCAGTTGGTAAGGAGAGGGGAGCATGAATACCGATCCCATCGCTGATTACCTCACCCGCATCCGCAACGGCATCATGGCCGGGCACGATGCCGTGGTGGTGCCCTCCTCCAAGATCAAGGCCGGTCTCTGCGGCATCTTGAAGCAGGAAGGCTACATCCATTCCTTCAAGCAGGTGGAGCACGAGGGCCGCGAGTACCTCATCGTCAACCTGAAGTACGTGAAGGACAAGGAAAACGTGATCCACGGCCTGCGCCGCGTCTCGCGCCCAGGCCTGCGCATCTACTCGGGTGCCCAGGAGATCCCCGATGTCCACGGGGGCCTCGGCATCGCCATCCTGTCCACTCCGAAGGGTCTCCTGACGGGCAAGGACGCCAAGAAGCAGAACGTCGGCGGCGAAGTCCTCGCCCACGTCTGGTAACCCATCCTGAAATGGGCGGAGCCTCCGCCCTCATCTAAGGAATCCACCATGTCTCGAATCGGAAAGAAGCCCGTTCCACTTCCCAAGGGCGTGAAGGTCACCGTCGCCAGCACCGGGAATGGGTCCGAGGCCATCGTCGAGGGCGCCAAGGGCAAGCTCAGCTGCCCGATCCCTGCCGGGATCACGCTCGACGTTCAGGCCGACTCCGTAGTCTTTTCCCGCTCCAACGAAGAGGCTCAGAGCCGAGCCTTCCATGGCCTCGCCCGTGCCCTCCTGGGCAACGCCGTCACCGGCGTGACCGAGGGCTGGAAGAAGGAACTGGACATCGTCGGCGTCGGCTACAAGGCCGCCATGGACGGGGCCAAGCTCAAGCT
Source organism: uncultured Holophagaceae bacterium (assembly GCA_903873655.1). Taxonomy (GTDB): domain Bacteria; phylum Acidobacteriota; class Holophagae; order Holophagales; family Holophagaceae; genus Geothrix. Next base: position 3,376 of record CAIQPH010000199.1, on the reverse strand, counting down.
CGAGCTCGGCTACAGCCATCCCATCAACTACGAGGCCCCTGCGGGCATCCAGATGAGCGTCGAGAAGAACACCCACATCGTGGTGATCGGCATCGACCGGCAGCTGGTGGGCCAGGTCGCCGCCGACATCCGGAAGTTCCGCAAGCCCGAGCCCTACAAGGGCAAGGGTGTCATGTACACCGGCGAAGTCATCCGCCGCAAGGCCGGCAAGACCGGGAAGTAAGGGGAACCCATGGCGAACGAGATCGAACTTCGACGCAACAAGGTCAAGGCCCGAATCCGCGGCCGCGTGAGTGGGACGCCCGAACGGCCCCGCCTCACCATCTACAAGAGCCTGAAGCGCATCTACGTGCAGGCGGTGGACGATACCAAGGGCATCACCCTCGCGTCCGCCAGCAGCCTCGAGAAGGACCTGCGCGCTTCACTGAAGAACGGCGCCAACATCGAGGCCGCGAAGGCCGTCGGTGCCAGCATCGCCGCCCGCCTGAAGGAGAAGGGCATCACAGCCGTGGTGTTCGACCGGAACGGCTACGTCTACCACGGCCGCGTCAAGGCGCTGGCTGACAGCGCCCGCGAAGCCGGGCTTCAGTTCTAGGGGATGACCATGGCGATTGCAGAGCAGAAAGACAACAGGGAATCCCGCAACTCCGAAGCAGGGGAGTTCAAGGACCAGGTCATCTACGTGGGCCGCGTCACCAAGGTGGTGAAGGGAGGCAAGAACTTCTCCTTCTCCGCGTTGGTGGTCGTGGGCGACGGCAATGGCAAGGTCGGCTTCGGCCTCGGCAAGGCCCTGGAAGTGCCCTCAGCCATCAAGAAGGGCATCGAGAGTGCCAAGCGCAACATGATCAGGGTCCCTGTCACGCCGAACGGCAGCCTGCCGCATCCGGTGACCGGCACCTTCGGCTCCGGCAGCGTGCTGCTGAAGCCCGCTCCCCAGGGCACCGGCATCATTGCCGGAGCGGCGGTGCGCGCGATCATGGAAGCCGCCGGCGTCCACAACGTGATGACGAAGAGCCTGGGCTCCTCCAATCCCCACAATGTGGTTCGCGCCACGTTCGAGGGCCTGAAGGAACTCATGGATCCCTACACGGTCCTGACCAATCGGGGCCTGGATCAGGCGGAGGCATAACATGTCGCAGTTCCTCGGTAAGCAGGTGGTGCTGACCCTCAAGCGCTCCATCATCTGCACCACTCCCAAGCACCGCGCCTTCATGCAGACCCTTGGTCTGAAGCGGCCGGGCGATACCCGCGAATGCGAATACACCCCCAACGTCCATGGGATGGTCAAGCTCGTCCCGCATCTCATCGGCGTCCAGGTGAAGGGGTAAATCATGAAACTCAACGAACTCCGGCCCGCAGCAGGCGCAACCAAATCCCGCAAGCGGCTTGGCCGCGGCAAGGGCTCAGGCCTCGGCAAGACCTCCGGCCGCGGCGAGAAGGGCCAGAAGTCCCGGTCCGGCTACCGCAGCAAGCGCGGCTTCGAGGGCGGCCAGATGCCCTTGGTCCGCCGCCTGCCCAAGCGGGGCTTCACCAACATCTTCGCTCCCGAAACCAAGGAGATCACCCTTGGCCTCATCTCCATCCACTTCAAGGATGGCGAAACGGTCACGCTGGATGCCCTCCGGGAGAAGAAGCTCATCAACTCCCGCGTGGCGAAGATCGTGGTGCTGGCCAGCGGGGAACTCACCACCAAGGTGAACGTCGTGGCCGATCGCATCACCAAGGGCGCCCGGGAAGCCATCCTGGCCAAGGGCGGCACCATTCAGGAGCCTGCCGCGAAGTCTGCGGAGTAACGGCCGATGAACCGCCTCAGGAACCTCTTCGCCATCCCGGAGCTGCGCAAGCGGCTCCTGTTCACGCTGCTGCTCCTGGCGATCTATCGCCTGGGTGTGCATGTCAGCGTGCCCGGGGTGAACGCCGAGAACCTGGCTGCGGCGCTGCGTCGTGGCGGTGGCGGCCTCTTTGATGTCATCGATCTTTTCTCCGGTGGAGCCTTCAAGAAGTTCTCTGTCTTCGCCTTGGGCATCGCCCCCTACATCACCGCCAGCATCGTGTTCCAGTTGATGGGTGCGGTCGTCCCCTATTTGGACAACCTCCAGAAGAAGGAAGGCGAGGCGGGCCGGAGCAAGATCAACCAGTGGACGCGCTACTTGACCGTCGGCCTGGCCTTCGTTCAGGGCATGGGCATCGCCTCCCTGGCCCAGAGCCAGAACGCTCCGGGCCTTGAGGTCGTCACCAGCGCCATCTCGCCAACGGCTTTCAGGTTCCTGGCCGCCTTCACGCTCTCCGTGGGGACGATCTTCGTCATGTGGATCGGTGAGCAGATCACCGAGCGGGGCATTGGCAACGGCATCAGCCTGCTGATCTTCGCCGGCATCGTCGCCGGCCTCCCCCAGGGGGTGACCACTCTGACCGTGATGATCACCCAGTCCCTGAAGAACGCCCCAAACGTCCCCCCGCCGGGCATCTTCATCCTGCTCATCGCCGCCATGACGGTGGTGCTGCTGGCAGTGGTGCTGGTGGAGAACGCCTACCGACGCATTCCCATCCACTACGCCCGCCGGGCAGACTCCGCTGGCATGTCCAGCCAGCGCAGCTCCTACATGCCCCTGAAGGTGAACACCGCCGGCGTGATGCCCGTCATCTTCGCCAGTTCGGTGATCTTTTTCCCGGCGACCATCGCCCAGTTCACCCGCTGGGAATGGCTGGCCAAGGCAGCCTCCTACGTGAGCCCGCAGACCCATTTCTGGGTCTACACGCCGGTCTTCGTGGGGGTGGTGATCTTCTTCTCGTTCTTCTACACGAGCATCGTGTTCAACCCTGATGAGACCGCCGAGAACATGAAGCGCTCGGGGGGCTACATTCCGGGGATCCGGCCAGGCAAGGAGACCAGCATCTTCATGGACAGCATCCTGTCCAAGCTGACTTTCGCCGGTGCCATCTACCTCGCCATCGTCTCGATCGTGCCCCTGCTCATTACCAACAACATCCCGGGCCTCAACTTCTACTTCGGCGGCACTAGCCTGCTAATCGTGGTGGGCGTGGCCATGGACAGCGCGGCCCAGCTGGAAAGCCTGCTGGTCATGCGCCGTTATGACGGCTTCCTTGAGAAGGGCCGCATCCGTGGGCGATCCACCCGTGGAGGTGCTGCATGACACTGACCGCGAACATCCTGCTCGGCGCCCCGGGCTCCGGGAAGGGCACCCAGGCCAAGCGTCTGGTGGAAACATTCTCTTTGACTCACCTCTCAACCGGTGACATTCTGAGAGATGCCGTCTCGAAAGGGACGGCGATCGGTCTGAGGGCGAAAGCCATCATGGCCGAGGGAAAACTGGTGGACGACGACACCGTCAACGGCCTTGTCTTTGCGCGGCTG
>CAIQPH010000198.1 GCA_903873655.1 uncultured Holophagaceae bacterium | reverse complement strand
TCCGCCCTCCCTTCGCTGACCCCCTGCACTCACTGCGATCTACCTGCTATCGAGGACTTACAGAAACTTCTGGACACTACTCTCGAAGGGGCAGGTCCCAATCACTGTGGGCCTTCAGAGCCATGATGATCGCGATGTTCATGCATCGTGCTCCCTGCACACTGTGAAAGGCTCCGCCCAAGGGGTCTCAGTGTTTGTGGCTGTGGCCGTGATGCTGGTGCCCCTCGCCGTGATGCTGGTCTCCACCGCAAGCGAATTCACGGCTGAATGGCTGGAGGTCACCCCGGATGAATGCCTGGACGGCATCCTCCACGCTGGGGGCTTCGGTCCCGCGGAAGACTTCGATGCCTGCCTGGCTGAAGCCCATCAGGGGGCGCATGCCCATGCCGCCGGCGATGAGTACGGTGACACCGTTCTGGGCTAGGTGGTTCACAGCCGTGAGGCAGCCGCCCTGCTGGTGGGGGACATTCGGCAGGGTGCTCACCTCGGTGATCCGGCCTTCCTTAACCTCCACCACGGTGTAGAGGTCGCAGTGGCCGAAGTGGGCTCCCACACCGGCTTCGAGGCCACCAGGAAGGGTCGAGGGAATGGCGATGCGAACTTCATTCATGATTGGTTCTCCTTGAAAGGTGAATGGCTGCATGGATCGTGGACCACCTCTATAGCAATAATGAGCATATGCTCAATATTGATCAACCCCAAGTTGATCACATTCTGGAGGACGGAGGCTTCCAGCCAAAGGCTTCAAGGTGTTCGCCCACTCAATGTAGAGCGGTTTGCACCGGGCACTCCTCGCAGGGTGAGGGCTGACCATCCACCGCAGTAGCCTTGGCAGGGCAATGTTCGCATCGTTCCGGTCCAAGCATGGAATAAGAGCCACCCTCAATCCGCAGGGCGCAGCCATCGACCAGGGCCTTGGTCACCTTGCAATGGGCGGCATCCAGGACCCGGCCAAAAGTTGCCCGGGAAACCCCCATCCTTTCCGCGGCTGCCTGCTGATAGAGCCCTTCCTTGTGGGCCAAACGAAGTGCCTCCAACTCCTCAACAGAGAGGGTCACCTCCTCCAGTACCGACATCGGTACAGCCCGGGGCTTGAAGTAGGTCACGCCGGGCATTTCTTCAACTCGCTTACAACAGGGACGACGAGCCAAGGTTCACTCCAATTCCCATTTGACCATACCCCTTAAAGGCTTCGCTCAGAAGGAGGCAGCGGTTCAGTTGCCTTTGACCAATGGTGGAATTAGTAGGATCGGGTTCAATCAAGCGGGTTGGCTGGCAATTGAACGCCTGGATGGTCCAAAAAGAAGCGGGATGTTTCCAAGGCACATGAATCCTTTTGGCTCCGACCGGTCTCTTCCTTGATGAGGCGGTAGATGCCGTCCCCACTCTGGAGCCCTCATGGCAAACCTGCTTCCGACCAACGAACACCCCATCGAGCGTGTACTTCGCGTGATCCTGGGTTTCGGCGTTCTGTCCCTGGCCTTCGTCGGGCCGAAGACTCCCTGGGGCTACTTGGGCCTCATTCTCCTGGCCACCGGGTTGCTGGGATCCTGTCCGCTGTATACCTTGTTTGGATGGAGCACCTGTCCTGTAAAGGCCCGTTGATCGGGGATTCCCAACTGCTTCAACAGGCGGCCACCGGGGATGCGAATGCCTTCGAGGTATTCGTCGTTCGGCATCGGGAGGCCGTCTGGCGATTCACACGCTCACTGGAGCGTGACCCAGGCACGGCTGAGGATGCTCTTCAGGAGACCTTCCTTGCGGCCTGGAGGAGTGCTCCCTCTTTCCGAGGGGAGGGTTCGGCCCTGGGCTGGCTGTTGTCCATTGCTCGGCACGCCGTCTACCGGCAGTACCGGGGAAAGGCAGGGGAACCTGATCGAGTAGAGTCCCTGGCAGAGTTGGGAGAGGCCGCGGGATGGGGTGCTGACGAAGATCCCCTTGACGTGCTGGTGGTGAAGGATGAGGTGAACCGGGCCCTTGCCTGTTTGGCCGTCGAGGATCGGGAGCTCCTGATCCTTCGTGAGGTCGAGGGCCTTACCAACGAGGAGTGTGCCAGCCTGCTTGGGTTGGGACTGTCAGCCTTGAAGAGTCGACTGCACCGGGCGCGGTTGCGATTTGTCGCCTATTTACGCGGAGAACGTCATGGCCATTGAGCGGCACGTGGGTGGAATGCGCTGCGGCGAGGTTCTAGCGGAACTGTCCGATTACCTGGACGGAGAGATGGTCTCCGAGCGGCGAGATCAGGTCCTGGCTCATTTTCAAGGTTGTGATATCTGTGAAAGGTTCGGTGGCCTGTTCACGACGGCCATTCAGTGGCTCAGACAAAGTGAGCCCAATGCCTCAGGGGATAGGACCTTGGCCTTTGAACGCCTGAAGGCGAGCCTGAACCATGTGACTCAGCGAGAACACCCCTAGCCCGAGGCGTCCGAGCCCAGGTTGGGTGGAAACGACCGTGAGGAGAATTCATGACAGGGACCGAACATTTTGATCAGGCCGCACCGACTTGGGACCTTACGGAACGGCGCGTGCAGTTAGCCCATGCGGTAGCGTCAGCCGTGGCCTCCCGAGTGCTTCTCACCAAACAATTGAAAGTCCTGGATTATGGGTGTGGCACTGGCTTGGTCACTTTGCAACTGGGTCCACAGGTCGGTTCCATCACTGGGGCAGATACTTCGCCCGGCATGTTGGAGACCTTGGCAGGCAAGGCCAATGCCATGGGCATTTCAGTCTGTCTCTTTCCCCTGGATGCGGTCGGGAATGGGGATCTTGGTGGCCCCTACGACCTCGTCGTCAGCAGCATGACCCTGCACCATGTCCCTGATGTGCCAGCTTTGTTCGTTCGGCTTATGCAGCATCTCAAGTCCGGTGGTTGGGTGGCCTTGGCGGATCTGGATGAAGAGGACGGGTCGTTCCATGGCGACATGGCTGGAGTCCATCACCAGGGGTTCCACCGGAATCGGGTCAGAGAGTGGCTGGAGGACGCAGGATTCGGACGGATACAAATTGAGACCGCCACAGTGACCCGGAAGGAAGAGAAGGACTATTCCGTATTTCTCGCCACAGGGCAGAAGGACTGATTGGAGATTTTCCAATAGGAAGTAATTTGCGGCGGGTCCAGTCCAAATGCAGTTGGCCGTGAACAACTCTCAACCTGAAACATGACAGTAGTTTGAAGATATAATTGCTTAATTTGAAACACCCAAATGATAGGCACCGCTATCGGAGAACATTCGGTAGAGTGTTCCATACACTGTTTCCCTTCCCTTCGGCGGTGTTGGGAACAGCAGGAGCCCATCATGCCATTCGCTGAATTTACAGATGGGCTTCGAGTTGGGCACGAAGAGATTGATCACCAGCATGCCACCCTCTTTGACGCGGTGAACCGTCTCCATGGGGCTTTGAGGACCGGACGATCCCGCGAGGAACAGGGAGGAATCCTGTCGTTCTTGCGCAGCTACACAGTTGACCATTTCCAGATGGAGGAGACCTACATGAAAGAAAAGGGCTACCCAGGGCTGGAGTCCCATCGGGTGCTGCACCATGCGTTGATCGAACAAGTCATGGAACTTGAGGATAAGTATGCGGCGGGCTCCATGACCCTCTCCATCATGACCATGCATTTCCTCAAAGATTGGTTAACTAACCATATTCAGAATGAAGACCGGAAACTGGCTGTATTTCTGCGAGCCAACCCCTGAGAACCCAGGTGTCAAAATCATCTAATCTTCCGGCCTACCCTGATCGACCATCCGTTTTCTACTCTAATGACTACTCTCCCTATTGGTTTCAGCCCGGGCCGGGCTAGTTAAGACATTGCCGCAGAGTCCCCGTTGAGGTGTTCACCGTTCTTTCCAGACCGGCTTCCGCTTTGCCCGGAAGGCGCTGACTCCTTCAATGGCATCTTCGGTGGAAGCCAGGGTCGCAAAGAGGTCATCCATGGCATCCAGCCCCTGGTGATAGGAAAGGTCCCGGAGCTGGTTCAAGCCTTCCTTCCCAATCTGTAGGGCCAGCGGGCTCTTGGAAGCAAGCTTCTGGGCCAATTCCAAAGTGGCGGCGGCCAACTCCTGTTCAGGGACCACCTTGTTGACCAGCCCCAGCCGCATGGCCTCCGAGGCGCTGATCATGTCGCCGGTCAGCACCATCTCAAGCACTTTCTTGCGCCCCAGCGTGCGAATCAGCGAGGCGGCAGGCCCCAGACAGATCAAGCCGACATTGATCGCCGTCGTACCGAACACCGCGGTTTCTGCGGCAACGGTCAAGTCACACGAGCAAGCCAGCCCGGCACCATTGGCCACCGCGTAGCCATGCACGGAAGCGATGGTGACTTTCTTCATCCGCGCGAGGGTGTGGTAGAAGGCATCGATCCGGCGCAGGAAATCCCGGGCCTCGAGCTGGGTTCTGGAGGGAAACTGATCCAGGGAGATGCCCGTGCAGAAATGCTTCCCAGCCCCTTCGACAATCACGACCAGTATTTCCGGGTCGTTTTCCATCTCCCGGAAGGCACCATCAAGCTGATCGGCAAAGGGAAGGGTGAACGTATTCATCGCCTCTGGACGATTCAAGGTGATCCAGCCGATGCGGCCGTCTTTCCTGCTCTTAATCAGATCATCAGGCATGGCTCTTTCCTTTCATGCGTAGGTCGACTTCTAGGAATGGGCGCCTAGGTAGGCAAAGGACCCGAGTGCCCATGATGGCTCTGCTCGGGCCCTTCTCTTATATCGGCTCAGAGTGGCACGAAGTCATGGAGATTGTGTGGCCCCTACCGCAGCCTTCTGTGGAATCAAAGGACCCGAGTGCCCATGATGGCTCTGCTCGGGCCCTTCTCTTATACCGGCTCAGAGTGGCACGAAGTCATGGAGATTGTGTGGCCCCTACCGCAGCCTTCTGTGGAATCAGTCGATGGTGAATTCACCGGTGTCGATGATGGTGATCTCCGCGTTCAGGAACCTGGCGTTGTAGCCCCGCTCCCTCAGCAGGTGATAAGCGAGTTCAGCCCGGATGCCCGTGGAGCAGTGAGTGACCACCATCAAGCTCTTGTCCTTGGGTAGGTCCGCCAACCTCGAGGATAGCTGGGGCTCGGGGATGACCAGGGCGCCCTTGATGATGCCGTCCTTGGTTTCATTCGGATTGCGGACGTCTAGGATCAGCGCAGCTTTGCGCTGATCGGGCGATGAAATGGCCAGTTTGGTGAATTCCTCGATGGAGATGGCGCCGGGACGGGGTTTCGGGACGAAGGAGACCTTCGCAGCCAACTTGCCCTGTACTGCCGGGAGACCCGCTGCCTGCCAGGCGGTGAAACCGCCCTCCAGTACATTCACGCCGGGGTAGCCGGCCCTGGCGATCTCCTGGGCGGCCTTGCGGGCAGCACTGCCGCCATCCTTATCCACCACCAGGACAGGGGGCTTCACCTTGACCGGCGGGAAAGTCTTAAGCAATTCGAGGGTGCTCCCTAGGGCTAGCGCAACGGCTCCCTTGAGCGAACCTGTTTCCGCATCGGGGCGCAGATCCAGCACGATGGCAGGCATATCCTTATCCAGGAAGGCTTCCTTGAACGACTTGGGCCCGATCACGCCGAAATTCTTCGAATACCAGCCCGGCATACCGTCGATGAACACTTTGGCGTTGGTATAACCAAGCTTCTTGGCCTTAGCCAGGGCCCCAGGGCTCATGTTGCAGGTCTTGCCGCTGCAATAGAAGATCACCAGCGCTTGCTTGTCTGCCGGCAGAATGCCGACCAGCTTGTCGAAGGCAGGGAAGGGCATGTTCACTGAGGTAGGGATGTTTCCTTCCTGGAATCGAGGGGCGGGGCGGGAATCAAAGAGGAAATACTTTCCCTTTTCGGGCCCCAGGGCCACCAGCTTCTGGACTTCATCGAGGCCCACCGTATCGCTTGCCGCCAGTTTCACGGCCTGCTTCACGGCCAGCAGCGTTGCAGTTTTTACACCATCCTTCTCCGTGTACTCGACTCGGACTTCGTGCCCCTTCTTGATGTTCATCAAGGTGGCGTCGAGCGTAGCTCCCTTCTCCTCAGAGATGACCTTCAAGGCGGACTTATCGTAGCGGAGGACTTCCGCATTCTCGTCGAGCTTGATCTGGAAAGACGAGCTCGGGATCGCCAGGATGTCAAAGGTGCCTCGAAGTTGTCCAGCTGGTGTCACATGGCAGGTGAGGCAGATCTTGGCCGAGGCTGGGCGAGGTGCGGACCCTGGATCACCGGCCATGGCGATCCCGCCGACTGCGGTCAAGCACAAGAGATTGAAGAGTGAAGCGTGCTTCATGATTTCCTCTGTTTTGGGGATGGGATCAAGGAAGTGACATTCTCGAAAGGGGGCAGACTCTAGGTCTCCTCGAAGTATTCGTCATCCGGCAGGTCTTCCCAGCCGACGATCATCGCCTTGATGTTGGTCGTGGGCGTGTGGCCGGTCGTCGTCAGGTAGACGTGCCCGAACAGGAAGGCCACCAGGCCGAAGGCTCCGAGCACGTGGACCACGGCGATGAACCAGAGCGCCGAAGGAGACCAGGCCAGCGAATGCTGCAGGTTCGGATAGAAATAGTAGAGGGCGCCGGTGGTGATCTGCACTGGGATGATGAGCACCTTGAAACCCAGATAGGCCAGGCGCTGAAGGGGATTCAGCTTAGCCATCCGGTGCTTCTTTACCGGGTGGGGAGCTCCCTTGAAGATGCCCGTGAGATAGAAGGCGACCATCTCTCGAAGGAACTTCCGGGTCGGGATGTATTGGCGCCACTCGCCCGTGGTGACGTGCCAGAAGATCGTGAACACAATGAGGGTCAGCAGCGTCACGGCCAGGACATTGTGGACGGTGACGGCCCTCTGGAAGCCAAAGAGTTGCGGAAGCAGGCCCCGGATTTCGAAGCCGGTCAGCATCATCGTGATGATGAGCAGGGCCTGGGCCCAGTGCCAGAAGCGTTCGTATCTCTCATACAGGACGATGCGTCGCATGGTGCCTCCTAGTGGCGTCCGTGAAGGTAGCGAATGACGCCGTGGATGCCCACGCCGAGGATGGTCAGGATGATCACGGCAAAGCCGATGAAATCGACGCCGAAGCCCCGGTCACGGCCGATGAGGTAGAAGCCCTGGACTTCCGCGAGACGGCCTTTTCGGGCGTGGCACTCCGTGCATTTGAGGACTTGTTCCTTGGGGGCGACCATGTGAGTGATTGGCCACAGCATGGTGGTGCGGATGTAATCGTACTTGCCGCTGTATGGGAGGCCTGCGGTTTCCATGCCCTTCTTGATGGCGATGTCCATCTGCCAGTCACCCCAGTAGGCGCCGGTGCCAGGAGGGCCGTCGGTAAAGGGGGCCACGAAGGTGTTGTTGACGGGATCGTAGGGCTGGGTCGCCTCATGGAACTTGAAGGGCCAGATCTTGGCATTCGGATCGCGGTAGGACCCTTCCGCCGGATTCAGCACCACCGGGCGCGAGGCCGGCAGGGGATCCGTCAGGCGGGTGAACTTCAGGTTGCCGTTGTACCAGATGTAAGTCGGCTTGACGTTCCGCTCCCACACCATCTTGCCGCGCATGCTGGTGTAGGTGGGCCAGCCGTTGGCATCCTTCTCCTCGTAGGGGCGGCCGTCCTTCAGGCGGCCGGAGGTGGCCCAGTCCCAGAAGGTGTTGGTGGGCCGTTCTCCACGGGCGAAAGCCGGGATGTGGCAGGTCTGGCAGGCGACCTTTAGATAGTGGCGATTCAGGATGTAGGAGGCGTGGGGCGCATTCGTGTGGCAGGCCGCACAGGACATGCGGGAGATGCTCTCGCCCGGGAACTTGGGCTGCTCGCGCCGATCCGCCGGGATGACATAGTTCGGTCCACCGACCTTGTGTTCCGTGGAGGCATGGCAGTCGATGCAGTCCATGCCCGCGCCCTGCCTGGACATGTGCACATCCTCGGCGCGAGGGGCTTTCAGGATGGTGTCGTCCAGGTCACCGTGCTTGGTGGCATTGGCGCCGCCGCCGAAGAAGTGGCAGGCACCGCAGTTCTTGAGTGTGGGACTCCCCACCTTCTGGGCCACCTCGGCCAAGGGAATGGCGGGATTGGGCATGCCCGCCCTCTCCTTCTCGTAGTCCCCGGTGGTGTCGTGGCAGACCAGGCAGTCCACGTTCTCCTGCCGCGTGAAATCGAAGGTCTTGTCCTTGAATCCGTAGCCGGCGTGGCAGCGGGTGCAGCCTTCTGTATTGCCGCCAACGATGGTGAGACAGTAGTTGTTCACCAGGGCAGTGGCCTTCCCGTAGCCATCCTTCCCATCCTTGGCGACGTTCCAGGTCCAGTGGGAGGTGGCCATGAACTGCTCAGCCGCCTTGGTATGGCAGGTGAGGCAAGCCCGGGTCACCGCGGGGCCGTCCCCATCCTTGAAAGGCCCCTTCAGGATCTTGAACTTGCTGTGGTCCGCTGTCTGGGTACGGGCCTTCGCCGCGTGCGCCGCAGTGAAAGAGCCGTGGCCACTGGGGGCGGGCGGGGCCGCTTCCTGAGCACAGACCGACAGGGGAAGCAGGACGAGCAGGCCCAACAAGAACCGGAGGATCCGTCTCATCCGGGGCGGGGATGATTTTCCTGAAGGATGAGGCATGGAGGCTCCTGAGGAAAAAGGGCACCGCTGGTCGGGAACAGCGGGGTCGTGACGCTTCCGGGACTCCCTTCGCGGGCTTACTCATGCCCGCGAAGGGTCTCGGTTCTGGTTCGTGCCTCCGGGATGAAAGGCTCCCGGAGGAGAAATCTAGAACTTCACTTCAAGAGAGGCATAGAAGTTCTTGATCGTGGACGGGTAGCTGTACTGGAGCAGGGGGTTTTTGCTCAGGTCGTTCGCATCCTCCCAGCTGCCAGACATCGGGGAAGGACCGATCTGCCAGCCACTCATGGCGGTGGTGTACTTGTAGTCGATGTAGCCCAACCGGAGGGCGGCGTTCTTGGCGAAGCGATAGTGGACATAGCCTTCCCAGACATCGCCGCGGGCGCCGAGCTTGTCGGTGTATTCGCCTGTAGCGGGGGTGTAGGTGAACCACCGCGGTGACCCGTGATTGAACTCAACGCCCAGCCCAATAGTTGGCGTCGGATCATAGCGCATGCCAACGTAGTAGGCCGTGGCGGTATGGCTGTTGTTAGGATCACCCATCAGCCCGCCGAAACCGGAAATCTGTGTGGTTCCGTAGGGATTCGTAGGGGTCGCAGCGCTCGGGAAGTTGATGTAGGCGCCATACTGCGATTGCTGTCCATTCGGATGGCTCTTGATGTACCCACCACTTACGAAATAGGTGAAGGTGTCGCCAATCTGGTGCTTCCAGGTGGCGGTCATCTGATCCATGTCGCCGAGGTTGGCGGTGGCGGTGACGTACTGGGTCGAGGGCATGCCCGGAATTGGGAAGTTGATGGTGTTGCCGAAGGGGATGTCAGTCATGTTGCCGAGCCGGTTGTAGCCCAGGTAGAGGTTCGCACTCTGGACGGACTCGCCGATCTGGAAGAGCAGGGGCATGTCGAACATGGCGCCCAGTACCGTGGTGTCCTTCAGTGGGCCGATATTGTTTTGGCCAACCTGCATGGCGGGGTTGGCGCTCCCGTCAAAACCGGTGAAGTTCATGCCGACCACGGCCGTATTGGTCTTGACCATGCCGCCGCCGCCGAAGCCGCTCTCATAGCCCACGCCGTAGCAGAGGCCCAGCAGGGTGCCTTCGGGGAGGCCAAGCTTCTCAAGCTGGAATTTCCAGCCGATGCCGTCGATGGTGGCATTGACGGCCAGGGCCTGGGGTGTGGCGTTGCGCTCACTGCCTTCGCGGACCTCGAAGGGCGGGCCATCGGAGGTGTTCTGGCGGCCGATGGACAGGATGCTGGCCACTGAGTTGAAGTGGTAGACCAGGCTGGCCCGCTCCACCAGAAGTGCGTCCGTGGCGGGCGTCTGGCCGGCCGTGAAGGAGGTGCTGATGGTGTTGGGAGACCCATTGAAGGTGGGCACATCCGCCCCGCCATGGATCTTGTACATCACGAGCCGGCCCATGATCTTGGCGTCCTCGTTGATGGTCATGCCCATGTTCAGGCGAAGCCGGGTGGACCACTGGACGGAATTGCTCCAATCCTGGGCTGGGACCGGCTTGGAGAGCATGGAGTAACCGTTCCCCATGTTCATGGCCTGGTATCCGTAGGAGGCCCAGGGCACTTCACTCACACCGAAGCCGCTGAAAGCATTGTAGGGCTTGAAATGCTCCTGGGTGCTGTCGAAGCGGGTGCGGAGGTCGCCGCCCCACGAAATGTTCATGCCGGCTAGCTTGGTTTCAGCCTTCACGAGCCGGTTATCGACTTCCTGCACAGCCGCGGCCTTTTCCTCCACGGCTTTCAACTGGACCTTCAGCTGCTGGATCTGCTTCTGCAGGTCCTCATTTGACTGGGCGCTCAGCGCCACGGGCGCCAGCATGGCGACGAGGGCGAGCATGATGCGGGAGTTCATGGGGGTGTTCTCCTCAATGAGTGGGTTGGTTGGGAATAGGGGAGTGGGGTGGTGAGTCTGCTGGATCAGCCGCAGGTCATGGGCTGAGGGGAATCAGAGGCGTGAGCAGTCAGGAAGGTCTGGATGTCGTTCAACTGCTCTGGCTTGCCGACCTTGTTCAGGGGCTCAGTGCCCTTGTTGTGCTTGCCAGCGGCGAAGTAGGCCTTCCACTGGGCCTGGGTCTTGGAGAGCGGCGTGATTTCCTTGCCCGCAGCGCCCGCCACGTGGCAGGACTTGCAGGACTTCTTGAAGAAGTACTTGCCCTTGGTGTCGCTGCCTTCGGCAACGAGGGGTAGGGTGATCGCGGTGAGGATGGCGAGGAATTTCAGAGTGTTACGCATGGAGCGATTCCTTTCTGGAAGTGGAGTTGGAGGCAAGGCGCCGCCAACCCGGGGGACGGGAGGAAGCTGTGGTCCCTTGATCCGCACTGCCTGGTCAGAGGCATGCGTGGTGGGGCCTCGCGATTGATGATGATAGGGTTGTTAACGTGGTCAAATTGTTTGTGATGGGTATCACAAATAGTTTAATAACTAAATGATAATAAATCTAAATGGACCATTAACTCTATTGAGAGAATTGACAAGGCTTTAAGCCACAGGAGTTATGCCTTTACTTGTTTTCGATATAGTTGTGGCTTTTGATATCTATGAACAAAGAGACATTATTCGGGTTGGTCCAAAAGACATTGAAGTGGTTTGAAAAATAAGCGTACCAAAATGACTCATGGGATATATGACGAGCCTGCAGCCATGGCTAAGGCAGAACGGTCCTTATGAGGGCAGGCGGTCACGACAAGTTTGGTTCGGTCCAATTCCTTGAAACTGGGGAGTGCTGATTGGGGGGACCGCCTCAGCCCTTGATCAGGGCTAGGATCTCGTTGGAGCTGGCCACCCGGCCCTGAACCTTGATCTCACCATCTACCGCCAGGGCCGGGGTGCTGAGGATGCCTCGGCTGGCCATGGCGGCATAGTCGGAGATTTTCACAACCTGGTGATCCACCCCAGACTGCGCCACAGCTTCCTTGGCATGTTTTTCCATGACCTGGCACTTCGCACAACCGGGACCGAAGACTTCGATGAGCATGGACTCTCCTAGAGAATGGCGTTGAAAAGATAGCCCACCAGCACGATGCCGAGAGCCACGACTCCAACGAAGGTGGCGATGAGCCGGGGACGCATGACTTTGCGGAGGATGATGGTTTCGGGTAGAGACAGTCCGATGACGGCCATCATGAAGGCCAGTGTGGAACCCAACGCTGCACCCTTGCCTAACAGTGCGTCCACGATCGGCATGATGCCCGCTGCATTGGAATAGAGGGGCACACCGATCAGCACTGCCAGAGGCACGCTGTACCAGTGGCTCTTGCCGAGCAGGCTGGCCATGAAGGTCGCAGGCACATAGCCGTGGATGAAGGCGCCCACGGCGATGCCCGCCAGGATATAGGGCCAGACCTTGCCCACGATCTCCTTCACGCCTTGGACGGCCAGGTCGATGCGGGCAGGCAGTGTGATCTGCTCATCTTCCAATTCACCAAGGACTGGGGCATTCAAGGCATCCTGCACCCAACCCTCCAGGTAGTGTTCCATTCGGAGTTGCCCTAAGACGAGTCCTGAAGTGAAGGCGATGGCCACGCCTGTTCCGGCGTAGATGGCTGCTATCTTCCAGCCGAACATCGCGAAGAGCATCCCCAGGGCAACCTCGTTGACCATGGGCGCGGCCACCAGGAAGCTGAAGGTCACACCGAGCGGCACGCCCGCCCGCAGGAAGCCGATGAACAGGGGCACCGCAGAGCAGGAGCAGAAGGGGGTAACGATGCCGAAGATCGAAGCGAAGGCATTTCCCAGTCCCGGACGCCGCTTGGACAGGCTATCCCGAACCCTAGTCGGGCTCACAAAAGTCTGGATGAAGGTGACGATGAAGACCACCAGGGTGAGGAGCAGCAGCACTTTTGGTGTGTCGTAGAAGAGGAAGGCCACCGCATCACCCAGGTGTGACTTGGGCGTGAGGCCCAGGAGGCGGAAGGCGATCCATTCCGACACGGCATGGTTCACGGTGTAGAGGAACACCCACAGGGGCAGGGCCAGCAGAAGCCAGCCGCCACGCCTGAGAAAGCCAGGTTGAGTCGGATTTTCAGGCACGAACTGCCTCAGGAGCCATCGAGGCCACCGTCTGGACCTTGGCACATACAGAGGGGAGCGAAAGAGCCTGCACTTCCTTGGCCCGGGCGCGGTCCTCCAGAACCTTGGGTAAGTTCCCTGCCTCGGTGAGCAGACCCCTGAGGAAAGGCGTCAATTCTTGCTGGGGCACAACTGATACAAACACCCAGCGCCCTTCCTTCCGTTCCACGATGAAGCCTGCCCGCCGCAGTTCTTTCAGGGCCTCGGATACCGAAGATTGAGGAACCTGGAGGGTTTCGGCCACCTGGCAGACGCCCAGTTCCCCGGGGGCCAATAGTGCAAGAACCCGCAGCCGAAGCGGGTGAGACACCGCTTTCAACCGCTCCACCAGGACCCGCAGATCATCTGTCATTCCGACCAGCCTTTCTCGATGCCCAGTAATCATGGACTGGTACCGTTGTATTTATTTTATATCGGAAAATATCGAAAAATACAATAAATAAATTCTTTCAGACGCATAAAAGCATCTTGACAGATGAAAAATTCTGAATGAGTATTGAGTTATGGAGTAGAACATGCCCCACCAACTGACCAACCCAATGATCGAAGAAGTCAGTGGCCTCTTTATCGCCTTGAGCGAAAGGTCCCGCCTGAAGGTGCTCCGGACTCTGTTGGACGCCAAGGGACCCCTCAGCCAGGGGGCAGTCGCGAAAGCATCGGGCCTCAAGCAGGCCAACGCCTCGAAGCATTTGGCCTACCTGGTACGTGCGGGCCTGGCGAGCCGCGAACCTGAAGGAAATACGGTCTACTTCACCCTCGTGATGCCGCTGGTTGGCGATATCTGCAACCTGGTCTGCGGCCATGTGAGCGAACGAGCGAGAACGACCTACAAGTCCCTTCGTTGATCGAGGTCTTTTGAATGGGGTACTTCACTATGAACATCGACAACAGAAGCCTATTGGCGCTCTTGCTCGTGGCTGGGGCGTCTCTCCGCGCGGAGGAGCCCTTCACGGTATCCCGAGCCATTCAAAAGGCATGGACGGACCAGGCTGGGCTCAAAGCAGGTCAAGCCATGGTCGACAGCCGTAAGGCCGAAGCCGAGGGCTACCGTGATCTGCGTTTGCCTACCTTGACGCTGAGTGCCCAGGGGGTGCGGACCAACGAGCCCATGATGGCCTTCGGCATCAAGTTGAACGAGGCCCGGATCGGGATCGCGGATTTCAATCCCCTGTCCCTGAACCACCCGGACTCCATCGGCGCCTATGGTGGTTCCGCCGTGGTCCAGCAACCCCTTTACACGGGTGGCCGCATCACCGCTGCCCGCCGGGCGGGAGACTTCATGTTCCAGGCCGAGCAGGCCAGCCAGGAGCGCCGGAAGCAGGAAACGGCCCAGATGGTGGTGGAGGCGTACTTCGGCACGCAGGTGGCCGAGCAGGCTCTGAACTGGGTGGATGACACCCGCCAATGGATCCAGGGCATGGAAGCTTTCGTCGGGGCCCGGGTGCAGCAGGGGCTCATGCTCGAATCCGAACTCCAGCGCCTCAAAGCCTTTCATGCCCAGGCAGATGCACAGAAGGCCGAGGTCGTGAAGCAGGTGCGCTCCGCGCGGTCAGGGTTGGGACTGCTCACTGGATCTGGCCCGGTAGAAGGCCCCTTGGCCACGCCCCTGGAATCCGGCATACCCGCTACGAACCAGGGGAGTGCGTTCCGGGGCGACCTGGTGGCCGCTGATCTCCAGGCCAAGGCCGCCGGCGAAGGCGCCAAGGCTGCCAAGGGCAACCTGATTCCAGAGGTCGGTCTGGAAGTGGGCGCCGGCACCTTGCATCACTCCTGGTCCGAGAAGGGGAACTGGACCTGGGCTGCGGTGGGTATGAAGTGGAAGGTGTTCTCGGCTCCCGACCAGGCCAAGGCCAAGGCCGCCCGCGCGCAGGAACGGGCTGCCATAGACATGCGAACCTTCAAGCAGCAGCAGGCAGAACACGAGGTCCGCGTGGCGCGGGAAGCGGTCATCGCAGCCGATGCCCGCTACGTTGCCGCGAAGGCATCCCTGGCCGCCGCCGAGGAATCCAAGCGGCTCCGGGAAGCCCGCCACCGAGAGGGCCTCGCACCCCTGATTGAAGTGCTCGACGCCGAAGCTGCCGTCCAGGGCGCCCGCACCCTTATTCTCCAGAGCCTGTTTGAAATCCGAGTCAGTCGTGCCGGCCTTGATATGGCCACCGGCCATCCCATCGAAGGAGTGAATCCATGAAGTCAGTCGTTCTTCCCCTGGTCCTGGCGAGTGGTCTGCTCGGGAATCTGGCTTGTGGAAACAAGCCGGATGCCCGAGAGAAAATGGAACTGCCCAAGGTGTCTGTCTCTTTAGTTGCCCAGGGCGCGCCTGAGGGTGGCGCCTGGGTGGCCGCCACGCTGCAGTCCACCCGGACGGCCATGATGTCCACGCGGATGGCTGCCCAGGTCCGGCGCGTATTGGTACAGGAGGGCCAGCGCGTAGTAGCCGGAACCCTACTGATCTCGCTTGGTGATGAGGACCTCCAGGGGCAGCTCAAGGCTGCCGAAACCGGACTCGCCACCGTCGAGGCCTACCATCGCCGCATCCAGGCTCTCCAGGCACTGAAGGCCAGCACCCCCGTCGAACTTGAGCAGGTGGAGGCCCAGGTGGCCCAGGCCCAGGCGGGTGTCACGGCCCTGAAAGCCAACATCACCTATACCCAGATCCATGCACCTTTCTCCGGGATGGTTCAATCTCGCAAGGTGAACGAAGGGGACTTCGTCGGCCCGGGGATGCCGCTCTTGGAACTGGTGGGTGACGGCGAGCAGGAACTGGTGGCCACGTTGTCTGAAAAGGAATCAAAAGGTTTGAAGGCTGGCGCCAAGGTGAAGTTCGAGTCTGAAGGCGTCGAAGGCGAAGCCCAGATCACGGGCATGGCGCCTGGCGGAGACCCCTACAGCCACAAGGGCACGCTGCGGGCCAAGGTGCTCAAGCCCAAAGGCCTCCGTCAGGGCTCCTTCGCGCGCATCCTGGTGTCCGGTCTCACGGTTGAGGGGTTTTCGGTACCCCGCAGTGCCTTGGTCCAGCGAGGCGAGCTCACGGGAGTGTTTGTTGCCAAGGAGGGCCATGCCGAACTGCGCTGGATCTCTCTGGGCGACGGAGAAGGAAACTTCCTCCCCGTGCGTTCCGGCCTGAAGTCAGGCGAGAACGTCATCGACCGCCCGGGTGCGCTTCAGGACGGTCAGCCCATCGAACTGCCCAGCGGGGTGAACCATGGCAAGTGAGCCCAAGCTGGGTTTGGCCGGGCGACTCGCCAAGGGCTTCCTGCGCAGCAAGCTGACTCCCCTCATTGTCGTTGCCTCGTTGATGCTGGGCATTCTCGCGGTGGTGATCACCCCCCGCGAGGAGGAGCCCCAGATCATCGTGCCGATGGTCGATCTGTACATTCCCTACCCAGGCGCGAGCCCCAAGGAAATCGAAAGCCAGGTCACCAACCCCATGGAGCGCCGCCTCTGGGGTATTCCGGGCGTCGAGTACCTCTACAGCATGAGCCGTCCAGGTATGGCCCTGATCACCGTGCGCTTCAAGGTGAATGAGCCCCAGGAACCCAGCCTGGTGAAGATCTACCAGGAGTTGGCGGCCAATCCCCAGATGCTGCCACCCGGGGCCATGAAGCCCATCATCAAGCTCCAGACCATCGATGACGTGCCCTTCCTCGTCTTGACCCTGCACGGGGAGGGACAGGCTCCGGGTCAGCTTCGGACCCTGGGCGAGGTGATGGCACGTGAGCTGTCCGACGTGCCGAATACAGCCCAGGTGAAGGTTACCGGGGGCGCCCGGCGCATGGTGCGCATCGAACCTGATCCGGATCGCCTGCGTTCGCTCAACTTCTCCATCGCTGAACTTCAGCCGGCCCTGCAGGCCGCCGAGGCCCAGCTTCCCGCCGGCGCCCTGATCGATCATGGCAAGCGCACCGAGTTGGAGGCCACGGGCTACGTGCTTCAGGCCGCCGAGTTGAAGCGACTGGTCGTGGGGGTACGGAACCAGAAGCCCATCTACCTCGCGGATGTCGCGAAGGTGGTGGACGCGCCCGATTCCGAGCCACCGATCGTCCTCTTCGCCGAGTCAGGGCGACCGGGGTTTGAACCTGCCGTGAGCATCACCCTCTCCAAGCGGGCTGGAACCAACGCCACGGCGCTGGCGGAGCAGGTGCTCGCCAAGGTGGGGGCCCTTCGCGGTAGCCTCATTCCCCGCGAGCTCAAGGTGACCGTCACCCGCAACTACGGGGAGACCGCCGGCGACAAATCCAACGAGTTGATCGAGCATCTGCTCATCGCGACCCTCAGCGTCATCGCCCTCATCTTTCTGGCCATGGGCTGGCGGAGCGCGGTGGTGGTGGGCGTGGCCGTTCCCGTCACACTGGCCCTCACGCTGCTCATTACCTACCTGTTTGGCTACACGCTGAACCGCGTCACCCTGTTCGCGCTGATCTTCTCCATCGGCATCCTGGTGGACGATGCCATCGTGGTGGTGGAGAACATCCACCGGCACATGCACCTTCCAGGGCACCGGAAGTCTTTCGCCACCGTGGTGGTGGAAGCCGTGGACGAGGTGGGCAATCCGACCATCCTCGCCACCTTTGCGGTCATCGCGGCCATCCTCCCCATGGCCTTCGTGCGCGGCCTGATGGGCCCCTACATGCGGCCCATCCCCGTGGGCGCCAGCGTGGCCATGCTCTTCAGCTTGGTCATCGCTTTCGTCATCAGCCCCTGGGCGAGCCTGATCCTGTTCAAGAAGGAGGCCCATCTTCCGGAAACCGACGAGTCGGGGCTCCATCCTGCGACGCCCGAGACGGCTGCACCTGAGCCTGTCCATGACTGGCCAGACAAGAACCCCGAAGTGGCCCCGGATACCAAACTCTCGGCGCTCTACCGCAAGGTCATCCGGGCTCTGTTGTTCAAGCCGCTGGTCCGTTGGGGCTTCTTTGGGGGGGTGGTGGTGCTGCTCATCGGCGCCATGTCCCTCGTGGGTCTCGGGGTCGTGAAAGTCAAGATGCTGCCCTTCGACAACAAGTCGGAGTTCATGGTGCAGCTCGATCTCCCGGCAGGTACCCCGAAAGAGAATTCGGTAGCCATCGGCCAGGACATCGCCCGCCGGCTGCTCAAGGAACCCACCGTCAAGGATGTGCAGGTCTATGCGGGCGAGGCCGCGCCCTTCACCTTCGTAGGCATGGTGCGCCACAGCTTCCTGCGCCAGGAGGCGGAGATGGTGGACATCCAGGTGAACCTGGTATCCAAGCATGACCGCAAGGAACAGAGCCACGAGATTGTGGTCCGCCTTCGTCCCGAACTGGAAAAGATCACGAACCCAGCCGGGGCAAGGATGAAACTGGTGGAGATCCCGCCCGGGCCGCCGGTCATGGACACCATCGTGGCTGAAGTCTATGGCCCTTCCGAGGCCGAGCGGACTCGACTCGCGGGAGAAGTCCTCCGGGCATTCAAGAGCGTGGATGGCATCGTCGACGTTGATTCCACCCTGAATCCCACCAATCCGAAGATCAGCCTGGTGCTGGATCGGGAGAAGGCAGCCTTGTTTGGAGTGGCGCCTGCCCACGTGATCCAGACGCTCTACATGGCGGGCTACGGCCACACGGCGGGAACCTTCCATGTGCTGCGTGGGTCGAGCCAGGTGCCAGTCGTGATCCAGCTCGCACCCGAGAAGCGGCAGAACCTGGACCAGATCCTCCAGCTCACCGTTCCCGGACCGCGAGGCATGATCCCGGTCAGCCAGATGGTCACGGTGAAGGAGGGACTGGAAGACGCAGTCATCATGCACAAGAACCTCATGCCCGTCACCTATGTGTTCTCCGATCTGGCAGGCACCATCGAAAGCCCCGTCTACGCTCTGGCCGCCCTCAACAAGAAGATCGACGCCATGAAGGGCACCGGCGGCGCCGAAGTGGTCCGTCTGGGCCTAGCCCACCCTGAGAACACTGAGAACTTGGTGATGAAATGGGATGGTGAGTGGCACATCACTCTCGAAGTGTTCCGGGACCTGGGCATGGCCTTCGCCGCGGTGCTGGTACTGATCTTCGTGCTGGTGGTGGGCTGGTTCGAAAGCTTCGAAATCCCCTGGGTCATCCTGGTGCCGATCCCTCTTTCCCTCATCGGCATCATCCCCGCGCACGGCATCCTGGGAGCTTTCTTCACGGCCACCAGCATGATCGGCTTCATCGCCGGGGCGGGCATCATCGTCCGCAACAGCATCATCCTCGTGGATTTCATCGAGCTGAAACTGCGTGAGGGCATGCCCTTGGCGCTAGCTGTGGAAGAGGCAGGTGTGGTGCGTTTCCGACCCATCCTGCTCACCGCGGCGGCCGTGATCGTGGGTTCCCTGGTCATGCTGGCGGATCCCATCTTCCAGGGACTGGCCATCAGCCTCATGGCTGGATCCGTGGCGGCCACGCTGTTGTCCGTGCCATCCATTCCCGTACTGTATTACCTCGTCGCCCGTCGCGGCCGTGCCGCGGAACTCCAGCGCGAGGCCTCCAAGACTGCTGCTGATGAATAGGAGCCAACAATGACCATCGATCGCATCGTTCACGCCGTCGCAGGTGCCTTCATTCTGCTCAGTCTATGGCTGGCTCGCGTCCATAGCCCGAACTGGCACTGGTTCACAGTTTTCGTGGGCGCGAACCTGCTGCAGAGCGGTCTCACCAACTGGTGTCTCATGTCCTCGATTTTGAGGAAGCTGGGCGTGCCCGAAGGCGTAGCCGTCGGGTGCTCGCGGTGAAGACCACAGCGATCCGTCTTGCCATTGGCCTCCTGGCGGGTGGCGCCCTCGGCTATGGCTGGCACCGCCTGGTGGGCTGCAGCACGGGCACCTGTCCGTTGACCGCTACGCCCCTGCGGGGCATCAGTTACGGCGCCGTGATGGGCCTGATCTGGGCACTCGGGAGATAGTCGATGAGTGGTTTGCTCTCCCGCCAGGAAGCCCAATCGCTTCTAGATCGTGGCGGTGTTGTCGTGGATGTCCGGTCCCTGGAGGAATATGACCAAGGGCACGTACCAGGCAGTACCCATCTTCCACTGCACCTCCTGGCCCCCTTGGCCCTCGAACGCCTTCCCAAGGATTGTCCCATCCTCTTGTGCTGTGCCAGTGGCGCACGCAGCCACATGGCCGTTCAGCATCTTCGGCACCTGGGCTTTGATGCCCACAACCTTGGCCCCTGGCACTTTCATCCCGAACTTACTTGATCCCGGAGAAGACATGTCCGAAGTCATTCACCTCACGACCGCAGCTTTTGAGAAAGTGGCCACCCAGGGCTTGCCAGTCCTGATCGATTTCTGGGCTCCCTGGTGCGGTCCCTGCCGTATGCAGGGCCCCATCCTTGATGACGTGGCCAAGGGCGCCGGTGCCAAGGCCATCGTGGCCAAGGTCAATGTGGACGATGAACCGAGCCTCGCAGCGCAGTTCGGCGTCCAGAGCATCCCTACAATCGTCATCCTCAAGGGTGGCCAAATCCAGAAGCGCATGGTGGGCCTGCAACCCGTCCATGCCCTCCAGGCGGCCCTGCAGCAGGCGGGGATCTGATGTCAGAGCACTGGATCTACCTGATCCCCATTGCGGCAGTGGTTTACTTTCTTTGGAGCCGCCGGTCTGCCTCCACGGCGGACGTCAAGGCCCTGCTGGCCAAGGGGGCTCAGATCGTGGATGTCCGCACGAAAACCGAGTTCAAAACGGCTTCCCATCCCAAGGCCATCAACATCCCTCTGAATGACCTGGAGAGCGCGTCCAAAAAGTTAGATACCGCCAGGCCAGTCCTCGTCTGCTGCGCGTCTGGCAGTCGCAGTGGGCTGGCTGTGTCCATCCTGAAACGGAAGGGGTTCCAGGAGGTCTACAACCTGGGTTCCTGGCAGCGAATCCAGACGCTTCTTTCCTGAGGTCAGTGATGACTTTTCGGGATGAACGGCAAGGGGGGCCTGTTTTCCGACCCCCCTTATCTGTCATTGGATCCTCAGAATTTGCATCCCAAAGGCAGGGCTTACCTTTTTAGTCCCCAGAAGGTGTCTCCTGATGTGGACGGATGATCCGCCCCAACAATCAGGAGATCCAATGCGCACACATCCTCTTCGTTTCGCTGCTCTCACCTTGGCGCTGCTCGCTCTCGGCACCGTTCTCTCCGCCCAAGGTCGAGGACCTGGCTGTGGCTCCGGTCGCGGTGAAGGCCGCGGCTTCATGGGTATGAACCTCACAGAGGCTCAGCAGACTCAGATGAAGGCCATCCACGACAAGCACCAGGCAGCGCTCAAGACCAAGATGGAAACCGCGGAGGCCGCCAGGACCTCCATGCATGCGGCCATGACAAGTACTGCCACCGATGCCAAGACCCTTCAGGCTCTCCACGAAAAAGTTTCCGCGGCCCAATTCGACCTGATGCTGGAGCACCGGGCTGTGCGCCAGGAGATCCTGCCCCTGCTCACCGCAGAGCAGAAGGTGGAGTTTGAAAAGCGCCCGATGGGGATGGGTGGGATGGGTCCACGTGGTGGGCGTGGCATGGGGTCTGGTCCTGGGTTCGGCCCCGGCCATTCAGGTATGCGAAATGACTGTCCTGGCGTGAAGCCATCCTGAGGACGGTTCACCCGGTATCCTGAGGGACAATGCGCGCTCTAGCGGTTCTCCAGGCAACTTGGCAGCGGACGCGGCGCCCCCGGACTTGGAGCGCCGCGCTGCTGTTCGGTCTGGTGTGGAATGGCACAAGGCTATTCATGGGTCTTCCAGACCCGGGTCTCGTGGAAACCATCACCCCCTCGCTCTGGATCGTGGTCTTCCTGGTGTTGGCACCGGTTCCATGGCAGTGGACCGGTGACGACGCTCCCATGGCAAGTAGTCTGCGCGGAGCCGCCCAGGCCCTTCCATGGATGATTGCACTCACATTGGGCATCCTTCTTCTCCTTGGATCGTCAGGAGAGGTACAGCCCCTGGGTCCTGGTCGAGGCATGGGGATGGGCCGAGGCATGGGGATGGGGAGGATGGAACGAGGCGGCCCGCATATGGGCATGGATATGCGCCAAGGCGCGGGCCGCTGGATGCCAATGCACCCCAGGCTCTGGATTCTGGGTGTGGCGCATCTCTCCTTCGGCCTGCTCCTGGGCTGGATCCTGGCCGATCGTGAGCGTGCTGAAATTCAGGAGGCGTTGGCCAGGCGGGCCGCAAATGAAGCTCAGACCCGCGTTCTGCAGGGTCAGATGAATCCTCATGTCCTGTTCAACGCCATCAGTGGTCTGACAGAACTGGTCAGAGAGGATCCAGCGGCTGCGGAAGCTGCCTTGGTAAACCTCTCGGATCTCCTGCGGGTCCTCCTGGACAACGGGTCACGATTGAGTGCTCCTCTAGGTGACGAGCGGCGCCTGGTGGGTCTTTTCCTCGACTTGGAACGCCTTCGCCTGGGCAATCGCCTGCGCGAAAGCTGGGACTGGCCTGAGGCCCTGGATCCCCTTGAAATTCCACCTCTCATGATCCAGCCTCTGGTGGAGAACGCGTTAAAGCATGGTGTGTCCATGGCTGTTGGCGGTGGTTTGCTGGATGTGAGGGTCTCCCGAAAAGAGGGCTGGCTATACGTGCGGATCGCTAACACCGGACCTGCGCCAACTCTTGAGAAAGGGCAGGGCGTCGGTTTGCGAAACCTCCGGGAACGTCTGAGCCTCTTGGGGGCGTCGTCAGATGCACTGCAACTCAATCGCGAGGGCGACTGGACCATCGCCGAGCTACGCCTTGAGTTGAAGGCATGAGCAGCCATCCCTTGAAGGTACTGGTGGCTGAGGATGAGCCATTCAACCTACGCCGACTTTCGCGGCTCCTTCGCGAGGCAGGGTGCGAAGTGGTGGCAGAACTGGAGGATGGTCCCTCTGTGCTCAACTGGCTGGCCCAAGGTGGGGCTGTGGACGCATTGTTCCTGGACATTCAGATGCCCGGTCTCACTGGGCTGGATGTGTCGGCAGACCTCCCCCGACACATTCCAGTGGTGTTCGTGACGGCCTACGCTGAACACGCGGTGCGGGCCTTCGAACAGGCCGCCATAGATTACCTGCTCAAACCGGTGACCTCGGAACGGCTGGCGACCACACTCCAGCGCTTGCGAGTGCTGCCTGAGCGTGAGGACAGAGGACAACCTCCTGGTCCCTTCCGCTACCCAGTGAAGGCGGGGGAGGGCCTGGTCATGGTGGATCTGGCCAAGACCACGCATTTTCAGTTCGAGGATGATGCAGTATGGGCTTTCGCAGGGGAACGTCTGCGCACAACCTGGAAGACTCTGGCGGAAGCGGAATCGGCTCTGGGAACCCGCGTGGTTCGAGGACACCGGCACCTGCTGATTCGTCCCGAAGCCGTCATCGGTGTTCGGGCCGGCGATTCAGGGCGGTTGAGGATTCGCCTCGCTGGTGGGTATGAACTAGAGGTGAGTCGTGGTGCGGCGATTGGTCTCAAGGAGCGTCTTGGATTGAATTGATGCAGTTGACGCAACACGCATTGATCCTACAACCACCCCTCACGGAGACATCCTGGATCACCCGGGGTCTGCCCCAGACGGTGGAAATCGGCCCCCAACATTTGACGATATTTCGACGACGGGCGGTCTGGCGCGAACAGATCAGTCGATTTAAAACAAGAAGCCCCCTGATTTCTCAAGGGGCTGTTGGTGGACCTGATCAGGATCGAACTGACGACCTCTGCATTGCGAACGCCAGACAGTGAACTAATACGAACTAATACGAACACATGGAAACGATTGAAAAAAAACATCTTGTAAGTCATTGCGCCACCACATCTTTCTCCTAAAATGTAGTCATCTGGGGACAGGTATTGGGGATGGTTTGGGGATGAAAACATTCCTAAGTCCCCCAGTTCTAAGAGGGGTAGGCATGGTTCGCTCAGCGAGAGATTCGAGGATTGATAGCCGTTCTGCACGACACAGGCTTAAGGCTAAAAAATCAGTCTATAGGCTGAAACTTCAACCAGGATTGGCGCTGGGTTACTACAAGCCCAGCAAGGGCGATGGCAGTTGGATCGCTTTTGTGAACCCTTCACGGCATGGCGACCTCGCGCCGATCTGGCGGCAGAAGGCTCTTGGCCTCGCCGATGACCATGTGGATGCCGATGGGACCACTATCTTGGACTATGCACAGGCCCAGGCGAAGGCCCGTGAGGCACTTGAAGCCTGGGGTCGAGAGGACATCCTTCGAGCCACTGGGGAAGTTATGCCGAAGGGACCCTACACTGTGTCCTCTGCCATGGCGGCCTACTTCAAGGATGGTGAGCGTAGTGGCATGAAGGGAATAAAAATTTCAGTCCAGGTGGCCAATGTCCACATTCTTCCAATTTTTGGCAAGATGAAGCTTGAAAAACTAACCAGGATTAAAATAGCGGCCTGGCATTCAGCGTTAGCAGGCAATCCACGGCGCAAGACTGGGAAAACACGGCTCGAACCAGTGTTCTTGGATGCTCCGACCACTGACGACGCCAAGAGGGCACGAAAGAACACCGCCAATCGGATCTTGGCGATCTTGAAGCGAGCCTTGAATCTGGCGGTGGAGCAGGGGGCCTATCTCGGTCCCACCCCTTGGCGGGATGTTAAGCCCTTCCGCAACGTTCAATCATCTCGGAAACGCTTCCTGAGTGTCGCCGAGCAGGTCCGGCTGGTGAACGTCTGTCCCCCAGACTTTCGACGGCTTGTGCAGGCGGCGCTCTACACCGGGGCTCGTTACGGGGAACTGGGCCGACTGGCCATCAGGGACTACAACCCCGACAAGGGCACCATCTTCATCGAGTTCAGCAAGTCCGGTAAGGCTCGCTACATCATCCTCACCGAAGAAGCGAACGCCTACTTCTCCGCCATCTGCGCGGGGAGGCAACCGGAAGAGCGAATCCTCCTGCGGGATGCGGCAAGGCGCACCAAATACAAGGAGGAGGGTAACGCGTGGCTGCCCAGCGACCAGACTCCCTTCATGCTTGATGCCTGTGAGGACGCTTCACTTGAGAGGCTGGCCTTTCATGAACTCCGGCACACCTACGCTTCGTGCTTGGTGAACGTTGGGGTTCCCTTGGTCTTCGTTGCGGAGCAGCTTGGGCACGTGGACACCCGCATGGTGGAGCGGTATTACGGGCATCTGTGTCCCAGTGCCCGGGCAGATGCCATCCGCACCTTGGTCCCAGCCCTTGGCCTTGGTGGAACTCAGAATGTCGCTCCGTTGAAGCTCGCAGTAGGGGAGGGGTGAACCAAGGGGTGACGTTGGGGATGACTTGTCACCCTTGCCTTTCCTCAGGCTCATCCATGTCCTTGAAGACCTCTTCCCGGATGATCCGCTCGGTGGCCTCGTTGAGATAGGCCATCAAAGCCTCAGCCAACTCCGTGAACTCAGGCCACAGGATCTCATTGGCGAAGCTGGGGACCACCTTCAGCATCACGGTGGTCCGGCGCTGGCCGTGCTTGCGGTAGGGCTTGAGGCCATAGCGGCGGCAGAGGGCCAGGAAGAGCTTGAGGTTCCATCCGTCACCCAGGGTGAATTTCATTTCGACGGGTTGTTCACGGGTCTCGCTGTCGCGCAGCTTGGCCAGGATCCGATCTCTGGCCGCCTGGGCAGCGTCCCGTTCGCCTGCGGTCGCAGCCCCGGCGAACAGGGCCTCGATCTTCCGGAGTTTGTCCTTCAGCTCAGCTTCGGTGGTCATGGGGTCCCTGGCCTTGGAGAGCCTCCAGGAAAGCCTTCATCAGGGCATGGGCATCTCGGGCGAGGAATCGCTGCTCATCGGGATCCTCTGGGTTCATGAAAAGAACCACACTCCCGGGGCCATAGCCGTCCGGACTGCTGAACTTGGTAGCCAGGATTTCCATCGCCCGAAGCACTTCAGGGTGCTGGCGGTCGGCTCCGAAAGCCGCGGCGATCCCCTTGGGGCCACCCTGGGCATTCTTCAGGCAGAAGTAGAGGTCGTAGGCGTCCTTGGCCTTGTCTCGTCCGTCCAGGGCATAGGCTTTCATCACGATGAAGGCCGCAAGGGAGGCTACTTGAAGCGTGACGGTGTTCTGGCGACCATCGGGCATCCGACCATGGAAGGACAAGGGCTGCTTGTGGCCGAGGGCGAACCGAGCCCCATCTGCCTCAATGGCCCGGAACTCCGGTAGGGCTTTGCCCCTTTTGGTTTTCGGATTCTTGGGGAGGAGGAAGTCCACCTCCACCCTGATGGGGTCTCCCTCATCCACCTTCACGCTCTTGGCCAGCTTGAAGGGCTTGTCGGTCTCCTCATACCCCCGGCCCTTCAGCAGCACCACCAGATCGGCGTAGCGATCCTCGTCGCGAAGGGGGCCGGGATCCAGGAGCAGATCCACGTCCAAACTACCTGTGTGGGGAGGGATGGCCGTGGGGAGGAGCAGGTCCGGGACCCAGCCACCGATGAGCACCATGGCATCACGGTAGGCACCCAGCACCTGCCATAGCTCCGTCATGACCCGCCGGGCAGCCTCTACCTCACGTTGGGGATAGTCCTCTTGGTGGTTTCCAGGCTGAAGGTTCACGCGGTATACCTCGGCTTCAGAATGCGATCGAAGAGATGTTCTGCGGCATCCTCACCTCGGCCACCAGCCTGCATGAGGTCAATGAAGGTTTGAACAGGACAAGTCACCGGGGGGTGGTCTGCTCGCCATCCGTAGAAGACACCCTCATCGGGGGCGATGCTGGCCACCACATTATCCCCATCCGGGACAGCCTGTAGCTCTAGTGCCTTCTTCAAGGACTCCTGTTCTCCGGACCAGTAGAGGAAGCTTCGGTGTTGCCGCACGAAAGGGTCCAGTTCGCTCGCTGCCGTGAAGGACGCCAACAGGGTTTTGCCGCCAAGCCCTAGGTCGTGCACAACCTCTTCAAACCGTTTACGGAAGGTGTCCTGGGGCATGTAGGAGTAGAAGCGGCTCTGGGAGAGCTTGGGAGGCTTGGTTTCACGAGCCCACGACCTGAGGAGCTGTTCAGGGTTCATGATCTTGATGCCCTCGGGAGTCCTGGAAAGGTGGTTCTGGTTCTCCAGCACCTTGGCAAGGGCATGGACCTGCCCCAGGCTGACGCCGGGATAGGCGGCCTTGGCCAACTCCCGAAGGGTCCAGGTTCGCCCGATGTGCTCGGGGTCAAGCAGCGGACGCAGGATCCGCTGGCCCATCCGCGTGAACGATGAGCCCTGGGATGCTTGACGGACATACCGGTTCGGGAAGCCCTTTCGCTCGATGTAGAGCGCCCCTGACGAGATCCGGCAGTTGCCACTGGCATCCCAGTAGCCGATACCCCTCTTCCAGAGGATCTCTGCGGAAGCCTCTGACACGAAGGGGGCGAGCACCATCATCCCATCGAAGTGCCGATCGACCTTGATCTCCGCCAGCCTCGCCCCTAGCAGTTCCGCTTCGCGGGGCTCAATCCCCCTGGGTTTGACGGCTATGCCCCACCGCTGGGGGGTATCAGAACCCAGAGGGTATAGTTCTCCAATCGCATCGAACCCAGGGTCGCTCTTTGTCTCCACGAAGGTGGTCCAGTGAGGGTGGCTGTAGATGGGGAGAGCTCGGAGGTCTTGGCGAAGACCACTCAGGAGGGCATCTTTATCGGGAAGTATGTTCAGTTTCATATGGCTGTTCACCCATTGCTGAACATACATCAAAAACAGAACAAGGCAAGAGGCGGCTTACTCTTGGGCACTACCCGTCAATGAGTTTGCTGCGCAGTTCCTTGCCCAGCTTGAAGAAGGCCACCCGCTTGGCGGGCACCTGGAGGCTTTCTCCACTGCGAGGGTTGCGGCCCTGACGGGCGCGGCGGTCACGGAGACGGAAGCTGCCGAAACCGCGTAGCTCCACGCCTTCCCCGGCCCTGAGGGAGGCGATGATGCTCTCCAGGAAGGTGTTCACCAACAGGTCGGCGTCCGCCTTCCCGAATTCCAGACGCTCCATCAGGTGCCG
>CAIQPH010000197.1 GCA_903873655.1 uncultured Holophagaceae bacterium | reverse complement strand
GCCTCGATGAGCATCTCCTTGGTGGCCAGGTCCAGGTGGTTCGTGGGTTCATCCAGCACCAGGAAGTTCGGAGGGTTGAAGAGCATCCGGGCCATGACCAGGCGGGACTTCTCACCTCCCGAGAGGGAGCGGACCTTCTTGTCCACCTCATCGCCCGAGAACTGGAAGGCGCCCAGCAGGTTGCGCAGCACGCCCAGGCCCTCCATCGGGAAATCCTGCTGCATCTGCTCCCGCACCGTGAGCTCTGGGACCAGCAGAACCAGGGCCTGCTGGGAGAAGTAGCCCAGGCCGAGGCTGGCGCCGAGCCGCACCGAGCCTGCATCCGGCTGGATGACGCCTGCCACCATCTTTAGCAGGGTGGACTTGCCGGCGCCGTTCTTGCCCATCACGCACCAGCGCTCACCGCGCCGGATGTGGAAGTTGAAATCGTCGTAGAGTCGGCGCGCACCATAGGCCTTGCAGACGCCCTCGAGCATGGCCACGTCATCGCCGGAGCGACCGGGGAGGCGGAAGTCCCACTTCACCACCTTCCGCTTCTTGGGCAGCTCGATGCGCTCGATCTTATCCAGGGCCTTCACCCGGCTCTGCACCTGGGCGGCCTTGGCGGCATGGGCGGAGAAGCGCTCGATGAAGCGCATCTCCTTGGTCAGCTTGGCCTGCTGGCGGGCGTAGGCGGCCTCCTGGTTGGCCTCTCGCTGCTCGCGCTCCTTCACGTAGAAGTCGTAGTTGCCGGAGTAGGTGGTGATGTCCCCACCATCGATCTCCAGCACCTTGGTGACCACTCGGTTCATGAAATCGCGGTCGTGGCTGGTCATCAGCAGGGTGGCGGGCACGGCTTTCAGGAAGGTCTCGAGCCAGAGGATGGACTCGATGTCCAGGTGGTTCGTGGGTTCGTCCATGAGCAGCACATCGAAGTTGCCGAGCAACACCTTGGCCATGGCGACACGCATCTTCCAACCGCCGGAGAGGGCACCCACGTCCCCGTCGATCTGGTCGTCCTCGAAACCGAGACCATGCAGGCAGGCCCGGGCGCGGGCTTCCAGCTCATAGCCGCCCAGGTGCTGGTACTCCTCCTGCACGTGGCCGAAGCGTTCGAGGACGGCTTCCAGTTCGTCGCCCCGCTCGGGGTCGGACATGGCGTGTTCCAGTTCGATCAGTTCATGGTGCAGATCACCGAGCCGCCCGCTGCCCGCGATGGCCTCGTCCAGCACGGGCCGACCCGCCATTTCGTCGACCTCCTGCCGGAAATAGCCCAGGGTGAGCTTCCTGGGCAGGGTGACCGAGCCGTCATCCGGCGCCTCCTCGCCCATAATCATCCGGAACAGCGTGGACTTCCCCGCCCCGTTCGGGCCCACCAGGCCCACCTTCTCGCCGGGGTTGAGTTGGAAATCCGCCTCGATGAACAGGACCTGCTTCCCGTACTGCTTGCTCACATTGGAGAAGGAAATCATCAGGCCTCGGCTTTCACGTTACTTCCTTCGGCGTTCCCCCTGGGGCCATGCAGCAGTTCCACCACGGCCTGGTTCAACCGGAGGCGAGCCTCATGGCGCTCGAAAGCGCGCGTGAGGTAGCGGGCCCGGACTTCCATGCCATTGGGTCCCGGGACCACCTGGACACCTGGAACGACCGAGAAGGCCTTGACCCGGTAGCGGGCCGCCGTCTGCTGCCATTCCGCTTCGGCGATCTTCGCGTTGGCCCCGGTCTGCTGCTCCACCAGGTTCTGCACGGCGTCGATGATCAGGTAGGGATCCTGGCCCGAGGGGACCACCACGTTGAGCTCGTCCCACATCCACTTGCCCGAGGTGGAGAAGTTGAAGAAGTGCCCCTCGATGGCGAAATTGTTCACGAAAGCCACGCGACGGCCGGTGGGGTGACCCGCGTCGCTCCAACTGCCGGTCTCGAGAATCACGGTGCGGAGCAGCCCGATCTCGACCACTTCGCCGCCGACACCGCGGATCTCCACCCAATCGCCCAGCCGGATGCCGTTGCGGCCCATAAGGATGAACCAGCCGAAGAAGGCCACGATGAAATCCTTCATCGCCACCGTCAGGCCGGCACCGGCGAGACCGAACACCGTGGCGGCCTGGGCCGGCATGCCCACGATCATGAAACCGATGACGAGCACGGCGAGCACCCGGAGGATCACCTTCAGCACGGATTTCGAGGCGCCCGCTGAGGCGCGGTCCTGGGCAGTACCGTGCCGAAGCGTGTGGTCGACAAGCAGCCCAAGCAGGTAGGCCGCAAGGAGCACTCCGAGCATCGCCAGAAGGCTCAACGCAAGGCCATGCAGGGCGGCGTTCCGGTAGCCGTCCGCCAGGATCATCCAGGCGCCATAGGTCTCGCCCAGGGCCTGCTGGTCCTGGATCCGGCGGGCCATGGTGGACAGCCTGCGCTGGACCTCACCCACTTGCTTGAGGGAGGACACCGCGGCCTTGGCCTGGCCCCGGCCGAGGCCACCACCCGTGGCGGCTCCTTTCATGAGCGTCGAAGCCGTGCTCCTCGCGGCCTCACGCTCCGCCTTCTCCTGGTTGGCCTGGGCTTCAATCTCCGCGCGACGCTTGGCCAGGGCCTGACCTTTGCGTTCGGCCTCGGTTCGGGCCACTTCCAGCTTGGCGCATTTCGCCCGCTGGTCCCGCCATTCCTGGATCCGCGCCACCAGACTGCCAGCCTGGAACAGTAGGGCCGGCTGGGATGAGGCCACCGCCCGGGAGGATTCCCGGTCGGCCGCTTCGTGAGCTTCCTTCAAGCGCCGGATCTTGGCCTGGGGATCCCCTCCGGCCTGGGCGAGATCGTTCGATGCCGTCTCGAGTTCATCCTTGTCCAGTTCCAACTGGGCCCTGGTGATCTCGATCTGGTCTTCCAGCGCAGCCTTCTGGGACTCCTTTGCCGCCGCCAACTGCCTGGAAAGTCGGGCGATCACCTGCTCATCGACCTCCACCGAATCCTGGGCCTTCGTCTTGGCTTCAGACAGCTCCTTCAACTCCGGGGTCTGCGCCACCGGGGTGTTCGCCGCGCGGCGGAGCGCGTCCGAGAAGGCTAGATCCACGGAATGGTTGCCCAGCCGCTCAGCCTGGAGGGCCAGTTGCCTTTCCTCGAAAGTCCTGGCTAGCGGGAGCAGGCTCCGGGCCGTGAGCAGCGGGGTCTGATCCACCAGCCGCTCCGGGACAGGTGCGGCCCGGCGGAGCCCGCGCTTGGGCGCTGGCGCCGTGGCTGCATCCTGGCCCTGGGGAGCAGGCGGCGCCTCCCGGGTCCACAGCCAGCCGAGACCCGCGCCGGCGATGAGGGCCGAGAGGATGGCGGCGGGAATCCAGGAACGAAGGCTCATGAAGTCCAGGGAACCACGAACCGGCGGCCTCCGGGAAGTGGTCCGGCCAGGAATATTCTCGAGAACAGCTCCTAACTGCCGAACAGGTTCTTCATCACCATGAGCGCCATGGATGGGCTGTGCGCCAGGCGGCGCTTCAGATAGTGCACAGCGTACTTCCAATCCTCCGCGAAGGGGACATAGAGCCGCATGATCTGGCCGCGCTTGACGATCTCCTGCTGCAGCTCCGTGCGGGGAACGCCCAGCAGCATCTGGAACTCGTAGGCATCCTTCGACACGGCCCTCTTGTCCAGTTGGTCGATGCAGCGGCGGATGAGCGGCTCGTCATGGGTCGCGATCTCAGGGTAGTGGCCGTGATCGAGCAGGATCTGCACCTGTTCGAAGAGCTTGGCCTTCATGTCGACTTTGTCCTGGAACGCGACCTCGGGGGGTTCGTTGTAGATGCCGATGCAGATGCGCACCTTGCATGGTTTGGCATGCAGCATCTTGATGTCGTCGGGCGTCCGGTAGAGGCGGCTCTGCAGCACGATCCCGAAGTTGCCGAAGTCTTCCCGGATGGGCCTGAACATCCGCAGGGTGGCGTCCGTGTAGTGCCGGTCCTCCATGTCGAGCGTGACGTGCATCCCGTGGACAGCCGCCGCGGCCACGATCCGGCGGAGGTTGTCCTGGCAGTATGCTTCGCTGTCCGTGATGCCCAGTTGGGTGGGCTTGAGGCTGATGCTGGCGTAGGAGCGCCCCTTCAGGGCCTCGATTATGCTGAAGTACAACTGAACCATCGCTTCCACGTCCTCACGGCGGAATACCTCTTCCCCCAGCAGGTCCACCGTGGAGTAAAGTCCCAGCTTGCCGTGGAGTTCATCGGCCTTGGCCACGCCGCTGGCGACGCCCTTCCCGGCGATGTAGGGAGCGGCGAAAGTCCGGACCAGGGGGCCTGGCATCAGATCGATGACGGTATCTTTCAAACCCATGGCCCTTCTCCGGTCGATTCTGCATTTCCTGACCCACCCGTAAGGATTGAGGGGCAGCCCTAAGAATATAGCTCCATGGCCCACGCGGGACCGCCACTACCGCCGATTTGTGACAAGCAGCCGGATGCTGATGGGCACACCGAGGAGTGTGTCCAAGTAATCGATAGAAGCTGCATTGATGGCAAAGGGTTTCCAGGTAAGGAAGCGGGCACAGGGCGGTGTGGGTTCACCGTTCAAGCCCAGTGACGCCACCTGGGAACCCTTTGCCATCAACCCTTCGGGCTGGGGCGGCAGCCGTCGGGATGCTGCGTCAAGTTCCTCGACCTTGGAACCGCCAAGGCCTCCAGCTAACGGCACGCTGGGCGTGCCTCCCGCTCGCCTACGGCTTGCGGAGCCGGAGCCTCTGTCGCCTTCCTTGCCTCCCTCGGCTGGCGCCCCAGTGCAGCCCCTACCCATTACTTGGACACACTCCTAGAGCATCGGCCCGCCCTCGGCTTTCTGCTCCATGTAACCCTGGAAACCCTTCATGACCAGACCATGGACGACGGCCTGGGTGAACCGGTAGAAGAACCAGGGCAAGGCTGGGTTGAAATCGTGGATGGCCACCAGGGTGAAGCGGCCGTTCAGCAGGTCACGAAACTCCAGGCGGGCGGTGCGGCCCCCCAGCACCCGGGCAAGGGCACCCCCGGTGATGAAGTACATCCGGCGGTCCGGAGAACTGTGGGTGGACTTGAAGTCGAGACGCAGCAGGCGCAAGCCACTGAGCTTCTGGCGTACGGTCCAGGAACCATCCGCATCGCGCTCCGTGGCCACGAAGAAGCCCATCAGGGTCCCCAGCCAGGGGAAGTAGCGTTCCGCCACCCACTCCGCATCCTTCCCCGGCGGCAGACGCAGTCGCTGGATGGAGCGCACCCGCCCCATCTGGCGGATGACCTCGTCGTCCTCGGTCCGCTGGGGATGATGGGTTCCTTCCGGCAAGGCCAGGAGGGACCGCTCCAGGGTCATCCGGAAGGGTTTCCACTCCCGGGTTGCCACCCGCATCACGGAATTGCCCTGACCTTGGGTCCCGGCCGAGAACATGTCCAGAAGGTAGGTCACGAAAACCGGGTGAAGGTTGGGGCTGAGGGTGCGCAGCAGGGCCTTGAAAAGCCCCTCGGGCATGTCCGGCCAGCGGGCGTAGTGGACCCGGCGGCCCAGGCACTCAGCGGTCACCTCAATCATCTGCTGGAGGGTGACCGGTTCGGGACCGAAGATGTCGAAGGTGCCGTTGAAGGTGTCGGAGTTCCCCGTACAGTGCTGGAAGGCAGCGAGCAGGGACTCCAGATGGAGCGGTCGGATTTCGTTTCCCGCGAGCCTTGGCAGAGGGATCCTCGGCAGACGCCGTACCATGCGGGCCAGGAGTTTCGACAACTCGCCACCAGGGCCCACCACCAGACCCGTGCGAAGGATGGTGAGAGGCACGCCACTGGAGGCGAGCACCTCTTCCCTCTCCAGGGCATCCCGGGCCGTGGGGCGATCCGGACGAGCCAGGAGCGGCGCCCGGCAGAGGATCTGCTTCACGCCGTTGCGGGCGGCCGCCCAGGCGAAATTATCCGCCACCAGCAGGTCCATGTCCTGGGATTGGGCCTGGTCCAGGCGGGCCGAAGGATCGCGGTTGTGCACCAGGTAGATCGCATAATCCACACCCTCAAGGGCCGAGGCCAGTTCCCGCCTGGAAAAATGGTCGCAGGGGCGCACCTCGTCCTCGGCGCGCGGCGCCTGCCGGGTCATAGAGCGGGTGAGGATGCGAAGGTCGAACTGCGGCCCTAACGCCTCGCAGAGCGCAGCCCCGATGAAGCCGCTGGTACCGGCGAGGGCGACCCGGGAACGGGCTGAGGGAGAAGATGAGGCCACGGGCCCAAAGCATACCCTTCTTAGAGCGTGTCTTAAAATTCCCCCTGGCAGCGCTTGAGCGGGCTAATGGGCTGGAGTCGCGGGGACCTCCCGATAGCCCACGTCCTTCCTGGCCTGATCCAGGAACTCCTGCTTCAGCTTCTCCTGGCGTTCGGGGACCATCTGCTTCCGGAGCAAGTCCTTCACCTTCTCGAACTCTGCGGGTTCCTTGGGCTGGCGGGCCAGCACCTGGATCAGGTGGTAGCCGAAGGTGGTCTTGACGGGTTCCCCGACCTGGCCAATTTCCTGTTTGCGAACGGCTTCCTCGAATTCCTTGGCAAAGCGCCCGTATGAGATGTCTGTGTACAGGCCGCCCTTGTCCTTGCTCCCGGGATCGTCAGAGTACTCCTTGGCCAGGTCTTCCAGTTTCTTGCCGGCCTTCAGTTCCTCCTGGATCTTGGCCATCCTGGCCTTGGCCTCCTCATCGGTCAGAGCATTGGCCCCATTGGCACCCTTGAGGCTCACCAGGATGTGGCGTGCACTGAATTTCTCCGGGCTCGCATAGCGCTCGCCGTTGGCTGCAAAGTAGGCCCGGAGCTCCTCCTCGGTGGGGTTCTCGGCCTTTGCCTTCAACAGCTGGGCGGGGCTACCGGACCGCTCCTCGTCCATTAGGACCCGGGCATAGCACTGCTGCTCCAAGGCCGCCAAGAAGGCCTTGAATTCCGGGGTGGTCTGCACCTGGTCCATCCGCCCCTTGGCGGCAAGGAGCTGCAACTCCAGGTACTGCTTCTGCACCTGAGCGCGGTTGGCTGGATTCTTCCGGATCATCTCTGCCCGGGGCCCGGCCATCAGCTTCAGCCATTTCACGAAATCACCGTAGAGGATCTTCTTCTGGCCCAGATAGGCGAGCACCACGCCTTCCTGAGGCTCCGCAGCCGCGGCCGCTGGCTTTCCGGGCATCGTAAACGGCCTGGCGGGCATCTGATTGGCCGGTGGCGGAGTCGAAGTTTGCCCAACGAGGGTCAAGGCGAGAAGAGGAAAAATTGTCTTGAGCATGACAATCCCGAAGTGAGATGCAAACCGATCCGAAGTGGATGGTGCCGACTCTTTCTACTATAGTCTGGTCGACCAAGACCCAACACCCATGCATAAGCGCGGTCACCACGGGCACACGAGTACCCTCCGCCGGAGATGGCAATGACCACTGGCGTCAGACCTCACTGCCTTCCGGATCAATCCCGAGTCGGTCCATGCGGGGGACTGTGAACAGGGTGGACCCATCCTGAAGCTATGCCCTGGCCACTCCCCGGCGGTCTGTGGTCACCGTGAGCAGGTGGGGTGCTCGTTGCGGCCGGGCTCGTTGAGGCCCTATTCCATTGCATTTGAGGATGACCTCGGCGAGATCCTGCGGGTCGTAGTAGATACGCCCTCGATACTCCCACTCCCAAGCATCCGAGCAGTAGCGAACCATGAAGCAGGTGTCTCCAATCCAACAGCTACCGCCACTTGGGGTTCTGGAGGTCAGATCCATGATGGTTTCTTCCAGGGTCATCCCACACCTTCCTGGAGGCAACCCCAGTATGGGTTCTACCCCGAATCGCGCCACGTCTCTGAAGTTTAACCATTGTATCATTTGCTGCGCTTTCTCCGATACTGGGATGAAAATTACCTGATTCTCGGCATTGACCCGTTGAAGCCTGTATGTTGGTAATAGGAATGGTGCCGCGATGTGGAAGCAGCTTCGGCGGGACATGTGCGAAGTCAACAGGGATGGGCTGCTCGGAAGACTGGCTAGGGCATTGGTCGTTGCCAACAAGGAGCTTGTCTTCCAGGGTGTGGAGAAGCGTAAACGGGCCGATGAATTGATCGTTGCTAACAGGGAACTTGCTTTCCAGGGCGTGGAGAAGGGCAAACGGGCTGATGAATTGGTCGTTGCCAACAGGGAACTCGCCTTCCAGGGCCTGGAGAAGGGCAAGCGGGCTGATGAATTGATCGTTGCCAACAGGGAGCTTGCCCTCCAGAAAGAACTTTCCGCGCTTCAAGCCCAGCTTCAACAAAACCAAAAGATGGAGAGCCTGGGGGTTTTGGCCGGTGGCGTGGCACACGATATGAACAATGTGCTCGGGGCCATTCTTGGTTTGGCCTCGGCCTTCGTGGAAATCCAACCAGAAGGAACACCTGCCCATGGTGCCTTCGCCACGATCTTAAAAGCGGCAACACGAGGCGGGGTGCTGGTCAAAAGCTTGCTGGCCTTCGCCCGTCAAACCCTGCCCAGTGAACAAGAACTGGATCTGAACGCGATCCTGCAAGATGATGTGCGGATCCTGGAGCACACCACCCTATCCAGGATTCATCTTGAGATGGAATTAGCCCCAGATTTACGGCGCATCCTTGGCGATGCCAGCGCCCTGACCCATGCCTTCATGAACCTCTGCGTCAACGCCGTGGACGCCATGCCGGAGCGGGGGACCCTCACCCTTCGCACCCGGAACATTGACAACGACTGGGCTGAGGTCGTGGTGGAGGACAACGGACACGGGATGCCAGAGGAAGTTCTGGCCAAGGCCATTGACCCATTCTTCACGACCAAGGAAGTGGGCAAGGGCACAGGGTTGGGTCTGTCCATGGTTTACACCACCGTACGGGCTCACCACGGGCAGTTTGATATTCAGAGTGAGCCGGGTCGGGGAACTCGCGTAAGGATGCGCTTCCCCGCCTGTATCACCGTGGGGTCGCTGCCCAAAGAGGCCATTCCTGAGCCAGTAGAGAGGCGGGAAGCCGGGTTACTCCCCAGATATTCCGCCAAGGGGGCACTGACCGTGCTGGTGGTGGACGATGACGAACTGGTCAGGGCTTCCATGCAGACGATCCTGGATCACCTGGGCCATACCATCATCCTTACCCGAAGCGGGGAGGAGGCTCTGGCGAAGCTCGAAGCCAAGTTCGAGCCAGATATCGTCATTCTGGACATGAACATGCCAGGACTAGGGGGATTCAAAACGATTCCGCTCCTTCATTCCCTGCTCCCTACAACGCCCATCGTTCTGGCCACTGGACGGGTTGACCAGACCGCCCTAGACCTGGCTGATGCCTACCCATACGTCACCCTGCTGCCCAAGCCATTCACGATCGGTGAACTGAAGGGCCTCCTAGAAAAGGCCAAAGTTCACTGACTTGTTTCTCTCAGGATCTGGAGGTTGGGGTCAAACCCCATCACTAGACGCCGTCACCGATGAGGGACAAGGTTCTTCGTCCTAGTGGGACCGTTAAGTGCAACAATCTCCCAATGTTCCGCCAACTCCTCCAAACAGCCGTGGGTTCCCTGGCCTTCAAACTAGGTGCCGCCTTCGTCCTTGTGGTGCTTGTGGCCGTGGGAGGCATGGGTGCCTCCGCCTATTTCTGGGTTCAGCGGAGCACCGTTCAACATGAACTCGATAATCTCCGGATTCTCTCCTCCGAGTTGGGCGCTCGGATCAATCTATCCCTCGCCACTAGCAGGGGCCTAGCTAACCACCTGGCCCATACCCGGGATGTGCAGGAGTATCTGAACGAAGAGAGAAGAGGCGTTAAGGCCCAAGGTACCATCCAGGAATGGTTGGACTTGCAGCTAGGGGGAACTCGGGGACTTTCCGCCGTCTTCATCCTATCGCCCAAAGGGAAGATCATCGCTTCGAGTGACCGATCCTTCGTTGGGGCTGATGTCAGTTTTCGGCCTTATTTTCATCAAGCCATGAGCGGACACCAAGCCATTTCTGACTGGGTAATCGGCTCGGTGACGCGGACCCCCAGGATCTTCTCCGCAGCCCCAGTTCGCCTCCAAGGGAGGATTACCGGTGTGCTAGTGACGGAGTTCCTGGTGGACGAGGTGGAAGAGGCCATCCGTTCGATTGGAGTCAAGGGCAGGACAGCGATGGTCTTCAACCCAAAGGGAATCGCCTTGTCCCACAGCAACCTCGCCCTCCAGTACCGTGCCCTCATGCCCTTGGATGCTAGCGAAAAGGCTGAACTGAAACTCACCAGGCAGTTCCTGGATCGCGAGATTTCCGTGGAACCGACTTCCGCCGAATTCATAGCCGCATTCAAGAGAGTGCGGGATGCCTCGCAGTCCCAGACTCTGAAATACAAGGTTGGCGACACCTCAAACTGGTGCACCCTGACACCCTTGGTGGAACAGCCATGGGTGGTGGCAGTGGCCATCCCCGAGGCTGAGATTCTTCTTCCCATCCATCAGGCTTTGAAAAACATTCTCTTGGTCGGACTCACCACCACTTTGGGAGTATTCCTCTTGGCCCTCGCGCTAGGGCGGTCGCTGCTCCATCCCATTCATCGCCTTTCTGATGCCATGGGGCGTTTCGGGGCCGGAGACACCAAGGTCCGGGCTCCCATCTTGGCTCAAGACGAGAGAGGCCGCGTAGCGCAGGAATTTAATTCCATGGCCGATGCTCTCCAGACCTACCAGGAACATTTGGAGGACTTGGTGAAGACGAGGACCCTGGACCTGGAGCAGAGTCTGGCCGAGGTAAGGACCCTCCAAGGAATCATCCCCATTTGCAGCTACTGCAAGCAGATTCGGGACGAGGCAGGGGGATGGTGGCAAATGGAGCGCTACATCAGCGACCACTCCGATGCCGCATTCAGCCACGGAATCTGTCCGGAGTGCAAAGGTCGGGTATTTCCCGATTCCAAGGGTCATTCAATCCAGGCCTAGGGAAAAGGGCGCGGAAGGGGCCGTGGGTGATCACCCGCGACACGGGTCTGCGCCACCTGGATGGCACCATCTCCATGGCACGGGACACACCGGACACTGCCACCAGCGATTTCTTCATCTGCATCGGCGACCAGCCTGATCTAGATTTTGGTGGCAAACGCAACCCTGATGGCCAAGGCTTCGCCGCCTTTGGGCGGGTGGCAAAGGGCATGGAGGTCGTGCGGTAGATTCAGGCCCGTCCAGCCAAGGGACAGGCCCTTACTCTACCGGTGAAGATCCTCACCGTGAGGCGGCTGGCCAATTGATCGGCCCTGTTATCGAGTCGACATTCTCCTGAAGGTCAGGTCCGGCAGCACTACAACCTCAGGTGTAAGCCCTTTCCGCCGGATCTTCTTGTGCAGGATGCAGTGCTGGAAGGCT
>CAIQPH010000196.1 GCA_903873655.1 uncultured Holophagaceae bacterium | reverse complement strand
GAAGTACATCGGCACCAGCATCACTTCCCAGAACAGGTAAAAGAGGAACATATCCTGGGTGATGAAGACCCCCAGCATGGCCGTCTGCAGCACCAGCATCCAGATGTAGTACTCCTTCTGGCGCTCGTTGATGGAGCCGAAAGAACAGGCGATGGCGATGGGGCCGATGAAGGTAGTCAGCAGCCAGAGCAGGAGGCTGATGCCATCCATGCCCACGCTGAACTTCACGCCCAGGGCGGGGATCCAGGTCCAGGCCCCGGCCCATTGGACCGCGTCGCTGGCCCGGTCGTAGCCGAACCAGAAGGGCAGGCTCAACAGCAGGTGGGCGATCATCACCAGGAGGGAACCGATCTCGAAGGTCCGGCGCTGGTCCTTGGGCACGAAGATGAGGACCAGCGCGCCCAGAAGGGGCAGGAAGGTCGCCACCAGCATCAGTGTCGTGTTTGCGGTGAACATGGGGACTCCAAACCAATGAGGCCAGGCAGGGGAAGACTAGACGAGGAATTTCCAGAAGGCGAAGACGAGGAAGCCTAGGAACATCACGAAGGCGTAGTTCTGCACGCGGCCGGTCTGGACGCCGCGCAGCACCCCGCTGCTCTCCTGCACGAAGTACTCGGTGAGGTCGACGGCTCCGTCCACGAGGTATTCATCCACCCAGTTCGAGAACTCGGCCCAGAGGAGAGTGAACCTGGCCGCGCCGTTCACCATGCCGTCCACGACCCAGGTATCGAAACTCCAGAGCTGGGCGGAAAAGCGCTTGATGGGTTCGATCAGGGCCGCCTCGTAGAACTCGTCCACATAGTACTTGGCGTTCACCCACTCGAAGACCTTGGGGAAGCGGGTGACGAAGGCCCTGGCCTTGGACCAGCTTGGATCCATCCCGTAGATCCAGACTGCCAGGAGGATGGCCCCGGGTGCCCAGACGAGGGTGGCCCAGAACATCAGGGCATACTCGATGGCGGGAGCTGCGTGGTGGCCGTGCTCCGGGGCCGCGACCTGGTAGAGCAGCGGTTCGATCCACTTGGAGAAATGGTCGTTGCCGAAGACCTTGCCGAGGCTCTCCAGGCTGTGGGGCAGGTTCAGGAACCCGAGGACCACGGCCAAGAGCGCGAAGATGAAAACCGGCACCCACATGTTCCAGGGCACTTCGTGGGGAGCATCCTGGTGGCCACCGTGACCTTGTGCAGCGGGCGCCGCGTGGTCATGGCTGTCATGCCCGTGGCCATCATGGGCGTGGTCGTCCGTGCCGTGGTGGGCTTCTGAGGGCACCGTCAGGCCGTGGGGGTCATGTCCTGCGCCTCGGTACTCGCCGTAGAAGGTCATGATCATCAGGCGGGTCATGTAAAAGGCGGTCATGAAGGCGCCCAGCATGCCGAGAATCCAGGCCACGAGGTTGAGGGTTGGACCGTCATAGGCACCGTGGTGATACCAGCCCTCGAACACCTTCCAGAGGATCTCGTCCTTCGAGAAGAATCCGGAGAAAGGGAAGATCCCCGCGATAGCCAGGGTCGCCAGGCCCATGGACAGGAAGGTCCAGGGCATGTACTTCTTCAGGCCGCCCATGTTCCGCATGTCCTGCTCGTGGTGGCAGGCCATGATGACGGACCCTGACCCGAGGAAGAGGCAGGCCTTGAAGGCGGCATG
The DNA here is from genome assembly GCA_903873655.1 of uncultured Holophagaceae bacterium. GTDB lineage: Bacteria > Acidobacteriota > Holophagae > Holophagales > Holophagaceae > Geothrix. Next base: position 458 of record CAIQPH010000196.1, on the reverse strand, counting down.
AGTGAACACGTGGAACATGCCGGCGGCGAAGGCCCCGGCTCCCAGGCCCATGAACATGAATCCGAGCTGGGACACGGTGGAATAGGCCAGTACTTTCTTGATGTCGTATTGCGCCAGGCCCATGCTCGCTGCCACGAAGGCCGTGAGGGCCCCGACGAAGAGCACCACGGCCAGGGCCACGGGGGCCTGGACGTAGATGAAGTTCAGCCGGGTGATCATGTAGAGGCCGCTGGTCACCATGGTCGCGGCGTGGATGAGTGCCGATACCGGCGTTGGACCCGCCATGGCGTCCGGCAACCACACATACAAGGGGATCTGGGCGGACTTGCCAGCCGCGCCCACGAAGAGACAGCAGCCGATGAGGTTGAACCACCAGGTAGGCGAGGCGGTGTGACCGTAAAGGGTGATGAGAGGCAGATTCGCAACTTCGCGGACCGAACCCATCAGTGTGTCGAAGT
>CAIQPH010000195.1 GCA_903873655.1 uncultured Holophagaceae bacterium | reverse complement strand
CGCCGCCGCCAAGACCGCCACGGAGCTGGTACTCGCCACCGACCCGGACCGCGAGGGGGAGGCCATCAGCTGGCACCTGCTGGAGGCCATCAAGCCGCCCAAGAGCCTGCCGGTCCATCGCGTCCTCTTCAACGAGATCACGCCCTCGGGCATCCAGAAGGCCATGGCCGCGCCCACGGTCATCACTAAGAAGCTGGTGGACGCCCAGCGGGCCCGCCGGGTGCTGGATCGGCTCGTGGGCTATAAGGTCAGCCAGGTGCTCTGTGACAAGGTGCGCCGGGGCCTCTCCGCCGGCCGCGTGCAGAGCGTGGCCGTGCGCATCATCGTGGACCGCGAGCGGGAGATCCTGGCCTTCAACCCTGTGGAGTACTGGGTGCTGAAGGGCCGGTTCGCCGCGAAGCTGCCGCCGTCCTTCTGGATGAAGCTGGTGAAGCTGGGCGGGCAGCCGCTCCAGTTGGGCAACAAGGAGACCAAGCGCCGCATCTCGGAAGCCAAGCAGGCCAAGGAGCTGAAGGCCAGGCTCGAAAAGGCCGACTACAAGGTGACTGGCCTCGAGACCAAGGAGAAGAAGCGCAATCCCGCCGCGCCCTTCACCACCGCCAAACTGCAGCAGGAATCGGCCCAGAAGCTGAAGATGAGCGTGAGCCGCACCATGCAGAACGCCCAGCGGCTCTATGAGGGTGCGGATTTCGGCGAAGGCCCCGTGGGCCTCATCACCTACATGCGCACGGACTCGCCCCGCATGGCTCCCGAGGCCGTGGACGCGGCCCGGGCCTTCATCGCCCAGAAGTACGGCCAGGCGTTCCTGCCCGCCAAGGCCCGGGTGTACGTGGGCAAGGCCGGGGCGCAGGATGCCCACGAGGCCATCCGTCCCACGGACATCACCCGCACGCCGGAATCGCTGCGGGGGCATCTTGAACCGGATCAGTTCCGCCTCTACGCCCTCATCTGGCGGCGGACGATGGCATCCCAGATGGAGGCCGCGCGCTTCGACGAAACCATCGTGCAGACCGAAGCCGAAGTGGGCAAGGACACGGCCATCTTCGAGGCCAAGGGCGAGATCGAGCGCTTCGCGGGCTGGCTGGCGGTCTACCGCGCCGACAAGACCGAAGTGGAGGCCGAAGCCATCGCGGACGCCACCAAGGGTCCCGATGAGGAAGAGGACGAGGACACCCAGTTGCCGGCGCTGGCCCTGGGCGAGGCGCTCAAGCTTGAGAAGCTCGACGCGGACCAGCAGTTCACCAAGCCGCCCGCCCGCTTCAACGAAGCCACCCTGGTCAAGGAACTGGAAGAGGACGGCATCGGCCGGCCCTCCACCTACGCCAGCATCATCAGCACCATCCAGGATCGCGACTACGTGAAGAAGCACGAGGGTCGCTTCAAGCCCACTGACCTGGGCATGACGGTCACGGACCTGCTGCTGCAGGGCTTCCACGATCTCATGGATCCCAAGTACACCTCCGGCATGGAGGCCAACCTCGACCGCATCGAGGAGGGCAAGCTCACTTTCAAGAAGGCCATGACTGACTTCTACGGCCCCTTCGAGCAGTCCCTGGCCGCTGCCGGTCAGGACATGCAGAACCTCAAGGCCGGCGTGCCCACGGGGGAGAAGTGCCCCAAGTGCGGCGATCGGAAGAAGGGCGGCGGCACCCTGCTCAAGCGCATCGGCCGCAATGGGCTGTTCCTGGGCTGCACCAACTACGGCGCGGATAAAGAAGCGGACAAGTGCGACTACACGGCGGACCTGGAGAAGATGGAGGAGCCCGAAGACGCGCCGGAGTGCCCGCTCTGCGGCACCACGCCCATGAACCTGCGCAAGGGCCAGTGGGGGCCCTTCTGGGCCTGCCCCAACTACCCCAAGTGCAAAGGCATCGTGAAGGCCGATCCCAAGGGCATTCCCGTGCCGCCGGACGAACCCACGGGGGAGAAGTGCCCGAACTGCGGCAAGGGCTTCGTGAAGCGGCAGGGCCGCTACGGCGAGTTCGTCTGCTGCCTCGACTACCCCGCCTGCAAGACCGTCAAGAAGGAGATCCTGCCGGTGCCCTGTCCCAAGTGCGGCGGCGGTCTCAGCCCCCGCAAGACCCGCTTCGGCAAGGTGTTCTACGGCTGCACCAACTACCCCAAGTGCGACTTCACCGCCTGGGACAAGCCGGTTCCCGTCACCTGCCCCGCCTGCAGGAATCCCAGCATGGGCGAGAAGACCAAGAAGCCCCGCGGCAAGGACCCCATCCAAGTCCTCATCTGCCCCAAGTGCCAGCATGAGGAGCCCATGGGCTAGAACCCCAGAATCAGCGATACTCGCCCATGGCCACTGACATGGACCGACCTTCCCGCCCTCTGCCGCTGCTGGTCCTCCTGCCGGGAATGGATGGGACTGGGATGATGTTCACGCCCTTCATCGAGGCACTGCACCACCGCCTCGACACCAAGGTAGTCCGCTACCCGGAGGCGCTAACCTCGTATCCCGACTGTCTGGCTTTCGCCCGGGAACAGTTGCCGCTGGGGCGCCCTTTCCTCCTGCTCGGGGAATCCTTCTCGGGCCCCATCGCCATTGCGGTCGCCGCGGAGCAACCACAGGGCCTGGCGGGCCTGGTGCTCTGCTCCACTTTCGCCCGAAACCCACGCCCCGGCCTAGCCTGGATGGCACCCATACTCAGCGCCCTGCCTCCGAAACGCCTGCCCCTGGCCCTGCTCCGTCGGCTGCTATTGAGTCGACAACCTTCAGGTCCCCTCCTTGCGCTCGTTCGCGCCATGCTTCCGCAGGTTCCCATCGCGACGCTGAAGGCCCGGCTGCTGGCGGTGATGGCCATCGATCACACGCCCCTGCTCGAGCAGGTCCAGGTGCCAATCCTGGCCCTGGTCGCCGCCCACGACCGCCTGATTCCCAAGGCGGCCGTGGACTGGATCCGCGCGCACCGGTCCGACCTTGACATCGTCACTCTCAAGGGCCCCCACTGGCTGCTGCAAACCCGCCCGGAGGCCTGCGTCCAGGCCATCCAGGCGTTCATCGAGCGCAACCAGACGACCTCGGCGTCTACTCGGCCTTGACGGTCCAGAAGGCAGGATCGCTGGCGAGGGTGGCGGGGCCGGGGAAGCTCAGCTTGGGGCTGAACGAGAAGAGCTGATTGTCCACGGCGTTGACCGTGTCTGCGAAGATTTTCGGCATCGCCTTCCGACCCTCATCACCCAGGGCTTCCTGGAAGGCTTTGTCTGCGGCGTCCATGCCATCCAGGCTTGCCAGCGACTTCATGGGGCGCAGCACCAGGTACGTGGGCGATCCGGTGCCGGCGGCAACTTCATAGAAGGCGAAGGAGGCAGGATAGTGGCTCTTCCCATAGGCGGCGAGTGCCGTCTTCACGCCGTCCTCGAAGGCCTTGTTCTGCCCCTGCTTGACGCGGAACGTCCGCACCCGGAAGTAGCGCATCTTGCCGATCTCCACGTCCGGGCCGAAGCTCAGGTCCTTGCGGTAGGTCGCCAGGATGCTGCGGGTGCCGGTGAGATGCTCGCCGTCGTCCTGGGCGATCTTGTCGACCTCCTTCGTGAAGGCCAGATCCTTGTCGAGTTCATGCTGCTTAGTTTCCCAGTCCGCGTAACTGGCGTAGCCCATGATGAACCAGGCTTCCGAAGGGCCCGTCAGTGAGGTCATGCCCAGGTAGTGGTCCGTGGATTTGGCCTTGGTGAGGGCCCGGGTCCAGGCGCTCTCGGTGATCGAGTGCGGTCCCCCACGGCCGGGCTTGACCTCCTCGCGAACGATGAGCAGCAGGGGCGGTGGCGGCATGGTGCCACCCTGGGCGAGCAGCGCTGGTGCTATGAGGAACACCAGCCTGGATAACAGGGAACGGAAGCTTGAACGCAACATGTCGACCCACCTCCTGAGGGCGGAGATGAAGGTAGTCGCCTGTCGCGGGTCTTAACAATGAATTTCTTGTTGTAACAATTTCATCTGAACGAATTAATACTATTTTTTATATCTATGCATGGATCCAGGCCAGTCCTGGTCTGCCTTGAGCTACTTGCCCGGCAGCTTGGACGCCACGCCCTGCACGTAGTAGTCCATCTTCTCCAGGTCGAGGTCAGAGATGGTCTGGCCCACGGGCACGCGCACCTTGCCCTCCTGGTCCACGACCGGACCCGTGAACGGATGGAGTTTCCCGGCCACGATCTGGGCCTCCAGCTTCTTGACCTGAGCCTGGATGTCCTTGGGCACCGCCTCGCTCATGGGCGCCATCTTGATGAAGCCGTCCTTGAGGCCGCCCCAGACGCTGCCGGCTTTCCAGGTGCCCGCCAGCACTTCGCTCACCACCTTGCTGTAGTAGTCGCCCCAGGTGAGGAGGACGCCTCCGAGCTGCGCCTTGGGCGCGTATTTGAGCTCGTCGGAGTTGTAGCACAACACCTTCACGCCCTTCTCTTCCGCGGCCTGATTGGTGGCAGCGGAATCGGTCTCGTGAGTGAGCATATCGGCGCCCTGGGAGATGAGGGCCAGCGCGGCTTCGCGCTCCTTCCCGGGATCGAACCAGGTGTTCACCCAGACCACGCGCACTTCGGCTTTGGGGTTCACGCTCTTCATCCCGAGGGTGAAGGCGTTGATGCCCATGACCACTTCCGGGATCGGATAGGAGGCCACGATGCCCGCCACGTTGGACTTGGTGAGCCTGCCCGCGATGACGCCGCTTAGATAGCGGCCCTCGTAGAAGCGCCCGTTGTAGATGCCGAGGTTGGTCGCGGTCTTGTAGCCCGTGGCGTGCATGAAGACGGTGTTGGGGAACTGCTTGGCCACGTTCAGAGCCGGGTTCATGTAGCCGAAAGAGGTGGCGAAGATGACCTTGGCACCGCTCTGCGCCATCTCGCGGATGACCCGCTCTGAATCGGCACCTTCGGGCACATTCTCGACGAAGCGCGTGCTCACCTTGCCCTTGAGGGCAGCTTCCATCTGTCTGCGTCCCAGGTCGTGCTGGAAGGTCCAGCCGGAATCGCCCACGGGTCCGACATAGACGAACCCGACCTTGGTCTGTTCCTGGGGTCCGGCGGCTGACAGCACGGCGGCTGCCAGAAAAGCCAGGGGTCTGAGAGTGGTGCGAACGAGATCACGCGTGCTCATGCTGGGTCCTCCTTGAAATGGTGAACGGTTGACCAGATTGTGCCATCTCCCGCTGCAACAGCGTGCCTCCGCCGAGCTGCGCTATTGCGGCCCATCTTTCTGCTCGGGAGCCCCGGCCTCCGAGGATTTGAAGTTCCGGTACAGCAGCAGGTCGTAGAGGAGCTTCAAGCCGCCGGCAAGGAAGAAGGGGAGCCCAGAGAAGGCGGGCACGGCGAGCATCGGCCCGGCCAGGACCGGGGAGATGGCGGCGCCGGTGGTCCGGGCGATGCCGGTCACACCCGCCGCGGCGGAGCGCTCGTCCGGCGCCACCACCGCCATGGTGTAGGCCTGGCGGGTGGGGACATCCATCTGCGAGATGCTGAAGCGCAATAGCAGCACGCCGATGGCCAGCGGCAGGTTCGGCATGAGGGGCACCAGGATCAGCAGCACGTTCGATGGGATGTGGGTGATGACCATGGTGCGGATGAGCCCGATGCGTCGAGCCAGACGGACAGCATAGAGGGCGGAGAGGCCCGCCAGCACGTTGGCCGCGAAGAAGATGGAGCCCAGCACCCCAGGTTCGACGCCGAACCGCCGATGGAACCAGTAGGCCACGAGGCTCTGGATGACGAAGCCCCCGGCGAAGGCGTCCAGCGAGAAGAGCGCTGACAGGCGCAGCACCACCCTCTTGGACCCATGCAGACCCCAACGGCCCACAGGGGCAGATGATATCGGCGCCTCCACGGCCTGGGTCATCCGGGTGAAGAGGATCGCGAGGACCAGGCCCGCCGCGGCATAGGCGAAAACCAGGACCCGGTAGCTGGCCACAGGCGTCATGCCCGAGGACTGGAGAACCTGTGCCGTCCAGCCTCCGGCCAGGGCCCCCAGAGCAGTGGCGAAGGCGCCGGTCAGGTGGTACCAGGCGAAGACGCCGGTGCGCCGCTCCTCGGGCAACACCTCGGAGAGGGCCGCCTGCTCGATGGCGAGGAAGGGCCCGACCTCGTTGCCGGAGGGACTGATGACGCCGATGGTGGCCGCCAGTACTAGCACGGTGAAATCCCCGCTGAGGGCGAAGGGCACCCCCGCGGCCACCATGAGCGCCGCACCCAGAATCAGCATGCGCTTCCGCCCCAGGCGGTCGGCATGGAGGGTGATCCAGAGTGAGACGAGCACATCCCCCACCAGCGTGAGGGTCAGCAGCAGGCCAATGCGCCGCTCACTGAACCCCAGTCCCGCAAGGTAGAGCACCAGCACCACGGAGAGGAACCCGTAGGAAAACATCCTCGCCGCCCGGGTCACGAAGAGCAGTTGGCCGTCGCGGTCCAATGTGGGATTGGCAGACTTCCGAAGCATGGGTTCCCATGGTAGCCGTGACTCACGAAAGATGGGGAGCCAGCTGCGCCTGGAGTTCCTTCATGCCGAAGGGCTTGGACAGCAGCGTGACGAAGGGGTGGCCCTGGACGAGATCCTGCGCGGTCTGGTCGGCGCGGCCAGTGGCCAGCAGGACGGGCAGGGATGGACGGAGGGCGCGCAGGCGGGGCAGCGTCCCGGCACCGCCCAGTCCCGGCATGTTGACGTCCAGGATGACCACCTCTGGGTTGAGCCCGGCTGCAAGCAGTGCCAGGGCCTCCTCCCCGCGCCGGGCGAGGGTGACCCGATGACCGAGGCGTTGCAGCATGCCCTGCATGGAACTTTGGATCAACTCATCATCGTCCACCAGAAGCACGTCCAGGGAACCCATGCGGGGCAATGAGCCGGTGGCACCGTAAGCTTCCGTCGGCTGAGACGGCACCTCAAGGGCCGGGAAGCGCATGATCACGCAGGTGCCCTTGCCTGGTTCGCTCTGCAGCTCCATCTCCCCGTGGTGGTTCTTCACGGTGCTGTAGACGATGGACAGACCCAGGCCTGTTCCCTTGCCCACTTCCTTGGTGGTGAAGAAAGGATCGAGGGCCTTCCCCAGAATCTCCTTCGGCATGCCGGTGCCCGTGTCCTGGGCCTGGACTTCGATCCGGTCTGGGCCCAGATTCCGGGTTCTGAGTGTGAGCGTGCCATCTCCGGACATGGCGTCCACTGCATTGACACAGACGTTCATGAAGGCATGGGTCAGGGCACCGGCGTCACCCCTGATGAGCTTGAGGCCGGGGTCCAGGTCCATGACCAGACGGACCCTGGACAGGGTGGTGTGTTCCAACAGGCGCACTTCCTCCTGGAGGAGCCCGTTCAGGTCCACGTCCTGTTCCTCGACGGAGCTCTGGCGGGCGAAGTTGAGCAGGCTCTTGAGCATGTTCCCGCCGCGCTCGGCGGCCTTGATGATGGTCTCGAAGGCCTTCTCGGTCGGGCTTCCGGGCGGCTGGTCTTCGATGTGGGCCGAGGCCAGGCCGAGGACCGCCGCCAGCACGTTGTTCATGTCGTGGGCCATGCCCCCGGCCAGACTGCCCAGGCTCTCCAGCTTCTGAGCCTGGTGGAGCTGGGCCTGGAGGAACTGCTGCTGCTCCTCGGCCTCCCGCCGTTTGGTGACGTCGGTGATGATTCCGATCAGGGTGTTGAGGCTGCCGTCCGGATTTTCCAGCCGGCGCCCCGAGAGGTGGCCCCAGAAGGTCGAGCCGTCCGAGCGGAGGTATTTCCGCTCCACGGATACGGACTGGATCTCCCCGGTGATGATCATCCGCATGCGGAGATCGCCGGTCTGTTTTTCCGAGTCGTGCAGATGGGAAGGATAAGTGGTGCCGACCACCTCCTGGATGGTAATGCCGAACAGGTCAGCCATGCCCTGGTTCGCGAAGGTGATTACTCCCTGCCCGGACACCAGGATGATGCCGGCGTCCGAGGCCTCGAAGATCACCCGCAGCTTCTCTTCATTCTCTCTCAGCGCTTGTTCCGCCGCCCGGCGTTCGGTGATGTCCACACCAGAGCTGAGCATGCCGACGCTCCGGCCCTCCGCATCTTTGATCATGGCGTTGTTCCAGGCAATGAGGCGCCGCTCCCCATCCTTCCGCACGACAGGGTTCTCGTTGTACTCCACCTGGGCGAGATCCCCGGCCATGACACGTCTGTAGACACTCAGCACCGGCTCGTACTCCTCTGGAGGCAGGCAGACCCGGAACCAGTCCTGCCCGTCCAGTTCACCCAGTTCATAGCCCAGCACTTCATAGCCCTTCCGGTTTAGGAGGGTGATGCGCGCCTCGGCGTCGAAGGCCACCAGGATCACCTGGGCGACGCTGAGATATCGTTCCGCCCTCTGCCGCTCCCGGAGCAGAGCCTCCTTGGCCACATGTTCTTCCGTGATGTCGTGGGCCACCCCCAGGAACAGCGTGCCGCCACCGGGCGCTGGCATGATGGATCCGTTGGCCACAAATCGGCGCCACGATCCGTCCGCATGTTTCACACGGTACTCGGGGCTCGTCTCAGCCTGGCCGGTCGTCAGGAGACGCAGGAGGTACTGTGTGCAGGGATCAACGTCATCTGGATGCACGAACAGGTCGAAGGACCTGCCGAGCACCGCGCTGGCGGGGAAGCCGAAATGCCGCTCCCAGGCGGGGGACACGAAGGTGAAGGTGCCCTGGGCATCGAGGGTGAAGATGACATCGATGGACTGCTCGACGTAGGTCCTGAATTTCTCCTCGCTTTCCAGGAGCCTGGCCTCGAACTGCCTGCGATCGGAGATGTTCGTGATGCAGGCGAGGGTTCCGGTTCCACTCGCCAGAGGGAGTCGCGAGACCTGGACCTGCATGGGGAACGTGGACCCGTCTTTGCGCAGCCCCAGGGTTTCGTAGTCCGTGGGGCCAAGCCCGGTCCGTTCCCGGTCCTGGTTCACTGCGCGGACGAAGTCCCGCTGGGGAAGCGCGATGTGCCCGAGCAGGGGGCGTCCGAGGATCTCACCTTCCTGCTCATGGCCGAACAGCTTCAGGAAGGCTTCATTGGCCTTGAGGTAGACCCCGCTCTGGCTGACTGCGGTCGCGATCGGCATGGCGTCCAGAGACAGCCTTGCCAATCCTGGAACGTTGGCGGGAGGCTGAGGCGCGTCAGGGGCGGGCATGGCTGGGCTCAAGGGGACCATTCTGAGGCCTATCGACCCCTAAGCAGCATGTCTGGAGAATGGTGTCCTGCCAACTCCCCTTCAGGGTTCCAGGGGCCCCCTTGGCGTCGGAATCGGCGATACTCCCAGCATGTCCGTCCTGGCCCGTCCCGCCGTCCGTTTCACCGCCCTCGTCGGCCTCTGGGGCCTGGTGGGCGCGGTCCTATGGATCATGCTGGTGCAGGTCTTCCTCCTGGCCATGAACCCCTTCTGCCACCTTCAGCGGCCCAGCACGGCCCGAGTGATGGTGAAGAGCGTGGACCGGGATCCCGACAGCCACATCACGGACTACGTGAGCGTGAAGCAGGGCGAGGATGAACGGGTGCTGCGCATGCTCAAGGCCGAGGCGGCCGACCTGCACGAGTACGACGAGGTATGGATCCTCAATGCCTGGTATTCGGATGGCCTCCGCCCCACCCAGTACCTTCTGACGCCCCCTCGCCTGCTCTTCGAGTACCCGATCATGCTCCTGCTGCCCGCCGCCTGGGCCCTCTGGCGCCTGAGGAAAGCCCGCCAGGTGGCCGAAGCCGCCCCGCCTCCCCCCATCCGCCGCACCTTCACCGACGACTTCCATCTGCGGGCCCAACGCTTCGCCCGGCCGGAAGCCACGGCTGCAAAAGAAACTGCTGAAAACTCGGACCACACAACGGAGCCCCCATGATCCAGGATATGCCTTCCTTCCTGAGCTACTGGCGCAACGCCCGGAGCCGCACTGCCCGGGTGCTGGAGGTCCTGGCGGCCGAGGACCTGGAATGGGCCCCGGCACCAGGGGCCTTCACCTTCGGCGACCTGTTCCGTCATCTGGCGGGATTGGAACGCTACATGTATGCGGAGAACGTCCAGGGGCGGGCCAGCACCTACTCCGGCCACGGCCCCGTGCTGGCCTCGGGTCTGGAAGGCGTCCGGACCTACCTGGACCGCTGCCACGCCGAATCCCTCGCCATCTTCGGGGCTCTTCGCGAGGAAGACCTGCTGGCGTCCTGCCAGACCCCCACGGGCGCGCCCTTGGCCGTGTGGAAGTGGCTGCGGGCCATGGCCGAACACGAGGCCCACCATCGCGGCCAGCTCTACCTCATGGCCAGCCTGAGGGGCCGCCAGGTCGCACCCCTCTTCGGCTTGACGGAGGAACAAGTCGCCGCGAAAGCCATCCGCAACAACCCGGCGTGAGACCCCCATGGATATCAAGCTGTCTCCAGCCACCGAAAAACGCCTGCACGGAGCGATCCAGCGCTTCGTGGCGGAGGAGTATGGGGAAAGCGTTGGCGAACTGGGAGCAGGCACTTTTCTTACGTTCTGCCTGAAGGAGATGGGCCCGGCGATCTACAACCAGGCCATAGCGGATGCCCAGGCCTGCCTGCAGGAGCGCGTGACGGACCTGGAGAACATCTGCTTTGCCGAAGAGACTAGCTACTGGAGTAAAGGTTCAAAGAAAGGGATCCTGCGCAAGCCAGACCATCGGCGGTAGCATCCGGTACCGCCTCCCCGCGGAACATCGACCCAGGAGCCCCCGTGGCTGAACCCATCACCTCCCGCCAGCTCACGCTGCTCCAGGTGGTGGCCAAGCACCCGGACGTGGTGCGGGACCATCTGGTAAAGGCGGGAGCCACGGACGCCGACCTGGCCTACCTGGAACGTCACGACCTCATCCGCGAGCGGGCCATCGGGCGCTACCGAGTGACCCACATGGGCCAAGAGGTGCTGAAACGGAGTCTGTGATTCCGGCCCCGCCCCCGAACCGGAAGGAGTCCCCATGTCCCTGCTCACCCGCGCCGAGGCCACCCGCTACCAGGAGACCAGCCGCCACAAGGATGTGATGGCCTTCATCGCCGGGCTCGAAGCCAAGGGCGACCCACGGTTGCACAGCACCAACTTCGGCGTGAGCCCCGGAGGCCGGGAACTGCCGCTGCTGGTCCTGTCAGCCCGCGGGGTGAAGAGCCCCGAAGAGGCCAGGCGCCTGGAACGGCCCGTGGTGCTGGTCATCAGCGGCATCCATGCAGGCGAGGTGGAGGGCAAGGAAGGCTGCCTGATGCTGGTGCGCGACCTGTTGGAGGACAAGCCCGGCCTCGATGCCGGCGCCATCCTCGCCGACCTCACCCTGGTGGTGGCGCCCCTGTTCAATCCGGACGGCAACGATGCCATCGACCCCGGCAACCGGCGGCTGCATCTGCCCAAGCTGGAGGGCCAACTGGGACCCGACAGTGGTGTGGGCACCCGGGTGAACGCCGCCGGGATCAACCTGAACCGGGACTATCTGCGCCTGCAGGGCGAGGAGATGCGCCTGTTGCAGACCCGCGTCTGCCAGCCCTGGGCGCCGGACCTCACCATCGACAACCACGCCACCAACGGCTCCGTGCACCGGTTCTCCATGACCTATGACATCCCCCACACGGTGGAGAGCGGCCGCAGCGAGCCCATCGAGTACATGCGGCAGCGTCTGCTGCCGCCGGTGACCGCGGCCCTGAAGGCCAACCATGGTCTGGACGCGGGGTGGTACGGCAACTTTGTCGAAGACGAGCGGGCCCTGGATGCGGGCGTGGACGCCCAGCCGGGTGCGCCAGTCGCCGAAGGCTGGATGACCTATCCGCACCATCCCCGCTTCGGCAGCAACTACCGGGGCCTCACCAGCCGCCTGGACCTGCTGCTGGAATGCTATGCCTACATCAGCTTCGAAGAGCGGGTGCGCACAGCCTACGCCTTCATGCTGGAGACGCTCAAGCATGTCGCCGCCCACGGGGACGAGGTGCTGCAGACCGTGGCGGCGTGCGTCACGCCTCGCGATCGCATCGCCATCCGCTACAGCCTGGAACGGTTTGACACGCCCGTCGAGATCCTCACCCGGACCCCGCGAACGCTGGAGGGCAGGCCCACCCGCGTGACGCTCCCCCACCTCGGCCGCTTCGTAGGCACCACCGTGGTCGACCGCCCGGCGGCCTACCTGGTGCCCGCGCCCATGGCCGCCCACCTGCGCCTGCACGGTCTCTCCCTGCAGGAGGCGGTGGGCACCTTCGAAGTGGAGACCCCCGTGGTCGAGGGACTTGGTTCCGAAGGGGGCCGGGCCATCCTGGAAGCCGCCGCGGTCGGCGACCTTTCCGTATCCTGGCGGCGGGAAGCGCGGGCCGTGCCACCCGGGTGGGCCCTGGTGCCCACGGACCAGCCCCTGGGTGCCATCGCCGTCTACCTCTGCGAGCCTGAAAGCGATGACGGCGCCGTGGAGAACGGTCTCCTGCCGGTCCCCTCCCTGAGTGAGGAACTGGCGCTCTGGCGGGTCCCCAGTCTCCGCTGAGGAGGTGTTAGTAATCCACGCCCTTGAGGAAGTCCTGGGTCCGAAGAATCTGATAGCGATTGGGATCGGCCCTGACGAGCGCATCGGCGATGGGGTTTGACAGCGTGCCCCGGGCGTTCAGGTCACTGTCTCGCACCTGGGAGCGATCGAACTGATAGTTCTGGAAGCTCTTGCTGTGGCGACTGAGATCGTCCATGTGGGTGTCGAAGGCCCGGTTGTGGGCATTGTTGGCGGCGCTTTGAGCATCTGCGCGGATCTGCGCAGCTTTGGCATCGGCGTGGATCCTGTTGATGACGTCCCTCGTTTCGCCGGCGATCACCCTGGCGTCCTGACTGTAGCTGTGGATCACCGCAAGGATGGTAGGGGCTTCCGCCTCGGCCACCCCGATGGGCGCGTTTGAACCGCTGACGGTTAGGGCCCAGGTGGGCAGACCTCGGGTGATCATGGCGCCGATGCGGGCGCTGCCCTTGCGTAGCCCTTTGCCGTCGTGCAGATCCACCTCGTAGATCGCCTGGATGACCTGCGGCTCGAATTGGGTGCGTGGAAGGCCT
>CAIQPH010000194.1 GCA_903873655.1 uncultured Holophagaceae bacterium | reverse complement strand
CCGTGCTGATCATGGAGCTGATCAACAACATCGCCAAGGGCCACGGTGGCTACTCGGTGTTCGCGGGCGTCGGTGAGCGCACCCGCGAGGGCAACGACCTCTGGCACGAGATGATGGACTCCGGCGTCATCGACAAGAACGACCTCTCGAAGAGCAAGGTGGCCCTGATCTACGGCCAGATGACCGAACCCCCCGGAGCCCGTGCCCGCGTGGCGCTGACCGGCCTCACCGTCGCCGAGTACTTCCGGGACGTGGAAGGCAAGGACGTGCTGCTCTTCATCGACAACATCTTCCGCTTCACCCAAGCGGGCTCCGAAGTGTCCGCGCTGCTGGGCCGCATGCCCAGTGCCGTGGGCTACCAGCCCACCCTGGCCACGGAGATGGGCGAGCTGCAGGAGCGCATCACTTCCACCAAGAAGGGCTCCATCACATCCGTGCAGGCCGTGTACGTGCCCGCGGATGACTACACGGACCCCGCGCCCGCCACGACCTTTGCCCACCTGGACGCCACCACCAACCTCAGCCGCGACATCGCGGCCCTGGGCATCTACCCTGCCGTGGATCCCCTGGCCTCCACCAGTCGCCTGCTGGATCCCCGCATCCTGGGCGAGCACCACTACAACACCGCCATGAGGGTGAAGGCCATCCTGCAGAAGTATAAAGAACTGCAGGACATCATCGCCATCCTGGGCATGGACGAACTATCCGACGATGACAAGCTGGTCGTGGCCCGCGCCCGAAAAATCCAGCGCTTCCTCAGCCAGCCCTTCTTCGTGGCTGAGCAATTCACAGGCATGTCCGGCAAGTATGTGAAGCTGGAAGACAGCATCAAGGGTTTCAGTGAGATTTGCGACGGCAAGTGGGATCACCTGCCCGAGCAGGCCTTCTACCTCGTCGGCACCATCGAAGAAGCCGCCGAGAAGGCCGAAAAGCTCGCAGCAGTCTAGTCTTGCCCTTCCCATGCTCGGAATCCGCGATGCGGATTCCGAGTCTTCAAAAGAGATCGTCATGGCCCAAATGATCAAGCTGGAAGTGGTGACCCCGGAGCGGCCGGTCTTTTCGGCCGAGGTGGCTGAAGTGCAGTTCCCCACGGCCTCCCGCGGGTACTACGGCATCCTGCCCGGCCACACACCCCTGATGACCGAGGTCGGTGACGGTCTGCTCTACTACATCCAGGAGGGCCAGAAGCATTGGATCACGGTTTTCGGCGGCTTCGCCGAGGTGGGCCCGGATCGGGTCACCATCCTGGCCCGCGAGAGCGAGACCATGGACATGATTGACCTGGAGCGGGCCGAGGCCTCCCGCCAGCGCGCCCTGAAGCTCCTGAAGGAGGCCCAGACCGAGCACGACATGGCCACCGCCCAGGCGAAGCTGGACGCCAGCCTCATCCGGCTCCAGGCCGCGGGACATCCGGCCGGCCACGGCTTCTGATCCGGGCCAACTGCGCCGTTGCTCCAGTCAGGCCCCATCCATGGATGGGCGCATTCCAGATCACAGGAGCCCGCCTTGGATGATCTGCCGATTCTCGATCCCAAGCCCCTGCATGATCTCCTGGACCTGGGGGGATCTGTCGAAGTAATCCATGAGCTGATCGCCCTGTTCGAGGAGGACGTCCCGCTCCACCTCGCGCTCTTGAAGACGGCCATGGGAGCCTTGGATGGACCCAGGATCATGATGGAGGCCCATCAGCTGAAGGGGGCCGTGGGCAACCTGGGGCTCGCACGCTTTGCGGAGCTGGCCGCGCGAATTGAAGCCCTCGCCCGGGAAGAACACCTGGAGCAGATCCCCGGGCGGGCAGATCATCTGCCCGCCGCATATGAAGAGGCGCTCCAGGCGCTGAACACAGCCTTTCCGGGGCAGTGATTCCTTACCAGATCAGGCGCTCATCCTGATCAAGCAGGCTGACCCGGGTGTCCCCCAGGGCCTGCAGCTGGGGCAGCATGGTGGCCCGGTCCCCGGGAGTCAGATGATAGATCCGCACCGGAACATCGCGACTCAGCTTCCGCAGCTCGGCGCCAAGCTTGGCGGGCGTGAGGTGCTTGGAGGCCTCAGCCAGCCAGGCCTGCTCGTTCGGGAAACTCGCTTCGGTGATGACGAGCCGCAGGTTGGGTGTGGCGTTGGCCACCTCCCAGATGTGGTCGGTTTCGGCCGTGTCGCTGGTGAAGATGAAGGCGTCCTTGCCATCGTCCACCTTGAAGCCCACACAGGGCACGAGGTGATTCACGCGGATGGGGGTGATGCGGAGTCCGCAGACCTGGTAGGCGCGCTCGGGTTCGATATCCGTGTACCGGATGGTCGGGTCGTTGGGGCTTGGGATGACGCTGAAGTCCGGCCACAGCTCATCGTTGAAAAGGTGGCGCCGGAGGGCGTCAAGGGTCTCGGGCAGGGCGTGAATCTCCACGGCCTCGTGGGTGCGGCCGAAGATGTTCTTGGTGAAGAAGGGTAGCGTGCAGATGTGGTCCAGGTGCGAGTGGCTGATGAAGACGTGCTGGATCTTCACCTGTTCTTCCACGGTGAGGGCCGCGGTGATGGAACCTGCATCGATGGCCACGCAGCCGTTCACCAGCAGCCCCGTCAGGCGCTCCCCGTCGGCCTCGCCCCCGCTGCAGCCTAGGATCCGTAGTTCCATCGTCCCTCGGTATAAGTGGACTCATCATACGAAAAAGGGGCGCCGGAGGCGCCCCTTTTTCGCAGGAGGGACAAACACTAGAACCGGATGCCGCCGTAGATGCCAATCTGGGCCTGGGGTGCCATGGCCTCGGCGAAATCCTTCGTCGTGTTGGTGGTGTTGCTCTTGGAAAGGGGCGCGGCCAGCTCCAGGGCGAAGAAGGGGCTGACCAGGGGCGTGGGGATGCTGAAGCCGATGTTAACCCTGGCCCAGGCGCGGCCCTGAGTGGTGTCCCCACTGCCAAGGGCAGCGTTGATGAAGCGCCAGCTTTGTTTCTCGGAGCGGTATTCCACGCCGGCTCCCACATTGACCAGCAGCTTCCAGTTCACCATGGCGCCCGCGGCCCAGTACTGGTTGTCCAACTCGCCGACCTTGCCGGTGCCGAAGTTCAGGTCTCCGGTGGTCTTGTTGTGCCAGGTGGCGTTCAGCTGCAGGGCGGCCACCTTCAGGTCCAGGACATCGTATCCTGCGCGGATGCCCAGTCCAGTGGGGCTGACTGCATCGTAATTTTTGCTGTCAGTCGCGAAAACCTGGGCCTTGCCGAACTGCTTGTCAGCCAGCAGACCCAACTCCCCAGCCATGACTGGGACAACGGCCATCAGGGACACAAGCAGAAGCCTCTTGCGCATGGCGCCCTCCAATCCCAATAGACACTGAATCATCCTCTCCGGTTGAAACCAGGTCAACCACCTTTGGACCTAGTTCCCCATATCCTTGATAATCTCGGTCTCATGCGGGCACACCTGCGCTTCCTGATCCTGGACGACTTCGATCCCGACACGGGGGAACTGGCCCTGCGGGTGGCCTTCCAGCCGGGCCAGGAACCTGGATTGGAGCTGATTCGGCTTCGGTTGCATCTTGGGCGGACCGGGAATGCCCTGGAACCCCTCATCCGTGAGCTTCGTACCCATGTGCAGATGCCGATGCCGCCGCTCTGGGACTTCGGGCTCAAGACCATCATCCGGGCCATCGAGGATGACCTCAGTAACCCAGACGGGCGCAATGCCCTGCGCTACCTCTGGGTCCGCACCCAGCTGCTCCATCCTGCCGAACCGGCCCGATCCACCCCCAACCACCCTGTTGTCAGACAGGTGGAGATTCTCCGGGACTGGGCGCACCGGCTGGATCAGGAGGGGCAATGCTTGCGCGCGGCCGAGATTCTGGACCGCCTGCTGCTGCTGGCCCCCAAGGATGTGACCAGCCTCGCCTACCTGGCAGGGTTTTTCCGCTCCCAGGGCATGGCCGAGGAGATGGCCGCGGTGGCCGAACGCTGGAGCAGGGCAGAACCGGAT
Organism: uncultured Holophagaceae bacterium; assembly: GCA_903873655.1. Taxonomy (GTDB): domain Bacteria; phylum Acidobacteriota; class Holophagae; order Holophagales; family Holophagaceae; genus Geothrix. Next base: position 7,047 of record CAIQPH010000194.1, on the reverse strand, counting down.
CGGGTGGAAGCGAAGCTGCGTCATGCCGAGGCATTGGTGCGCCTGGGCCGGGCCCAGGAGGCTAGGGCCGTATTCGAGGCGGTGCTGAAGGTCAACCCAGTTCATCTGTTGGCGCACCTCGGCATGGCCCAGGCCCGTGGGCTGCTCGGCGGCAATCCATTTCCCCACCTGGATGCGGCCCAGGAGCTGGATCACGCCGCCACGGCCTCCGTCCTGCGGGAGACGTTCGATTACCGGTTGCTGATGGTGCCCCCTGGCGACCGGAACTATAGTCTGGAGGATATCCCAGGCGTGCTTGGTGTCTCCGGGGCCGAGGTGCAGGACTATCACCAGTTCCTGGGCTTTCCCCTGGCCGGACCCGAGGGGACCGTGCGGGAATCTGAGTTGGCCCGATGGGTGGGCGTCATGAACCGGTACGCCCTGCTTCCGGGTGGACTGAATTGGTCGGCACCCACGCCAAGGCGGCTACCGGAGTTGGGTTAGGTTGCTGATCTCCTGCGATGATGGACGATCTCCGAGGGTTTCCATGTCCATCCTGCTGAGCACGGCCCTGCCGTTTCCGATCTTCCGCCGGGGGAAAGTGCGGGATGTGTACGACCTGGGGAGCCAGCTCCTCATCGTCGCCACGGACCGCATCAGCGCCTTCGATTGCGTGATGCCCGAGGGCATTCCGGACAAGGGGCGGATCCTGACGGCGGTGGCAGCCTACTGGTTTGCCGCCACGGAAGACCTGGTGCCCAACCATTTCCGCGGGAATCCTGGTTGGCCCGCAGAGCTGGAAGCCCACCGCGAAGCCCTGTCGGGTCGCGCGGTCATCGTGGAGAAGACCCGGCCCCTTCCCGTGGAATGCGTGGTGCGCGGTTATTTGGCTGGCAGCGGCTGGAAGGAATACCAGGCAGACAGGTCTGTCTGCGGCATCCCGCTCCCCGTCGGGCTGAGGCTTGCGGATCGTTTGCCGGAGGCCATCTTCACGCCCGCCACCAAGGCTGAGGAGGGTCACGATGAGAACATCTCCTACCCGCGCATGGCAGAGGTTGTCGGTCGCGAACTGGCTGAAAAGCTGCGGGACCTGAGCCTGGCACTCTATCGCCGCGGCGCGGAACTGGCAGCACAGCGTGGCATTCTCCTCGCCGACACAAAATTCGAATTCGGGCTCAGCAAGGAGGGAGATCTGATCCTGATCGACGAGGCCCTGACGCCCGACAGCAGCCGCTATTGGCTGGCAGATAGTTGGGCACCGGGGAAGAACCCGCCCAGCCTGGACAAGCAGTTCCTCCGCGATTACCTGGAGACCTTGGATTCCTGGAACAAGCAGCCACCGGCGCCACACCTGCCGGATTCCATCGTGGCGGGCATCCGGGGGCGTTACTTGGATCTGGCCTCGCGGTTCGGCGTGGCGGTGTAACAAGCGCCCTCACTGTCCGGGCCTGATTCGTTCCGCGCCGGGCCCCCGCGATCTCCGGGATTACCGTATGGGGAGCGTCTTCAACAGCTCCGGCTCTCCCAATGCGCCAACCCGGAGCTTCGCAGGATCAAGCCACTGGCTCAGGCCTGCGTTCAATGCCTCCAGGGATAACGCCCTCATCCGGTCCTCGGTCGCGCTCTGCCCCAGAGCCTCAGCCAAGGCACCATAAATCTGAGCCTCGACATGCAGAGAATCCAGGCTGCGGCGGGCGAGCCAGGCGACTCGGGCCCGCTCTAGGTCGGCCTGTGTGAATCCCCGTTGCCGCAGCGCTTCCAGGCGGTCATGCAACAAGGACCACGCGACGGAAGCAGGAGTGCCCGTCTCGCCATCCAGCGTGGCCACCAGGCAGCCATCCTCAACCCCCACCCGGACCGGCGGGAGGCTCGCATCACCGGGAACCAGGAGGCCCAGCAATTCGACAATTTCCCGGGGGAGTTTTCCCGAAGGGGAGGCCACTGCCTGAATCCTGATTCCCGCGCCTGGCGACGGGATTTGCAACGTGCCCACTGAGCCTGGCGAGGCGGTGGTTGAAACGAGACTCGGAGCGGGACTCGCTGGGGTGGTAGGCGACGGCACTGACCAGGCTCCCAGGCTAAGCAGCACCAGGCGCTTGGCCTGCTCCAGTCCGAGATCGCCGTGGAGAATGAGGATCGCTCGATCAGGGCGCAAGACTCTGGCGCGAAAGGCAAGCAAGTCTTGTAGCGTGATGGCGCCGAGGCTGCTCATGGATGGTCGTGCCGCGGGATCCTGAGCCAGCGCCTGTCGCAGCCTCTCATGGGGGGTGCCCTCGGGCCGTTCCAGCAGTCGCTTGCAGACCAGCCGTTCGGCCTCAAGGAGGGTGGGATCCAACAAGGTCCGCAGCAGGCGATCAGCCAATAGCCCCATGGCCCGGTCCTGGTCCCGGCTGCGGGTTACCAGCCGCCAAGTGAAGCCGCCGGCCTCCAGAGATTGCGTCAGCTGGATGCCGGAGTCATCCAGGTTCCGGTCCAACTCGCCAGCCTTGAGGTCAGCCGTTTCGCCCTTGGTGAAGGTGCGCTGGAACAGCAGGGGGAGGCCCTGGCGACCCGGAGGCACGTCGCCGGGTTCAAGCCGTACGAAGAGACGGACCCGCACCAGGGGATGCTCGCGCTCCTCCAGGTGCAGAACCCGCAACCCGTTTGCAAGCGTGAAGCTATGGACTCCCGACTGGGCCTGAAGGGAAAGGGTAGCAGCCAGGAGGATCCCAAGGGTGGCCTTCACCTTTTCTCCGGGGCAAGCTGGGCCTCCAGCAGTTTCAACGTTTTCAGGCGCTCCTCCGAACTTAACATGCGCAGTTGCCGGACTCCCTCGGCTACCAGATGTTCGCGTTGGGCCAGATCTGGAATGCGGGCAGAAGCCAGAGTCTTGAGCACCCGGACTAGCTCCGCTTCGACCGGATCCTGGCTTGAACCTGGATTGGGTTCGAGGAGGACCGTGGTGCGATGGCTTGGGCTCAGCCAGGTCCTTGCCGCGTCCTGCACGACCTCTGGTACCAGCCCTCGCAGAGCCTGGATGTCCAGTTCCGCCAGCCGCCAGTCCCCACCTGAAGCCCAGGCTGTCCCTAAGGAGTGGGCCAGGGCGGCGGGGTCGTCCTCCACACGAAGGTGCTCGGCTTCAAGTTGGGCTGAGGCCCGCAGCCATTCCTCCTGGGGGATGGGATCCTGCTGGAGGCGGAGAATCTCACTGTGCAAGGCTCCCGCGACTTCCGCCAGGCTATGGCCTTCCCGGGGCCGAAGATCGGCCACCAAGAGGCCTGGGAACCGGCCCCCAGGTTCGTCGAGGCTCACTTGCACCTTCCGCACCAGGTTTTTAGTGCGCACCAGTTGGCTTTCGAGGCGGCTGGACTGGCCTCCGCCCAGCAGTTGCGCCGCCATGCGCAGAGCCAGGTGATCGGGATGGCGGCGGGCGGGGATCCGCCATCCAGTTAGAAGCCTGGGAGAAGTTCCCAGCGCAGCCTCGACTCTCCGGTCGCCGAGGCCAGGGGTGATCTCCGGCAGGATGGCTTCTTCCCCCTCAGGAACCACCGGCAGGGAGCCCAGGTGGCGTTCCACCACAGGCAATACTTTTTCCACGCTGAAGCTGCCGACAAGGATGATCGTCATGCGATCCGGCCTCAGGGAGTGTCTGGCGTAGGCTCTGAGATCGGACCAGCGGAGCGCCTCGAGCGCGGGCAGGTAGTCCAGGAGGTCCCGGCCGTAGGGATGCCCGGGAAGGGCCGCGCCGCAAAGCAGAGCCGTGCCCAGGGTGCCGTTCGAACGGAGATCGGCCACGAGTTCCGCGCGGACCCCGGAGAACCTGGAAAGCTCCAGGGCCCGTAATCGCTGGGCCTCAGTGCGACACCAGAATTCGAAGGACTCCAGGGGAAGCTCAGTTTGTACCAGCAAGGCATCGGTGGTGGCCTCGGCCTTCTGGCGTCCCCCGCGGGCCAGGTAAAGGTCCGACAGGGGCGAGGACGAGCAAAGCGTCTGCAGCCGCGCCTGGATGGATTCGAGACGGGCCTCCAGGGCAGGCACCTGCGTGGTCGTGCCGGGATCCCGGCGCAGTCGGAGCCGCTCGAGGCGGAGGGCCTCCAGCAGCCCCTCCTCCTGCTTGAGCAGGGCCTCGAGGTCCGCCTGGTTCTTCGCTGGAGCCACGTCTTCGGGCCAGGTGGTTGAATATAAAGCGGCAGCCAACAGATCTGTGGCCCCCGGGGCCGTGGCTGGCTCCTCAGCTCGACCGCCCTGGAACACCAAGGTCCCATTGAAGGCACTCAGCCCCCGCCGCTCCACCAACAGCAGCCGGGCACCGTTGGAGAGACGGCGCTCCTGCACCTCCGAGGGGCGGGGAGCCTGGGCCTGAAGACCCAAGGCGGCGATGAAGAAGGGAACCAGCAGATGCATGATCCCCAGAGTACTACTTCACGCGGATGCTGCCGTTGGTGGTTTCGAGGTGGATTCGCTGGTCGCGGCCCGGCACCTTCAGGTGGGCGCTGTGCTTGGTCAACTCGATCATCTGGGCGCCGGTGACCTTGATGTCCAGAGAACCGTTGCTGTTCTCCACCACCAGGTCGCCGGTGGCCTTGCCCAACTCGATCTCAATGTTGCCGTTGGTGGATTCGAGATGAATGCCCTCGCCCCAGCCGTCGAGGTTGCGGGCGCGGATCGTGCCATTGGTGGTCTCCATCCGGATCCCGCCCTCGATGTCCTCGAGGATGATGCGCCCATTGGTGGTGCTGCCCTTGATGCGGGCCGCCAGATCCCGGGCTTCGATGGAACCGTTGGTGGTATCGACGTGCACCTCGCCACGGATGCGGCTGACGAGAATGCTGCCGTTGGTGGCTTCACAATGGGCGTAGCCGTCCAGGTTCTCGGCGCTAACAGCGCCATTGGTGGTGCGGAAGTAGCCGAGGACTTTCCGGGGAACCTGCAGGGTCATCTCGCAGCGGGGGCTGATGTAGACGCCGAAGCTCCAGGAAGGCTGCTGGAAGACCGCCTCGATATCGAGGTCCGCGCCCTTCCGCTGGAGCACCAGTTCCACCCGGCGCTTCTGGCTGTCCCGGATCTGGGCCGTGAGGGCGACTTCATCCCTCTCCCAGCCCGTCACCCGGATGTCGCCGTTGCGGTTCTTCACCCAGAGCTTCGATCCCGGGGCCAGTTTCTCTATGCGCTGCTCGGTGCGGGACCCCGAAGGCACGTCCACGCCGATCATGGGTGCCGGTGGTGCGGGGGGCGCCGGGGGAGGGGGCGGCGGGGGCGGCGCCTGGGCCAGCAGCAGGCTCCCGGCCAGAAACAGGGGGGACCAGCGACTGAAGGCGGCCATGGGAGCTCCCGTGCGAGGAATGACCAGGCCAAGCCTGGCAAGAAGTGTTCACGGTCAGTACCTGGCTCCGTTTAGTCTCGATAACCTGGATGTTCCTCAAGGAGCCCCATGCCCGCCTACATCCTGTCCGCCACCCGCACTGCCGTCGGGGCCTTTGGGGGCGCCCTGAAGCCCCTGAACACGGTCCAACTGGGCGCTTTGGCCATCACTGAAGCGCTGGCACGAGCGGGGGTCGAGGCTTCCATCGTGGGTGAAGTGGTCCTGGGCAATGTGCTCCAGGCGGGCAGCGGGCAGAATGTCGCCCGGCTGGCGGCCCTCAGGGCCGGTCTGCCTCATGCCACTCCCGCCCACACCACCAACCAGGTCTGTGGCTCGGGTCTCAAGGCCGTGGCCCTGGGCGCCCAGTCCATTCGCATGGGCGACGCGGAGTTCGTGGTGGCAGGCGGCACCGAGAGCATGTCGAACGCCCCCTACCTGCTGCCCGCCGCCCGCTGGGGCGCCCGCATGGGGAACGCCCAACTCATCGACAGCATGATCCAGGATGGGCTCTGGTGCGGCCACGGCGACACGCACATGGGCATCACCGCCGAGCACATCGCCGACAAGCACAAACTCACCCGGGAAGCTCAGGACGGTTTCGCCCTCCTGAGCCAGCAGAGAGCCACCGCCGCCCAGGCTGCTGGCGCCTTCGACCGCGAGATCTTCACGGTCACCCTGCCGGGCAAGAAGGGTGAGGTAGCCTTCAACCGGGATGAATACGTCAAGACGGATGCCACGGCCGAGGGCTTGGCCAAGCTCCGGCCCGCCTTCAGGAAGGACGGCACCGTGACGGCCGGCAATGCCAGCGGCATCAACGATGGCGCCGCGGCCCTGGTGCTGGCTTCCGAGGGGGCCGCCAAGGCCCACCGGCCCATCGCCCGCATCCTCGGCTTCGCCCAGGCGGGCGTGGACCCCGCCACCATGGGCCTGGGCCCCGTGCCCGCCATCCAGAAGCTGCTGGCGAAGACCGGCGTGAAGCTGGCGGACATCGACCTCTTCGAGCTGAACGAAGCCTTCGCCGCCCAGAGCCTGGGTGTGCTGGCGGAGCTACCGGGGATCGACCCCGCCCGGGTGAACCTGCGCGGCGGCGCCATCGCCATCGGCCATCCCATCGGCGCCAGCGGCACCCGCATCCTGGTCACCCTCCTGCACCTGCTCCAGGACCAGAACAAGAAGATCGGCCTCGCGGCGCTTTGCGTCGGCGGCGGTCAGGGCGTGGCGATGCTGGTGGAAAGGCTCTGATAGGCTGGATCCGTGATCACGCTCACCCACGTCGGCAAGCAGTACGACCGCATCCACACCGCCCTGGCGGACGTGAGCTTCGCCATCGACGCCGGCGAGTTCGTGTTCCTGACGGGGCCCAGCGGAGCGGGGAAGTCCACGCTGCTGAAGCTGCTCTTCCGGGAACAGATCCCCAGCAGCGGCGACATCCAGCTGGCCGGACATCACCTCGCCTCCATGCCCGAGGCGGAGATCCCCCTGCTCCGTCGCAAGCTGGGCGTCGTGTTCCAGGACTTCAAGCTCATCCGCACCCGCACCATCTTCGAGAACGTGGCCTTCGTGCTGAAGGTCCTGGGCGTGAGCGCCTCCGAGCAGAAGCAGCGCACCTTTCGGGCGCTGAAGATGGTGGGGCTCCAGCACAAGCTGAGCAGCTACCCCCTGCAACTGTCCGGCGGAGAGCAGCAGCGCGTGGCCATCGCGCGGGCCCTGGTGAACGACCCTCTGGT
>CAIQPH010000193.1 GCA_903873655.1 uncultured Holophagaceae bacterium | reverse complement strand
GGCTGCAGCTGTAGACCTTGACTCCAGGCAGGCCGTCCTTTGCCCAGGAGAGGGCCAGGGTGGCCTCGGGCTCCAGGAAGGCGTGCTCGACCCGCTGGGTGGTGAAGCGGTTGCGGGTCACGTAGGCCGAGCCGGCCAGGGCCTTCTCGGCGTCGCCCAGCTTGACCGAGGCCCGGTGCAGCACGTTGCCCGGGACCATGGGGTGGACCTGGTCGGACCCGGGCCGCAGGGCCTCGAACAGGTCTGTGACTGGGCTGAGCACTTCGTATTCAACCTGCACCTTCGCGGCGGCTGCGCGCGCGATCGCCTCGGTCTCGGCCGCCACGGTCGCCAGCACATCGCCCACGAAGCAGGTGGTCTCGCCCTCGGCCACCAGCACGGGCCAGTCCATGGTGATGGAGCCCATGAAGCGCTGGCCGGGAACGTCCTTGGCGGTGAGCACCCTGATGACGCCGGGCACTGCCTGGGCTTCCGAGACGTCGATGCGGAGCACCTTGGCCCGCGGATGGTCTGCGAAGCGCAGGGCCCCGAAGATCATGCCGGGTTCCTTCATGTCGGCCACGAAGACCCGGTCGCCCAGCACGGCCTCCTGTCCGGTGTACTTGCCGTGCCGGGTGCCCACGCGGCCCGTGCCCTGGGGCATGGCCACGGCCCTGCCCTCTCGCAGCGCCTCGGCCGCGCACTCGATGGAGTCGATGACCTTCTTGTAGCCGGTGCAGCGGCAGATGTTCCCCGAGAGCCCGCCGGCGATCTCATCCCGCGTGGGGTTCGGGGTCTTGTCCAGCATGGCCTTGGCCTTCATGACGATGCCGGGCGTGCAGAAGCCGCACTGCACGCCACCCTTGGCCACGAAGGCGTCCGCGAACACCTCCCGCTCCCGCGTCGACAGGCCCTCGGCGGTGATCAGCGACTTGCCCTCCAAGTCCTTCATCTTCATGCGGCAGCTCAGGCGCGACGCACCGTCCACCAGCACTGTGCAGCAGCCGCACACACCCTCTCCGGAGCACCCGTCCTTGGGACTGATGAGGCCCGCCACCTCTCTCAGGTAGTAAAGGACCTCCATCTCAGGGTTGGACCCGTAGCTCGTGGGGTGACCGTTGAGTGTGAATTCCATGGCTCTCTTTCCTCCCGGTGACTGCTAAATCCGTCTCAGGTTCGATTGCGGGCAGCGTCCTCGTCCTGGGTAGAATTCCCACAGCCTGGGTGCCTGGACCGCATCTGGCAACCAAGTATCGGCCATGCGTGGCCCGATGATCGAGTAATTGGGGAGTGTCATGGGGCCCGGTTCCTCCTCACTTGAGCTCGGCGCGATGATGAGTGGAGAGTCAACATTGAGTCCATTCTAGAAATTTCGCCGCGAAGGTCAATATTTTTTTCAACACAGTAAAAAATTTATTGCACCATTCGGGCCGAGCCATTAGATTCTTTCCTGAGAGGTCTGCAATCAATTCCCACGCCTCAACTCGATGGTCTCAAAGGAGAGAGAAACCATGGCCCAGAACACTGCAACCCACCCTGTGGACGAGATCCTCCCGCCCGGGCGGCTCTCCCTGCTGGGCATCCAGCACGTGCTTGTCATGTACGCCGGGGCCGTGGCCGTACCGCTCATCATCGGTGGGGCCCTGAAACTCCCCAAGGAGCAGCTGGCGCAACTCATCAATGCCGATCTGTTCGCCTGCGGCATCGCGACGCTCTTCCAGGCCATTGGCGTCTGGCGCTTCGGCATCCGGCTCCCGGTGATGATGGGTGTGACCTTTGCCGCCGTGGGACCCATGGTGGTCATGGCCAGCAACCCTGACCTGGGACTCCTCGGGATCTACGGTGCGGTCATCGGAGCGGGGATCTTCGGAATCCTGGTGGCCCCCCTCATCAGCCGCATGCTGCCGCTCTTCCCACCGGTGGTCACGGGAACCATCATCACCATCATCGGCATCTCGCTCATGCGCGTGGGCATCAACTGGGCCGCCGGCGGAAACCCGACGATCATGAGTCCTGCGGGCCCCATTCCCAATCCCGCCTATGGCGCACCCATCCATCTGGCGATCGCGGCCTTCGTCCTGATCTTCATCCTGGTCATCACCCGGTTCGTGAGGGGCTTCCTGGCCAACATCGCGGTCCTGTCGGGCATCATCGTGGGCACCCTGGTGGCCATGTCCCTTGGCAAGGTCAGCTTTACGGGCATCCATGAAGCCTCCTGGTTCGCCATCGTCCGCCCCTTCCAGTTCGGCCTGCCGAGGTTCAACCTGGTAGCCACCTTGACCATGTGCATCGTGATGATCGTCGTCATGATCGAGTCGCTGGGGATGTTCCTTGCGCTGGGCAATATCACGGGCAGGTCCATTTCCCAGAGAGACCTGTCGGACGGCCTCCGTGTCGACGGTCTGGGCACCCTGATCGGCGGAATCTTCAACACTTTCCCCTATACCTCTTTCAGCCAGAATGTCGGCCTGGTGGGTGTCACAGGCGTCCGGAGCCGCTTCGTCTGCGCCGCTGGCGGCGTAATCCTGCTGCTCCTCGGCCTGCTCCCCAAGCTGGCGGTGATCGTGGCTTCCGTGCCGCCGTTCGTGCTGGGGGGCGCCGGCATAGTCATGTTCGGCATGGTCTGCGCAACGGGCATCCGCATCCTGGGCGGGGTGGACTTCCAGAACAACCGCTTCAACCTCTTCATCGTTGCCATCAGCATCGGCTTCGGCATGATCCCCCTCGTGGCCAACCGGTTCTTCGCCCAGATGCCCAAGGCCCTCAGCCCGCTCCTCGAAAGCGGCATCCTGCTCGCGTCCATCGTGGCGGTGCTGCTCAACCTGTTCTTCAACCGGATCAAGTCCCTGGAGACCGCGGCACAGGAATCCGCTGAAGCCACCGCGCAAAGCGAAGCCTGATCGCAGTCCCATCCCTTCCTCATTTCATTTCCTCTTTCCATTTCAAGGAGCGACCGATGCCGACCGTAGCAAAGAATCTGAAGGCGTTTCAGGCGTTGAAGACGAATCTGTTCCAGAAGGATTTTCTGTTGACCTGGGAGCATCCGGAGGAGGAGTTGAACGCCATCATCACGCTGGCGGACACCTTCAAGACCCTGCACCGTCAGG
>CAIQPH010000192.1 GCA_903873655.1 uncultured Holophagaceae bacterium | reverse complement strand
TCCAGGAACTCCTTCTTGGCGATGAGCAGGGCGCCGCGCATCAGTGGGCTCCTTCGGATTCGGACTCATCCGCCAGCTGGAAGAAGACCTCATCCAGGGTCTTGGCGCGCCTGGACTCAAGAATGTCCCGTGGGGGGGCGTCCCCATGCAGCTTGCCGTCGAAGATGATGCCCACCCGGTCGCAGATCTCGTCGACCATGGGCATGACGTGGGTGGAGACGATCACCGTCCGGCCCTCGTCCCGCATGATGCGCAGCAGATCCAGTACGGTCTTGGCCGTGAGCACGTCGAGGCCGGTGGTGGGCTCGTCGAAGATCACGACTTTGGGATCATGCAGCAGCGCCCGGGCAATGCTCACCTTCTGCTTCTGGCCCGAGGAGAAACCCTCCATCTTTACATCGGCGAAATCCGCCAGCTGGAGCTTGCCCAGCAGGTGGAGGCCCCGACGCTCGGCAATGGCCGGGTCCACGTCCTGGAACTCCCCGAAGAGCCGCAGCAGCTCCCGGGGCGTGAAGCGGGTATAGACCCCCATGTCCGTGCTGAGATAACCCATGCAGCCCCGGACCGATTCCGGGTTCTTCCGCGTGTCGAAGCCGCAGACGTCGATGGTGCCGACATCCGGATCCATCAGGCCGGCGATCATCCGCAACGTCGTGGACTTGCCGGCGCCGTTGGGGCCCAGCAGTCCGTAGATTTCACCCGGCTTCACTGTGAGGGAGATGCCGCGCACGGCGTCGATGCGCTTGGTGGTTCGGGTCTTGCGATCTTTCACGGTGAAAGACTTGTGGACCTCGTTCAACTGAATCACCGCGACCTCCGGGTGGGACAAGGCACCAGTCTAAAGGGCCGCCGAAGAAACAAGTGGCCAGATCGGCGAACGGGGCCGACCCACCGGCGAACGGGATCAGTGGTGCCCGAGGACGCCGGTGGTGCCCAGGGCGAGCATCACCAGTCCCAGGCCCAGACAGTAGGCTGCGAAGCCGTTGAGGCGAGGCTTCCGCGTGAACCGGTCCAGCATGCCGATGGCGAAATAGCCCGAAATGGCCGCGACGGCGACCCCGGCGACACAGAGCGCCACCGGGGAGCTGGAGCCGGCCGGGAAGGCCAGGTCCGCCGGCAGGGGCTGGTGGTGCAGGAGGGGCTTGAGCAGGCCCCGCAACTCGACCGCTGCCGCGGCCGTGATGGTGGGAATGCCCAAAAGGAAGCTGAAGCGCGCCGAGGTGGGGAGTTTCAGACCCCGGAACACGCCGATGGCAATGGTGGACCCTGAGCGCGAGAGGCCGAAGCCGCCCCCGATGCCCTGGATGGCGCCCACGGCCAGGGCGTCCATGGCCCGCAGGTCGTGGAGGTCGCGCCCTGCCAGATCCTGGTCCAGGGGGTTCACCCGCGCCTGGCTCAGACGGTTGGCGATGGCGAGCATCAGCGCGGTGCAGAGGAGGCCGATGCCGTACACCCAGAGGTGCTCCTTGGCGGCCTCTTTCACGCCTCTGGTCGCCAGGCCGAAGATGCCCGTGGGGATCATCGCCACGAAGAGCCACAGAGCCAGGCGCCGTCCCGCCACATCGCGTCCGATGCAGCCCATGACGATCTGGATCAGCTCCCGCCGGAAATAGATGCAGAGCGCCAACAGGGTGCCCACGTGCAGCAGCACGTCGAAGGCCAGGGGCATTGCCTGGCCCTTGAACATCAGATGCTCAGCCAGCGTGAGATGCGCGGTGGAGGACACCGGGAGGAATTCCGTCAGGCCCTGGATGAGTCCCAGGAGGATGGCGTGCAGCAGGTTCATTCAATCTCCCCTTGCCCATGAGTGTGCCATGCATGATTGAATCTCCCCATGCGACCCATCGACCTCCGCTCCGACACCGTGACCCAGCCCTCCCCCGAGATGCGGGCGGCCATGGCTTCGGCGGAAGTGGGCGATGACGTGCTGGAGCGCGACCCGACGCTGGTCCGCCTTGAAGAACGCGTGGCGAACCTGTTGGGCATGGAAGCGGCCCTGTGGGTGCCTTCGGGCTGCATGGGCAACCTCATCGCGCTGATGTTGCACCTGAAGCGCGGTGACCGCTTCCTCGCGCCCGCCCAGGCCCATGTGCTGGGCTCCGAGCTGGGTACCGGAGCCTGGCTGGCGGGCGGCATGCCCGAAGCCCTGGCCTGGGAAGGCGGCCCCGGCCGTCCCACCCCCGCTCAGGTGACGAAGGCCGCCGGTGCTCCGGGGCCCTACTACACCCTGCGCACCGCGCTGCTCTGCCTGGAGAACACCCACAACTTCGCGGGCGGCACGGTGACACCCTTGGCCGAGCACCGCGCCCTGGTGGCCGCCGCGAAAGTCGCTAAGCTTGCGGTGCACTTGGATGGTGCGCGGCTCTGGCACGCCGCCGCGGCTCTGGATCTCCCACCCTCGGCACTGGCTGAAGGCGTGGATACAGTGCAGGTCTGCCTCAGCAAAGGATTGGGCGCGCCCATGGGGTCGCTGCTCTGCGGTTCGAACCCTGCCATGGCCGAAGCCCGCCGTCTGCGGAAGATGCTGGGGGGCGGTGTCCGCCAGGGCGGTGTGATGGGTGCCGCGGGCCTGGTGGCCCTGGACTACCTGCCTGGGCTCGCCGAAGACCACGCGAAGGCGCGACGTCTCGCCGAGGGCCTGCGGGACCTGGGCCTTGCCGCTCCAATGCCAGAAACCAACATCCTGCTGGTCCCAGTCGCCGCGGTGAGTTCGGCCCTGACGGCCATGGAAGCTGCGGGTGTCCGCGCCCTGCCGGTGGGAGCAGCCATCCGCTTCATCGCCCACCGCGATGTGGCCATGGCCGACATCGAGGAGGCCCTGCGTCGCCTCGAGCCGCTGGCGCCCATGCTCCGGGGAGCCTGAGATGAAACTCCGCCATGCTCTGCTCCCCGCGCTTGGGCTGTGCGTCCTCGCTGTGCTGGGCTATCTGACCTACCAGAACACCCTGGTGCCCATCCCCCTCGCTGATGGCCGCGACCTCTACATGACAGGAAAACCGGAGTTCGATGAGGACGCCGTCCGCCTGGAAGCGCTGTTGCCGGCGGGAGCGGGATCGGAGGCTTTCCTGGCCAACCAGTCCGACCTGACGCTGCTCGAAAAATCATCCAGTGGCGCCTGGGTGGGGCAACTAGTCAAGGGTCTCGAGGCCACCCGCCATGGGCGGCGCTGGCGCATCACGCTCCGGAGCGGTTGGCCCGTGCAGGATGGCTCCACTCTGGACGCTGGGCGGGCTGCGGCCGCGCTTGGGCCTGAGGTGCAACGCCTGGGAGGTGAGGTTCGGGTCATCGATTCGACGATCCTGGACCTCAAGTTTAAGTCGCGACAGGACGACCTGCTTGGATGCCTGTATCGCTGGCGGGTCCCGGGGACCGGTCCCTTCCGTCGGCAGGGGAACACCCTGCTCCGCTTCGACGGATTCGTCTATGGCAAGGCCGGCCTCGCGGCACTCACTCTGGTTACGGATCCGACCCTCCAGGAGAGCCGGGCCTGGGCCGAGGGCCTAAGCGCGGCGCGCTGGGCCTGGACGGCCTTTCCGGGGAAGATCGCACCCGAAGATATGGCAAAGGTACGCGTGGCTCCGTACGACGAATTCCGGATGAGGGATGGCACCGTCTGGTTCCTCTCCCGCCGGATGCGCCGCCTCCGGCCCGACACCGAGGACTGGACCCGCACCCGCATCTTCGGTGCCTGGAAAGGCGCCATGGACCTGCCCTACGACCCGCTGGGAATGTGATCACTCAAGGTTGGCGGCCTGCTCCCGGATCTGGTCGAGCACGCCCTTGGCTTCCATGACGGCGCGGGTCATGTCGATGCGCTTGCACTTGCTGCCGGTGGTGTTCAGCTCGCGCAGCACTTCCTGGCACCACACATCGACGGCCTTGCCCTCAAGGCGGCCCTTGGCGAGGCGCTCGGCGAAGTCATCCAGATGGGCGGCCAGGCGGATGAGCTCCTCGCGCACATCCTGCCGCTCGGCCAGCACTCCCGCCTCGGCCAGGAGGCGCTCCGCCGGCAGCTGGCCCGCAAGCCGCGCGTCCTCCAGGATCTGCTCGATGCGCTGGCGGTAGAGGGTTGGCAACTCGGCCGCCTGAACCTCGGCTTCGGAGCGGAGGCGATCCCGCAAAGCCGTCAGGCGCGCCAGGCCCTCCTCGAAGAACGGGCGCAGCCGGCCCGCCTCGCGGGTCCGGCCCGCATTCCAGGCTTCCAGCAGGGCCTTCAGGGCGTCCCGGACGGGCCCTTCCATGCGCTCACTCAGATCAGATGCGGGCGGCTGGAAGGCGCCCGGCAGGCGGAAGAAGGCTTCGGCGGTAAGCGGCGGCAACTGCAGCCATTCGGCGTCCTCCTCCCAGCTCTTGGCCACGGAGCGGAGCAGGGCCCGGTTCATCCGGGGCTCCAGCGAGGGCTCGTCCTGCACTTCGATGGTGAGGTCGAGCTTGCCGCGCTGGGCGGCATCCCGGACCTGGGCACGGATCCCGGCCTCCAGTGGGAATAGGGCGGGGGGCAGGCGCAGGCTCAGGTCCAGGGACTTGGAGTTGACACTCCGCAGGGTGACCCGCAACTGGCCGGCCTGCAGGGGGCGGACGATCTCTGCGAAGGCAGTCATGGATTTCATGGGCATCACCTTGGGTCAGGTGATCAGGGTAGCGTGCGGATCTCCAGCCAGGGGGCCTCTACGCGACGCCGAACCTCGTAGGCGGCGATGTCGGCCAGGTTGGCTTCGGTCCGCTTGATCTCGTCGAGGCCCTCCAGCAGCACAGTCTTGCGGGCAGGCTCGATGGTGAAAGAGAATGCAAGGCCGCCGCCGCGCACCTGCTGGGCAGGGAGATCCACGGTAATGGGACCCTCCACGCCTGCCAGGCTTTCGATGGCCTCCATGGGGAGCGCCACCGGCAGCAGGCCATTGGCGAAGCAGTTGGTAAAGAAGATGTCCGCGAAGGAGGGCGCCAGGATGGCGCGGATGCCGAAATCCTTCAGGGCCCAGGGGGCGTGCTCGCGGCTGGAGCCGCAGCCGAAGTTCGGCCCGGCGAGCAGGATCGAGGCGGCGCGATAGCGCGGCTGGTTGAGCACGAAGTCGGGCAGTTCACGGCCTTCGCCGTCGTAGCGCACTTCCTGGAAGAGGTTCCGCCCGAGCCCCGATCGCACCAGTGTCTTGAGAAACTGCTTCGGGATGATGAGGTCGGTGTCGATGTTGGCTCGTAGCAGGGGTGCCGCGATGCCGGTGAGAGTGACAAAAGGTTCCATCCTAGACTCCCATCAAGCATCGGACATCAGTGAAGTGACCTGTCACCGCAGCGGCGGCGGCCATGCCGGGGCTGACCAGATGGGTGCGGCTGCCGCGCCCCTGGCGGCCCTCGAAGTTGCGGTTGCTGGTGCTGGCGCAGCGGACGCCCTCTGCGAGGCGGTCGTCGTTCATGCCGAGGCACATGCTGCACCCGGGCTGCCGCCACTCGAAGCCGGCTTCCAGGAAGATGCGGTCCAGCCCTTCGGCCTCGGCCTGGCGCTTCACCAGACCCGAACCCGGCACCACCAGGACCCGCACTCCTGGCGCGGCTTTCCGCCCCCGGGCCACGGCGGCGGCTTCGCGCAGGTCCTCGATACGGCCGTTGGTGCAGGAGCCGATGAACACGGCCTGCACGCCGATGGCCTCGATGGGCGTGCCGGGCCGCAGGTCCATGTATTCGAGAGCGCGAAGCATGGCCAGCCGATCATCAGTCGAGGCTGCGGCATCGGGGTCGGGCACGCGCCCCGTGATATCGGTCACCCACTGGGGGCTGGTGCCCCAGGTGACCTGCGGAGCGAGCGAGGCGACATCGAGCGTCACCTCGGAATCGAAGGCGGCCTCGGGGTCGGTGACCAGTGTGCGCCAGTGGGTCAGGGCGGCCTCCCACAGCGCGCCCCTGGGTGCCAGCGGACGACCGAGGAGGTAGGCGAAGGTGGTCTCGTCCGAGGCCACCAGGCCGGACCGGGCGCCCCCTTCAATG
Source organism: uncultured Holophagaceae bacterium (assembly GCA_903873655.1). Classification (GTDB taxonomy): domain Bacteria; phylum Acidobacteriota; class Holophagae; order Holophagales; family Holophagaceae; genus Geothrix. The sequence continues at coordinate 9,293 of CAIQPH010000192.1, read as the reverse complement.
CTCAGGTTGCAGAGGGTCATGCGGCCCTCCATGGACAGCGCCCGGACTGCGGAGCCCGTGAACTCGATGACATGCCCGGTGCCGCCCGCGGTGCCGATACGGCCGATGAGGGCGAGGGCCATGTCCTTGGCCCCGAGACCCCTGGGCAGCGTTCCCTCGAAGCGCACCTGCAGGTTTCGCGACTTCCGCTGGGGCAGGGTCTGGGTGGCTAATACGTGCTCGACCTCGCTGGTGCCGATGCCGAAGGCCAGGGCTCCAAAGGCGCCATGGGTGCTGGTGTGGCTGTCGCCGCAGACGATGGTGGTGCCGGGCAGGGTGAAACCCTGCTCAGGACCCACGACGTGGACGATGCCCTGCCGGTCGTCCAGGAGCGGCAGATAGGGCACACCGTAGTCCTTCACATTGGATTCCAGGGCTTCCACCTGCAGGCGGCAGGTCTCGTCCTCGATGCCCTGCTCACGCTCGGCCGTAGGCACGTTGTGGTCTGCCACGGACAGGATGGAATTGGGGCGGCGCAGGGGGCGGCCCGCCTCCCGCAGGCCCTCGAAGGCCTGCGGGCTGGTGACTTCGTGCACCAGGTGCCGGTCGATGTAGAGCAGGCTGGTGCCGTCGCTGCGCGTGGCGACCAAGTGCTCGTCCCAGATCTTGTCGAAGAGGGTGCGTGGGGTCATGGCTGCTTCCTCCTGGCAGGAGACGGGGGGTGGGTGAAGTCGGTGGCCCGGACGAGCTGCAGGAAGGCCTTGGCCGCATGCGACATGGATTCTTCCCGGCGGGTGACGACGCGGATGAGCTTTTCCAGCTGGAGTTCGCGGACCGCCACCTCCACCAGTCTGCCCTGGCGGATGCTCTCCAGCACCGTCATGCGGGGCAGGATGGCCACGCCGGCGCCCAGGGCCACGAATTCCTGGATGGTGGTGATGGAGCCGAGCTCCATGGTGATGCGCAGGGGCGTTCCGCACCGGGCGAAGAGATCGACGATGGCGTTTCGCGTGGGGGTGATGGCGTTGTGGGCGACGAAGGTCTCGCGGCCCAGCACCTCCAGGCTGATCTCCTTCCGGCGGGCGAGGCGGTGGCCGGGAGGCACCACCAGCACCATGTGATCGCGGAGAATGACCTCATTCACCAACTCGGGGTGCATGGGATCGTAGGAGACGAAGCCCACATCAAGACGGCGCTCAAGCACCTCGGCGGGAATGTGCTCCGAGCTCTGGCGGTAGGCCTGAATCCGGATGGCGGGGTGGGCCTGCTGAAAGGCGAACAGCACGCCCGGCAGCAGGAATTCCGACACGCTGTCGTTGGCGCCAATGTTCAGCCGGCCCTGCTGCAGGCCCTTCAAGGAACCGAAGGTGTCAAGGATCTGCTTCCTCAGATCGAGCATGCGCTGGGCCAGGGGCAGCAGGGTGGCGCCGGCATCCGTAAGCGTCCCGCCCTTGGTGGTCCGGTCGAGCAGGATCTCCCCCAGTTCCTCTTCGAGTCGCTTGAGGGCCAGGCTCACCGCAGGCTGGGTCCGGTACAGACGCTCAGCGGCCCGCGAGAAGCTCTTCTCCCGGGCTACCACCAGGAAGGTCTCCAGCTGTCCGAGGTCCATAGATGGCTCCCAGCTGAAGTTTGAAAGAAAAGAATAACTTATGGAATTATAAAAAAAATTAAATGTATTTATGGGTCCAGTCAGGCCATCTTTAGATGATCCCTCCGGCCTGGTCCGGATTAAGGAGTGTCCCGAATCATGGGTACCGAGCGGATCACCATCTTCGACACCACGCTGCGCGATGGCGAGCAGTCCCCAGGATGCAGCATGAACCTGGACGAGAAGCTGCTGATGGCCAGGCAGTTGGATGCCCTGGGTGTGGATGTCATCGAGGCGGGGTTCCCGGTGGCCTCGGACGACGATTTCGCCGCAGTCAGGGCCATCGCCCGCACCTGCCGGAGGCCCGTCATCGCGGCCCTCTGCCGCACCATCCCCCGCGACATCGAACGCGCCTGGGAGGCCCTTCAGGAGGCCGCCCATCCCAGGATCCATACCTTCCTGGCCACGTCGGACATCCACCTGGAGTACAAGCTCAAGAAGACCCGTGCCGAAGCGCTGGACATGATCCGCGAAGGCGTGGCGCTGGCCAAGTCCCTCTGCCAGGACGTGGAATTCTCCGCCGAGGACGCGACCCGGAGCGACTGGGGCTACCTGGTGGAAGTCTTCACGGTGGCGATTGCGGCGGGGGCCACGGTGCTCAATGTGCCCGACACGGTGGGCTACACGATTCCCGAGGAGTACGGAAAACTCATCCGCCACCTGCGTGAGCGCGTCCCCGGCATCGAGGAGGTGACCATCAGCGTCCACTGCCACAACGACCTGGGGCTGGGCGTGGCCAACTCCCTGGCCGCCGTGGCCGCGGGGGCCCGGCAGGTGGAATGCACGGTGAACGGGATCGGCGAACGGGCCGGGAACGCGTCCCTCGAGGAAGTGGTCATGGCGCTCTCGGTCCGGCACGACGTGATGCCGTTCACCACGGGCGTGAACAAGGAAGTCATCTACCGCGCGAGCCAGACCCTGGCCAACATCACCGGCAATGAGGTCCAGCCCAACAAGGCCATCGTCGGCCGCAACGCCTTTGCCCATGAGAGCGGCATCCACCAGCACGGCATGCTGAGCCATCACACGACCTACGAAATCATGACACCCGAGTCTGTCGGAGTTCGCCACACCAGCCTGGTGCTCGGCAAGCACTCGGGCCGCCATGCGCTGGCCAAGCGCTTCGAGGAACTTGGCTATCCTCTGGACCGCGCCGAACTGGACAAGGCCTACAAGCTGTTCACCAAGCTCAGCGACCAGAAGAAGGAGATCTTCGAGGAGGACCTCCTGGCCATCGTCCGGGATGGCCTCACGCACATTCCGGAGGCCTTCAAGCTCAAGGCGATCCAGGCCACGGCCGGCACCGCCATGTTCGCCACAGGGCTGGTCACCCTTGCCACCGACGCGGGCGAGGTGACGGAGATCGCCATGGGAGACGGTCCGGTGAACGCCGTGTTCACGGCCGTGGACAAGCTCACGGGGCTGAAGGGCCGCCTGCTGGACTTCAAGATCCATTCAGTGACCGGCGGCGCGGACGCGGTGGGCGAAGTGTTCGTCCAGGTCGAATTCGACGGTGTGGCCCATGGTGGCAAGGGGGCCAGCACGGACATCGTGGAAGCCAGTGTCCGGGCCTACCTCAATGCCACGAACAAGGTGCTTTTCGCCCGTCGGGCCTCGGGCCCGGAAATCGTGGAAACGAGGGTCTGAGCATGGATGCCAGGATCACCGTCCTCCCGGGCGATGGCGTCGGGCCTGAAGTCACCGCCGAGGCCGTGGCCTGCCTGGCGACCATCGCTGAGCGATTCGGCCATCGCTTCCAGTTCCAGGAAGCGCTGATCGGTGGCGCGGCCGTGGACGCCACCGGTGATCCGCTGCCCGAGGCCACCCTGGCTTTATGCCGGACCAGCGACGCGATCCTCCTCGGCGCCGTGGGCGGCCCGGCCTGGGATCGCCATCCCCGGGATCAGCGGCCGGAATCGGGGCTGCTGCGCCTGCGAAAGGGCCTGGGCCTCTACGCCAACCTCCGGCCGGTATCGGTCCACCCGTCTCTGGAAGACGCCTCGCCCCTGAAACCCGAGATCGTGCGCGGGACGGACCTCATGTTCGTCCGGGAACTATCCGGCGGGCTCTACTTCGGCGAGCCGCGCTCCTATTCCGACGAAGCCGCCGTCAACACGCTGCCCTACACGCGGGTCGAGATCGAGCGGGTGGCCAGGGTCGCTTTCGACTTGGCGACTGCCCGCCGTAAGAACCTTGCATCTGTGGACAAGGCCAATGTCCTGGAGACCTCCCGCCTGTGGCGGAAAGTCGTGGACGACCTGGCCCCGGCCTACCCCGAGGTGAAGGTCCAGCACCACTACGTGGACAGCTTCGCCATGGCGCTGATCACGCGCCCCCGGGACTTCGATGTGGTGCTCACCGAGAACCTGTTCGGCGACATCCTCAGCGACGAGGCCGCCGTACTGGCCGGTTCCCTGGGCTTGCTGCCGTCGGCGAGCCTGGGTGGCTCCGTGGGCCTCTTCGAGCCCATCCACGGCTCGGCACCCGACATCGCCGGTCAGGACCGGGCGAATCCCATCGGCACCATCCTTTCGGCCGCCATGCTGCTCCGCCACGCCCTGAAGCTGAGCGCCGAGGCGCTGGCGCTCGACTCGGCCGTGAATAGGGTGCTCAAGGGCGGGCATGGCACCGGCGATCTCAAGGGGGCCAGCCACTTGCACGGCACCCGCTCCCTTGGGGCCCGCATCCGGGAGGCCATCCGGCCGCCCCGGAAGAAAGTCCCGCGTCTGGTGGATTCCGCCTATTCCTGGTGCGGGTCTCCGGAAGGTCACAGTTCCAATCACTAGTCCGGATCCAGCGGCGCGGCCGGTCAGTGAACAAGGAGGGAACCATGTCCAAAGCAGAAACCCGAACCGGGGCGCAGCTCATCTGGGAAAGTCTGGTCCGCGAAGGGGTGGACATCGTCTTCGGCTACCCGGGCGGCGCCATTCTGCCGACCTACGACGCCATGACCGAATATCCCATCCGGCACGTGCTGGTGCGCCACGAACAGAGCGCCGTGCACATGGCGGACGGCTACGCGAGGGCCAGCGGCCGCGTGGGTGTGGTGGTGGCGACCTCGGGCCCGGGCGCCACGAATCTGGTGACGGGGCTGGCCACGGCCATGCTCGACTCCACGCCGCTGGTGGCGATCACGGGCCAGGTGGGCTCCGGGCTGCTGGGCACGGATGCTTTCCAGGAAGTGGACATCACGGGCATCACCCTGCCGGTGACCAAGCACAACTACCTGGTCACCCGGGCCGAGGACGTGGTCCCGGCCCTCCGCGAAGCCTTCGCCGTGGCCCGCAGCGGCCGCCCCGGGCCTGTTCTGGTGGACATCACCAAGGACGCCCAGCAGTCCCGGGCCACGCTGGATTGGGAAGGAGCCGAGCCCCATCGCCATCTGCGCCACCTGCCGGCCCCAGTCGATCCGGCCGCGCTGGCCCAGGCCCTGGAATTAATCCGCGAAGCGAAGCGCCCCGTCATCCTTGCCGGACATGGCATCCAGTTGTCAGGCGCGCGGGCCGAGGTGATGGCCCTGGCCGAGCGCGCCGACATCCCCTTCGCGCTCACCCTGCTGGGTCTGGGCGCCGTGCCCGCCACGCACTCCCTCAGCCTCGGCATGATGGGCATGCACGGCGAGTCATGGGTGAACCGTGCCATCCAGGAAGCGGATCTCCTGCTGGCCCTCGGCATGCGTTTTGATGACCGGGTGACCGGCAAGCTCAAGGAATACGCGCCCCACGCCAAGAAGATCCACATCGACATCGACGCCAGCGAGCTGAACAAGAACGTGGCCGTGGACGTGGCCATCGCCGCGGATCTTGGCGAAGTGCTTCGGGCCCTGTTGCCCCAGGTCCCCGCGGCCGATCACTCGGCCTGGCGGGGCACCATCCGCGAGTGGCGCGGGGACTCGGCGGTGCGGGACATCAAGAACCTGCCCGATGATGGACATCTCTACGCCGCCCATGTGATGCACGACCTGTGGCGGATCACCAAGGGCGAGGCCGTGGTGGTGTCGGACGTGGGCCAGCACCAGATGTGGGAGGCCCAGTACTACCATCACGACGGCGAGCGCAGCCTCATCACCAGTGGCGGGGCCGGCACCATGGGCTTTGCCCTGCCCGCGGCCATCGGCGCCAAGCTGGCCCGGCCCGAAGCCGAGATCTGGGTGGTGGCGGGGGATGGCGGCTTTCAGATGACCTTCGCCGAGCTGATGACGGCCGTCCAGGAGGGCGTCAAGGTGAACATTGCGGTCATCAACAACGGCTATCTCGGCATGGTCCGCCAGTGGCAAGCCCTCTTCTATGAAGGCCGCTACGCCGCCACGCCCATCCTCTCCCCGGATTTCGTGAAACTTGCCGATGCTTTCGGCCTCCCGGGCCAGCGGGTGGAAGCCCGCGCCGATGTAGCCGCCGCCATTGAGCAGGCCCGTGCAGCTGGATCCACGGCGCTCATCGAGTTCAAGGTCGAACAGGAGGACAGCGTCTATCCGATGGTCCCCGCCGGCGCCGCCCTCCATGACATGATCCGCCGTCCCTCCCCCAGCGTCCTGGCCGAGACCGGCTCTGATCCCGTCTGAAGCTAGACCCTCTAAGTAGGAGTCCCCATGTCTGATGTGCTTGTGGTCTACACCGATGACGAACCGGGTGTCCTCACCCGGGTGGCCTCCCTGTTCCGGCGCCGGAGCTTCAACATCCACTCCCTCACCGTGGGTCCCACCGAGCGGCCCGGCGTGTCCCGCATGACGCTGGTAGTCGATACCGATGAATCCACCGCGCGCCGCGCCGTGGAACACCTGCGCAAGCTGGTGAACGTCCTGGAGGTCCAGCACCTGGGCAGCGGCGGGTCGAACGTGGTGCGTGATCTGGCCCTGATCCGCGTGAATGCGGGCCCCACCAAACGATCCGAGGTGCTCCAGCTGGTGGAGGTCTTCCGCGCCAATGTGGTGGACATCGCCGAGGACACGCTCGTGATCGAGTGCACCGGGAGCCTCGCCAAGATCGAGGCCCTGGTGGATACCCTCCGCCCCTTCGGGATCATCGAGCTGGGCCGGACCGGCGCCGTGGCCATGGCCCGGGGCACGCCGACCACGCTCAAGGCCAAGGTGGCGCCCCTGCGCACCGGCACTGGCGGTGGCGCCATGTCCGTCTGAACGCTGCCGAATCCACCCAACCTTCCATTCCAACTGCCCATCAGGAGATTTCCATGGCCAAGATCCACTACGAAGCCGACCTCGGCATCATCCGCGGCCGCAAGGTCGCCATCATCGGCTATGGCTCCCAGGGCCACGCCCATGCCCTCAACCTCCGCGACAGCGGCGTCCAGGTCCGCGTGGGATTGCCTGCCACCTCCGCTTCCAAGGCCAAGGCCGAAGCCCAGGGCCTCATCGTCAACAGTCCGGCCGAGGCTGCCGCCTGGGCCGACGTGATCATGGTGCTCACGCCGGACACGGGGCAGGGGGCCCTCTACAAGGAAGCCATCGCTCCGAACCTCACGCCGGGCAAGACCCTGATGTTCGCCCACGGGTTCAACATCCGCTATGGCTGCATCGAGCCCCCCGCCGGCGTGGACGTGAGCCTGGTGGCGCCCAAGAGCCCCGGTCACCGTGTCCGGGAAGTCTTCGTCGAGGGCGGCGGCACGCCGGCCCTGGTGGCCATCCACCAGGACGCCAGCGGTCAGGCCATGGCGGTGGCGCTGTCCTATGCGGCAGCTCTCGGCCTCACCCGCGCGGGGGTGCTGGAAACTACCTTCACCGAAGAGACGGAAACGGACCTGTTCGGCGAGAAGGCCGTGCTTTGCGGCGGTGCCAGCGCCCTGGTGAAGGCCGGTTTCGAAACCCTGGTCGAAGCGGGCTACCAGCCCGAGATCGCCTACTTCGAGTGCCTCCACGAATTGAAGCTCATCGTGGATCTGATGCAGCGGGGCGGCCTCAGCTACATGCGCTACAGCATCAGCGACACGGCCGAGTACGGCGACTACACCGGTGGTCCCCGCATCGTCACCGATCAGACCAAGGCCGAGATGAAGGAGATCCTCAAGGAGATCCAGGACGGTCGCTACGCCACTGCCTGGATCGAGGAGAACAGGACCGGCCGCAAGTGGTTCGAGGCTCAGCGCGCCGCGGATTACGACCACCCGCTGGAGAAGGTCGGGCGGGAATTGCGCCGCATGATGCCCTTCCTGGATCCTGTGGAAACACCTCCGCCAACTGTAAAGAAATAAGAAAATTCCGTTAGGGGTTGATGCTTTTTGACCTGGAGTAAAAGCATTAACCCCTTTTTTGGTTGTTTTGCCTCAGAATGGATTCTTGTGTGGATCAACGTATCCGCATTCTGGAGCTGTGAATGCCTGAGTCCTTCTTCAAGACCGCGACGGCGCCCACCCTGCAGGGCTGGCAGGCGCCTGGCTCCCTGGATTTCCAGGCGGCCTTCCTGCGGGCTGGGGGCTGGGCGCTGCCCCGGACGGATGCCTTTCCCGATGCCGCCAAGCTCCGGGAGCGCTTGCAGGAACTGAAGACCTCCATGCGCGAAGGTGCCAAGATCGGCCTGGACCTGCGTGGTCTGCGGGATGGAGCCGACAGTGTCATGGCGGCGGCCCGCGAGGCCGGCGTGGCCTTCCTGCTCCACACGGCGGAGCTGCCCCCGTCGCTGGCCCTGCTGCGCCACGCCAACATGCCCCGCCTGGTCGCGGTGCAGAATGCCGAGGAGGCTGCCCAGGCCAAGGTCGGCGGCGCCTCGGCCCTGCTGGCCCGGGCCTGCGATGTGGCTTCCCTGCGCAGCATCGGTCTGCCGGTCATGGCCATGGCGGATACAGAAGCCGAGGCCCGGCAGGCGATGGCCGATGGTGCCATCGGCCTCCAGCCCCGTACCCCTTCGATGCTGGATGCCTCGCCCCTGGCCGCCTTCCGCACCCGCCTGATGGCCGGCCTGGATTCCATGGCCCAGGCCTTCGTGCGCCGTGGTGCCTGCACCCTGCCTCGACTGAAAATCCGCAACCTCGATCTGGCCTATCCCATCCAGCAGGGCGGCATGGGCGTGGGCGTCTCCTGGGAGGGCCTCGCGGGTGCCGTGGCCAGGACTGGCTGCGTGGGCCTGGTATCGGCCATCGGCACCGGCTATCACGGCGCTGCCAACCCGAAGATGCGCCTGGGCCGTCCCGACGGTACTGACTCCCTGAATCCACCCAAGGCTCTGGAATGGATCGTCCGCGCGGCCCGCGAGCGCTCCGAAGGCCGTGGCGCCGTGGGCGTGAACATCCTTTGCGCCATCGAAGGCTACGAGGCCGCCGTCCGTGCTTCCATCGCCGGTGGTGCCCAGATGATCGTGTCGGGCGCGGGCCTGCCGCTGGCGCTGCCCGGCTACGTGGGCGACGCCGATGTGGCCCTGGTGCCCATCGTGTCCTCGGGTCGCGCGCTCCAGGTGATCTGCAAGCAGTGGCAGCGGAAATACAACCGTCTGCCCGACGCCGTGGTGCTGGAAGGTCCCGAAAGCGGGGGCCACCAGGGCTTCAGCCACGACGGCTGCCTGGACCCCGCCCACACCCTGGAGAACATCCTCCCCGAGGTGATCGCGGAGCGGAACAAGTGGGGCGACTTCCCCATCCTGGTGGCGGGCGGTGTCTGGGATCACGCGGACATCCAGCGCTTCCTGGCGCTGGGCGCCGACGGCGTGCAGATGGGCACCCG
>CAIQPH010000191.1 GCA_903873655.1 uncultured Holophagaceae bacterium | reverse complement strand
GATGCCCCGTAGTGCCATCGCCACGGGGCTGGTGGATTACGAACTGCCACCCGCCGAGATGGCCGCCCAACTGATGTCCTATGTCGTCCATGCCTTCGGCAGGCCGCTCCGACCCGCTGTGGTTTCCCCACCCAAGACCGAAAACGCCTTGAAGAAGATCTTCATCCTGCTCCGTGCCCAGTCCGGCCACGACTTTTCTCTGTATAAGCCGAGCACCATCCATCGGCGCATCGAGCGCCGCATGGCCGTTCACCAGATTGATGGGCTGGAGGGCTACGTCAAATTCCTACAGAAGACACCCACCGAGGTGGACGCCCTCTTCCGCGACCTGCTGATCGGGGTCACCAACTTCTTCCGCGACCCTGAGGTCTTTCAGGTGCTGGAGGAGCAGGTCATCCCCAAGGTTTTCGACAGCAAGCCTGCTGGCGGGGTCATCCGCGTGTGGACGGCAGGGTGTTCCACGGGCGAGGAAGCCTACTCCATTGCCATCCTGTTACAGGAGCGCATGGAAGCGGTGAAGCAGAACTACACCGTCCAGCTCTTCGCCACGGACATTGATAGCTCGGCCATTGCGACGGCCCGGATGGGCGTCTATCCGGCCAGCATCGCCGCCGATCTTTCGCCGGAAAGGCTGGCACGGTTCTTCACGGCGGAAGCCGATGGCAGTGCCTACCGCATCAACAAGGGCATCCGCGACATGCTGGTCTTCTCCGAGCAGGATGTCATCAAGGATCCGCCCTTCTCCAAGCTCGATCTCATCAGTTGCCGCAACCTTTTGATCTACATGAGCGGCGACTTGCAGAAGAAGCTCCTCCCCCTGTTCCACTACGCCCTGAACCCGGGCGGAATGCTCTTCCTGGGCACATCTGAGACTGTGGGTGATTTCGGGGCTCTGTTTACCCCCCTGGACCGCAAATCGAAGCTCTTCCAGCGCAAGGAGGATCTTCACGCCGTGCAGCGTATGGCCCTGGGCCACTTCTCCCTGCCCGCGACGGCCTTGGGTGTGCCCGCTTTGCGGACTACTGGAAGGCTGCCCTCACCCGCCAAGTTGCCGTTGAGGGAGTTGACGGAGCAGGTGCTGCTTCAGCAGGTCTCACCGGCTGGGGCGCTCGTCAACGGCCAGGGCGACATCCTCTACCTTCATGGCCGCACGAGCATGTATCTGGAACTACCCCCAGGGGAAATGGGCATCAACAACATCCTGAAGATGGCCCGGGAAGGCTTGCGGCGCGACCTTACCATGGCCCTGCACAAAGCCACGGGCACCCGAGAGATCGTGCGTTGCCCGGGACTGCGGATCAAAACCAACGGGCACTCCACGCGGGTCAACCTCAGCATCCACCCGGTGGCGGCAGGCACAGCCGGGTTGCCAGAAACCCCCCTCTACCTGGTCAACCTGGAGGAAGCCCCGCCGCTGGATCCAGTGAGCCTAGAGCCTTCGTCCGAGGCCGCTGAGGGTCCATCCCCGGAGAGCGAGCTGCACATCACGGCGCTCCATCAGGAGCTGCGGGCCAAGGAGGAGTATCTCCAAACCGCCAACGAAGAACTGGAGACCTCCAACGAGGAACTCAAGTCCTCCAACGAGGAAATGCAGTCGGTCAACGAAGAACTGCAATCCACCAACGAGGAGTTGGAGACCTCCAAGGAGGAGTTGCAGTCGGTCAACGAGGAACTTGCCACCGTCAATGCCGAGCTTCAGACCAAGGTCGGGGATCTGTCCCGGGCCAACAACGACATGAACAACCTCTTGGCGGGCACCGGCATCGGCACCGTCTTCGTAGATATGCACCTGCGCATCCTGCGTTTCACCCCCACTGCCTCGAAGATCATCAATCTGATCCTGAGTGAGGTGGGGCGACCGGTGGGCCACATCGTCTCCAACCTGGTCGGTTACGACCAGTTGGTGGTGGATACGAAGGCTGTCCTGGAGACCTTGATCCCCCGGGAAGTCGGGGTGCAGACCACCGAAGGGAAGTCCTACACCATGCGCATCCAGCCCTATCGCACCCTCGACAATGTGATCGAGGGGGCGGTTATCACCTTTGTGGACACTACAGAGATGACGCTGGTGAAGGAGTCTCTGAGAAAGGTCAACGATCTCCTCCGCCTGGCCGTGGTGGTGCGTGACGCTCACGACGCCATCACCGTGCAGGACATGGAAGGCCGCATCCTGGCCTGGAACCCCGGGGCGGTGAGGATGTATGGGTGGAGCGAAATCGAAGCCCTGGGAATGAACGTCAGAGATCGGATCCCGAAGGCACTGCGAACGGAATCGTTGGCCAAGGTGCATGAGCTTAGTCAGGCTGGAGTGCTACAACCCTATCAGACCCAACGAATCAGCAAAGATGGGGAGGTCGTGGCGGTTTCGATAATCTCCACTGCGTTGGTGGATGAGGCTGGGAAGGTGTATGCGATCGCTACGACGGAGCGGCTGATAGACATCAAGATCGACTAATTGCTGGGGGTGCTCCATGGTCAACCCTGATAGACGCTCTGTAGGAGCACCCACTCTACGCAGCCTGGCTGAGGAGAAGGCCCAGCAAGATGCCGCAGCCCAGGGGAGGCTGGAACCCCTGTCGCCGGAGGCGAACCTGCTACTCCTCCATGAACTTCGAGTCCATCAGATCGAACTGGAAATGCAGAACGAAGAACTGCGCCGTGCCCAGGCGGAACTGGACGCCACACGGGCTCGCTACTTTGACCTCTACGACCTGGCCCCGGTGGGCTATTGCACCCTCAGCAAGGAAGGGCTGATCCTCGAGGCCAACCTCACCGCCACCACCCTCTTGGGGCTACCCCGAATCGCGATGGTCAAGCAGCCGATCTCCCGGTTCATCCACCCGGAAGACATGGACCTGTTTTACCTTCACAGGCAGCGGCTCCTGGATGCAGGCGATTCGCTGGCCTGGGACATGCGCATGGTGAAGAAGGACGGCACCGCCTTCTGGGGACACCTGGAGGCCGGAGTCGCGCAGGACCTCGAAGGCGAGGATGTGATTCGCCTCTTGTTATCCAATGTGACCGAAAGGGTATGGGCGGCACGGGCACAGGCGTTCCTCGCCAAGGCGGCATGGCTGACCAGCGGCGAGGGCTTCTTCCCAGCCCTCGCCCGTTTTCTGGCCGATGACTTGGGCATGGACTACGTCTGCATTGATCGTTTGGCAGGGGATGGACTCGAAGCCGAGACCTTGGCCATCTGGTGTGATGGTCATTTTGAAGAAAACGTGTCCTATGCGCTCAAGGACACACCCTGTGGCGATGTGGTGGGCAAGACCATCTGCTGCTTTCCCAGCGGGGTGCGGCATCTCTTCCCCAAGGATCAGGTGCTCCAGGACATGAAAGCCGAGAGCTACCTGGGCGTCACCCTGTGGGGTGCGAAGGGGCAGCCCATAGGATTGATTGCCCTGATTGGACGCCACCCCATGGCTGACACCGACTTGGCGAAAACCACGCTGGATCTCGTGTCACTCCGGGCCGCCGCGGAACTAGAGCACCACCAGGCCGAGGAGGCGCTGCGGGATTCAAACGACTTGCTCTCGTTACTGGTCCAGCATTCCCCCATCTACGCCTATATCAAAGAAGTTGATTCCAAGCAGAGCCGCGTCCTCATGGCGAGTGATAACTTTCAGAAGATGATTGGCATCCAGGCTTCCGCCATGATCGGCAAAACCATGGAGGAGCTGTATCCGGCTGATATGGCCGCCAGCATTAACGCCGACGATTGGGCGGTGGTATCCAGGGGCAAGGAATTGGAACTTTCGGAGGAATTCAAGGGCCGCTGCTATTCCACCTTCAAGTTTCCCATCGTTCAGGGCACGAGAACCCTATTGGCTGGCTTCACCATCGACATCACTGAGCGCAAGAATGTGGAGGAGCTACTACGGGAGGTAATGCAGAATGCCCGGAGTGCCTCTTACAAGCGCACCATTCAAGACAACGTCTATGCGTATCTGAGCCCTGTCTTCACCCGGATATCGGGCTATCCCATCGACGAGTTCATCTCCCTGCCGCTTGATGCCGTTCTGAACTTGATCCACCCCGAGGATTTGTCCGACCTCGAGAGTGGCATGGCCGCTGCCATGTCCGGACTGCCCGGAAGTTCGCATCAAGTTGAATATCGCTTCAAACACATGAATGGCCATTACCTCTGGCTTCAGGATAATTTTACCGTCCTCCGCGATGCGAACGCCCAGCCCTTGGCAGTTATTGGGAGTGTGAGCGACATCTCAGAGCGCAAGCAGGCTGAGGAAGAGAATGCCAAATTCCAAGCCCAGCTACAGCAAGCCCAAAAATTGGAAAGCCTCGGCACCCTGGCTGGGGGTGTCGCCCACGATATGAACAATGTTCTGGGTGCCATCCTGGGCCTGGCGTCGGCCCACATCGGCACCCAACCCTATGGCAGCCCCCTCCACCAGGCCCTCGACACCATCTGCAAGGCCACCGAACGGGGCGGCAAGATGGTCAAGAGCTTGCTGGGCTTCGCCCGTCAGAGTCCAGCTGAGAACAACCGACTCGATATGAACGCAATACTCAGGGAGCAGGTTGGCTTCCTGGAGCGGACGACCCTGGCGAAGGTTCAGCTGAAAATGGATCTGGAGGCGGACCTGCGTCCCATCCAGGGTGATGCAAGCGCTATGACCCACGCCTTCATGAACCTCTGTGTCAACGCCGTGGACGCCATGCCTGAGAACGGCACCCTCACGCTGCATACCCGCAATGTTGACAACGACTGGATTGAAATCGAGGTGGAAGACAACGGTATGGGAATGTCGAAGGAGGTCTTGGAGAAAGCCATCGACCCCTTCTTCACGACCAAGGGCGTCGGCAAGGGCACAGGTCTGGGCCTATCGATGGTCTTCAGCACTGTGAAGGCACACCGAGGGCAGATGGCCATTGAGAGTGAGCCGAACAAGGGCACCCGTGTGAGGCTCCGCTTCCCCGCCTGCAAGAATGAAATCCAGGTCGCAGCCATCGCGGCTGCCGATGCCACAATAAGCCACCACCGAGCGCTGAACGTCTTGCTAGTCGATGATGATGATCTGATCCAAAGTTCCGTGCAGGCGATCCTGGAAGTCCTGGGCCACACGGCAGTGAACACGGCCCTGAGCGGCGAGGAGGCCCTGGCCCTGCTTGAGGCGGGCTTGGAGCCCGACCTTGTCATCCTGGACATGAACATGCCCGGACTGGGCGGGTTTGGGACGCTGCCACGGCTTCGCGGCCTGCGCCCCGTGGTGCCTGTGCTACTTTCCACGGGCCGAGCCGACGAGACCGCACTGGCTCTGGCCGATGCTTATCCGGGCGTTACCTTGCTGTCCAAGCCATTTGGGCTGAGGGAATTTCAGAAACACTTGGAGAACATTGGGCTGGGGTAAGGGTAGAACGCGCCTGCTGGCCGTCCGGAGTCAGGGCTCCGTCCCTTCTGCGAGCACCTTCAGCACCCTGTGGTAGGCGAACAACCGGTTTCGTTGACCACCCGTGATCTCCTTCACGAGATCGAGTCCAACCAGGTAATCCAGGGCCTTGTTGACGGTGGCAGGGGTGAGGCCCTCGGCCTTGCAGATCGCACTGGACGAGCTGATGGGGTGGCCCTGAAGGTAGTGATGCACTTGGAGGACGGAAGCCGCCACCCGTCTGCTCTGGATGGACTTTCTGTCCTCGGCGAAGAGGGCAAGGAGGCTCTTGGCAGTGACGACCGCACCATCCGCCGTTTCCGTGATGCCTTGAAAGAAGAAGTCCAGCCAAGCCTCCCAATCACCATCCTGGCGGACCTTCTGGAGGAGTTCGTAGTATGTGGCCCGGTGTTCCTTGAGGAAGAGGCTGAGATAGAGCATGGGTTCCTTCAGCACCCCCTCCCTGCTGAGGATCAGCGTGATGAGAAGGCGTCCCACACGGCCATTGCCATCCAGGAATGGGTGCATGGTCTCGAACTGAACATGGGCCAGGGCCGCCTTGGTCAGGGGGTCCATGGGGCTGTAGAGGAAGGCTTCCCACGCATTGAGGCACCCATCCAGTGCTTCGTGAGGCGGAGGCACGAAGGTGGCGTTGCCAGGGCGACTGCCACCAATCCAGTTCTGGGATCGACGGAACTCCCCTGGCTGCTTGCTGCTGCCTCGCCCCTTGGACAGAAGCACCTCGTGGATCTCCCTGACCAGCCGCAGACAAAGCGGGAAGCCCTCCTCCATCCGTTTGAGCCCATGGGTCAGGGCGGCTACGTAGTTGGACACCTCGACGACATCGTCCAGGGGGACGCCTGGGGCCTGGGCGTTCTCGTAGGCCAGCAGATCCGATAGGGAGGACTGGGTGCCCTCGATCTGGGAGGACAGAACCGCTTCCTTGCGGACGTAGCTGTAGAGGAAAAGCGTTGGGTCAGGCAGTAGCGTGGTCACGCCATCGAGCCGCCCCAGGGCGGTGGCAGCCTGCTGTTGGGCCATCACCAGTGATGTAGTCCAGTCGATGGGAGGATCTGGGGGCAGGGGCATCGGGACAAATGCTCGGACCGTCTCCCCTTGGGTAGACTGAGTGATGAATTCGCCGGTCAGGGTGCGGAGCATGGGTTACCTTCACGTTCTAAAACAAGATTACGGCTTGTTTTAGAATATGCCATAATACTAAAATAGCAACCCCGGCCAAGGCTACCGATGATCTCTGGTGTAGTAGGCAGAAGTGCTGGCTACAACGTTCCTGTCGATCCAAGCCTTGATGTCGCCAATCCGGTAGAGGACCTGCCGAGGTCCATTTTTGACGAACTGTGGGCCTTCCCCGGTCATCCGCCACTGGGCCAAGGTCGCTTCGGCTACGCCGATGAACTTGGCGGCCTCCTTGGCACGGATGACGTATCGGTCGAGTTCCCCATCCTGGGGAGGCTTCGAATCAGGGCGGGGCTCAAGGGCGGCATACAGCCCCATGACCATGGTCTCCAAGCGTTCGAGTTGGCGGCGCAGACCCTTCACATCCTCGGAAAGGTGGGCCAGGTTGTCCGCCCGTTCCAGCCACGCCAACTTCGATTCCACGACCTTGCGGGCGTCATCCATTTTCCGGCGAGCGGATTCCTGAGCCTCGGCACTGGGTGAAGGGGTGGTGCGTTCAGATCGACGTGGGCTCATGGCCATCCTCCTGGGGAAAGGAGGCACGATCGCGCCATCCTGCGACCTCGTCAAATTCCCCTATTGGCAGGTGACCAGGATTGCGATCCCTCGCTGGACGGTATCCTAAGTAGTGAGGGTTGCTGATTCACGATCATCAGCCCTCCCTACCGCTTGGCAGTGCGGACCATGGCTGGGCATGGCTCGGCTTGGCTTCGCATGGCTTTGTGCGGCAGGAAAACCATCAATTCCTCCCCCGCATCAAAAAGGAACCCCTCGATGTCTGCGAGAAGAAAGAAAGAAAGGTCCAGTAACTACGCCTGGGAGTCGTCGCCTCGGCGGGCGCGAATGGGGGTGATCCCGGACTTGGAGCGAGCTTGGGAACCAAGCAATTTGTCCGACCACATTCCTTCATGTTCAATTCAACAAGTAGATGTCCGCGATCAGCGTCTGGCCGCGATCCATGAGTGCGGTCACGCCGTTGTGGCCTGGCACTATGGACACGAGTCATACATCATGGTCTTCCCTACCAATACTTTGAACACCACCGAAGAAACATTTTGGGGTGGGCATACCCAGTTCTGCGGATTGAGAAAAATCAAAACACTACACATGCGCCGTATTTGCCTGGCAGGCAAGGTAGCCGAACGGTTGGATGAAGTCTTAGCTGAACCTGAAAATTTTCAAGTATTCAACGATTTGTGTGATGACGTGATTCTTGAGATCCAGGAATCCTATGTGGACAGCCCGGAGAGTTCAGATGGATGGTCCCGAACGGACTGGGAAGGGGCTAATGGGTGGAACGACCGTGACATCCGAACCGTCTGCTCGATCTTGCTCCGCCACTGGGCGACCCTGATGCAAGAAGTGGAGACGCTCGTCGCAAAGTCTTCAGCTTTATTCATGCCAAACTAGGCCGACCGTTGCTCCATGTCGTTGGCGAGACCAATGCAGCTCCGAAGCTGACAGAGACAGACGCCTCCCGAGCTAGGCTGCCCTGCCTCATGGAACTTGGCACATAGGAAACTGGCTTCCATGAGCATCATGGTCATCGAGTGGAGGTGCCCCAGGAGGTTGATGGCAGCTTCGGTCCGCTCCTTCATTTGCCTGGGGTCCAAGGGCTCAACGTAACCCGAGACCTTCACTGCGAGTTGGGTGAGACGGGGATTTACCCCGCCGATGGGCAGAAGGTTTTCCATCACCTGGACGGCTCCAAGGGCCTGGTCAACAATGCCGGGGATGTCGTCTTCCCCCCGGAAGTAAGTGGAAAGAAGGGTGGGGAGGTCAAGGGAACCTTCCGGGCCGTAGCCGGACCCCGTCCAGAGCCAATGGCGGTATGCACTCAACTCGTCGAGCTTCTTGCTGAAAGTTTCGATCTGCTTCTGCTGGATGTTCAGTTCTTCGAAATTGATGGGTGTAGCCATGACGGACCACCTAACGGGTAGATAAGGACGGTTGAGAGGTTCCCCTAAGACCTACCCTCTTCGGGGTGTAGGTAAGGAGAAGGAAGGTTCTGATAATGGGTGTTATCGGATGAATCGCGAGGCTGAGACTGGTGTTCTGAACGATTGGGGTATGGCCTCGGCGGGGCTCCTGACCACGACGAACTCCCATGATTGGACTTTCGACCACGTCGCTCGCGTGTTCGTCGAAACGGAATGCGTCTCGACTGCCACACGAAGGGCCTACCTCGGGCAGTTGGTGCGTGGGGCCAGGATGCTCCAGGTGGTCACCTTCACGGAGATCAAGTTGGGACACCTGCTGGTCTTGAAGAAGCTGATCATGGACGCCGTAGCATCGTCTTCCACCAAGGGG
>CAIQPH010000190.1 GCA_903873655.1 uncultured Holophagaceae bacterium | reverse complement strand
GATCTCCTCTGCCTTGGCGTCGGGAAAGTCCCCCGATACCCTCTCCCTGTTGGCCAACCAGGATGCCTTGCCCGAGGAATGGACAAATGGCTTAAGCGATCCATCCGTGGGTAGGTTGCGCCTCCTGCGCCTATTCGAGTCCCCGGAGATCGCGGCCTTCAATGTCTATGCATACAAGGAATATATTCGGTTACGTGGGGCTGGCGGGGTTCCACCGCCGCTTCTGCATTTCCTTCAACATGTAGAGCGGACCCCTGCGGCTGATGAGCGGGCTGAGGCCTTGCGCCTGCGTTTCAGCAGATCGGGCGAGGGCGCGCGCGAACTCTCCGCGCGACTCCGGGAGGTCACGCCTCTCTGCGTCGCTGGGTGCCCGGAGTGCCTCGACGCAGAGCGTTTCGGCCAGCGGCAATACCTTGACCGGCCCCTCCTGAAAACAATTCTTGCTGAATATAGGGTAGGTTCGTGATGGCTGAATTGCGCCGGACGCTGGAAGAACTGTGCGGCATGATGCCGGCTGCTTTGCCTGACCTCTGCAATGTGTATGTGCGTATCATTGGGCGCCCGCAGCGGGTGGTGGATCCCTTTGGCCCCCGCTGGCAAATTGACGTAGAGGGCCTCTCCGGCGCCTGCCGTTGCATCGTAGCCATTCACGATGACCCAGCCCAATCTACCCTGCCAATCCCCTACGAGAGGACCGAACCATTCCTCCTTGAGATCCTGAAGAGACCGGAACTGAGTGAGGCCATTCGCCCGGGGGAGACGGCTTTGGTCCAGGCGTGGCCCCACTACGGGAACCGTGGCCTGTTTCTCAATGTCCAGGCCATCTTCCTGCTTCGCCCCTTCCATCGCTTCGGGCGCACACTCATCGACTACGAGAGTCGGTGCTCCCGAAAAATGTATCTGTCCTTGACCAAGGGGGTAGGGAGCCATGAAGGCGGCCATCTGCACAAGGGTACGGTTAGCGGGCACATTGCCGATGATCTCCTGGCCCGAGCGGCGACGCTTGGTTTGCCCCCGGACGATGATCAGGCCCTGGTCGCGGCCCTGACGCCCGGCACTCTCAGCAAGTTGGTGGCGCTCGGAATGCCTGAACCTAAAGAGGCGGAACGCGCCCTGGAGCGGAGTCGCAAGGCTCTGGCCACCCTACGCAACTCGTCGGTAATTAAGGGACTCCTTGAAAAGGACCGCTGGATAGTGGGTTGCGACCGACTGGCCAATGGCGTCTCCCTAGCGCCTGACCTGCGTGGCGAACATCATGTCGTCGAGATGAAGTTCATCGATCCCCAGAGCGAGTTCTTCAAGCCCGGAAAATTCGCCGTTCAGGCGCGGGACTATCTGGCCTGGGCGATGGTCGAGTTCGGAATCAAGGTGGTCGAATCGTCCTGGGAAGGTGTGCTCATCCACCTTCACCCCGATGTGGACGAGACACAGCGGGTCCAACCCATCAAGGCCTCCGCGGAACTGATCGCGCGTCGCCTTTTGAATCGTCACCGCCTCCTGGTCTTTGCCAGGGCCGGAT
>CAIQPH010000189.1 GCA_903873655.1 uncultured Holophagaceae bacterium | reverse complement strand
GCTCCGCGTGCTCATCCAGGCGCTGGGCCCAGGCATCGGCAAGGAGGAGTTCAAGGTCGAGAACCTGCGCTACCACAAGGTCGTGCTGATGACCGACGCCGACGTGGACGGCTCCCATATCCGCACCCTGCTCTTGACCTTTTTCTACCGGCAGATGCCCGAGTTGGTGGAACGCGGACACCTCTACATCGCCCAGCCCCCCCTTTACAAAGTGAAGAAGGGCAAGACCGAGAAGTATCTGAAGGACGAGCGGGCCCTGGAAGAATTCCTGTTCCAGAAGGCCCTGGACGGCTGGGTGCTGACCCTGCCTGATGGGAATGAGCACAAGGGCGCTGTCCTGGTCCGTGAAATGAAAAAGTGGGGCGAGGTCCAGCAGCTCTACGGCAAGTTGAATCGCCGCGGCTATGCGCGGCCCATCGTGGACGCCCTGCTGGCCGACGGCCTGTTGGATGCGGACCGGTTCGACAGCCGGGAGGCCTTAGAACTGTTGGCCGCCGCCATCACGAAGCAGAAACTCGGCACGTGCGAGATCGAGACCACCGAGTCCTTCGAGCATCCCGCCGAGGGGGAGGACCCCGCCATCACCATCCCAGCCAGCTACCGGCTTCGGGTGGTGCGCATGCACCTCAGCCGTCCCATCACCCTCTGGATCGACGCCCAGGTGGCCCACTGGGGTGAGTTCCGGCGCCTGGCTGCCCTGCAGGTCGAGCTGGCGGCTTTCCGCGGCGGTGAGCTGCGGCTCCGCCGGCTCAAGGACGCCAAGGAAACCGCCAAGGACAAGGAGGAAGAGCCCGAGGAGGGCACCAGACTCAGCAAGGACCAGGTCTTCACGGATCCAGAGGCCATGCTGGCCATGGTCATGGAAGAGGGCAAACGGGGCCTGGGCATCCAGCGCTACAAGGGCCTGGGCGAGATGAACCCCGAGCAACTCTGGGAGACCACCATGGATCCAGAGCGCCGGACCCTGCTGCAGGTCCGGGTGGACGATGCCGTCGAAGCGGACGAGATCTTCACCATCCTCATGGGCGATGCCGTGGAACCCAGGCGGCGCTTCATTGAGACCAATGCGCTGCTGGCCGAAAACATTGACATCTAAGGCTCAGGATTCGGCCCTCGGCCGAATCCTGAGTGAGAAAAAGCAATTGTTCCACGTGGAACCCTCCCCATGACCCCCACCCCTCTCCACCTGTCATTGCTCTAACGCGGAAATTGGCCGCAGGCCGAGTTCCGCGCCCCAGGACCCCATGAACCCAAACCGTATCGAACCCCTGGAAATCGAGAAGGAAATGCGGAAGTCCTACCTGGACTACGCCATGAGCGTCATCGTGGGTCGGGCCCTGCCCGATGTCCGCGACGGCCTCAAACCCGTACACCGCCGGGTGCTCTTCGCCATGAAGGAGTCCGGCAACGACTGGAACCGGGCCTACAAGAAGTCCGCCCGCACGGTGGGCGATGTGATGGGTAAGTACCATCCCCATGGCGACTCGGCCATCTACGACACCCTCGTCCGCATGGCCCAACCCTTCTCCATGCGCCACGTGCTGGTGGACGGACAGGGCAACTTCGGCTCTATCGATGGCGACTCCGCGGCGGCCATGCGCTATACCGAGGCCCGCCTGTCCCGGCTCGCCAACGAGATGATGGGCGACATCGACCAGGACACGGTGGATTACGGACCCAACTACGACGGCAGCATGGAGGAGCCCCTCGTCCTGCCCACCCGATTCCCCAACCTGCTGGTGAACGGGTCCCAGGGCATTGCTGTGGGCATGGCCACCAGCATCCCGCCCCACAACCTGCGGGAGTGCTGCAACGCCCTGATCAACCTCATCGAGCAGCCGGCCCTGGGCATGGAGGGCCTCATGGCCCACATCAAGGCCCCCGATTTTCCCGGCGGCGGCATCATGCTCGGCACTGAGGGGGTGCTCGACGCCTACCGCACGGGCCGGGGCCGCTGTGTGGTCCGTGCCAAGTCCCACGTGGAACAGATCAAGCGGGCGGGGGACCGCGAACAGCTGGTCTTCACGGAGCTGCCCTACCAGGTCAACAAGTCCACGCTGATTGAGAAGATCGCCGAACTGGTCCGCGAGAAGAAGATCGACGGCATCAGCGATCTCCGGGACGAGAGCGACCGCGAGGGCATCCGCCTGGTGGTCGAGCTGAAGAAGAACGAGCCCAGCGACATCGTCCTGAACCAGCTCTACCAGCAGACCCAACTCCAGAACAGCTTCCCCATCACCATGCTGGCCATCGTGAACGGACAGCCCCGCATCTGCACCCTCCGGGAGGTCCTGCAGGAGTTCATCGGCTTCCGCCGCGAGGTGGTCACCCGGCGCACCCTGTTCCAACTGCGGAAGGCCGAGGAGCGCCACCACATCCTACTGGGCCTCAAGATCGCCCTGGACCACCTGGACGCGGTCATCAAGCTCATCCGCGCCGCCAAGAGCCCCGAGGAGGCCAAGGCCGGCCTCATGGCCGGGGCCTTCGCCACCGCCGCCGCCCTCAAGAAGGACCCCACCCTCTGTCTCTCTGCCGTGCAGGCCCAGGCCATCCTGGACATGCGCCTGCAGCGCCTCACCGGGCTGGAGCGGGAGAAGATCCTCGACGAGCTGGCCGAGATCGAAAAGGTCATCGCCAAGCTGAAGGCCATCCTGGCCGATGAGAAGCTGCTCCTCAAGGTCATCAAGGAGGAACTACAGCAGGTGGCCGACCAGTTCGGCAACGACCGCCGCACCGAGATCGTGGGCTACTCCGGCGAAATCCGCATGGAAGATGTAGTCCCGGACGATCCCATGGTCGTCACCATGTCCAAGGCCGGCTATATCAAGCGTACCGACCTCACCGCCTACCGCCGCCAGCGGCGTGGGGGCCGGGGCAAGGTGGGCATGAAGACCAAGGACGAGGATTTCGTCGAACAACTCTTCATGACCAAGGCCCACGACACCCTCATGGCCTTCACAGACAAAGGCATCGTCTACGCCCTCAAGGTCTACGACCTGCCCGAGGCGGCAGCCTCCACCCGGGGCAAGCACATCCGCAACCTCATCTCCCTCAAGGACGGAGAGAACGTCGTCACCCTCATGGCCCTCCGGGACTTCCCCGAAGGGGAGACGCTGGTCTTCGCCACCAGCGATGGAACGGTGAAGAAGTCCAGCCTGGCGGCCTACGCCAACATCCGGGCCAACGGGCTCATCGCCCTCAACATCGATGACGGGAACGCACTGGTGGCCGTGCGGAGGTCCACGGGGAACCAGCAGATCGTCTTGGCCACTGCCCAGGGCAAGGCCATCCGCTTCCCCGAGGAGGACATCCGGGCCACGGGCCGGGCCACTACGGGCGTCCGGGGCATGAAGCTGGCGCCCAAGGACCACATCGTGGACATGGAAGTGGCGGACGCCCTGCCCGACCTCCCGGAAGGCGTGGAGCCCGACGAAAGCACCGAAGAGCACGGCATGCTCTTGACGGTCTGCGAGAAGGGCTACGGCAAGCGCAGCATGCTCCAGGACTACCGGCTCCAGGGCCGGGGCGGCACCGGCGTCATCAACATCCGGGCCGGGGTCCGCAACGGCCATGTGGTCGGCTTCAAACTCGTCAAGCCGGGAGAAGGGTGCCTCCTCATCAGTCAGGAGGGCATGGTCATCCGCTTCCTCATCGATGAGGTCCGCAAGACCGGCCGCAACGCCCAGGGGGTCGGCCTGCTCAAATTGGCCAGTGCCGCCGACCGGGTCGTGGGTCTTGCCAAGATCGACGCCAGTGCCATGGCTCTGGATGAGGAGGAGGAACTGGGTGAGGCCGAAGTGGCCCATCCGGGGCCGGACGAAAGTGGCGAGCAGCCGAAGCTGGGTTTGTAACGAGAGCAACTGGTCGACTTGCGCAGAACGGTGCGGGCTTGCCCGTGCCGTTCTGCGTTAGAGATAGGGCGCCCAGTCGCCGCTCGCTACTTCCACGGCCTCCCTTTCCAGTCGCGGTAGCCGTTCCACGTGGAACACATAGACCCAGGCCGCGTAGCGGTGGCCGCCTTCGAGAACGACCGGAAGCACTTCCCGCGTGAAAAGACCTTCCTCGATGCCTTCGAGGGGGTCCAGGTCCGCCAGGGCGGAGTCCAGGTCGGCCTCATCCTCGTAGCCCACAAAATCGCCTCTGACCCAGCCTGGACCGGGCGGTGGAATGTCAGGTTCTGCAGCCGGGACGAGGGCAGGGTAGCCCGCGGGCAGATGGAAGAGTCGGCCCGCCACCCAGGCCCGGGTCAGCCCCTCGGGATGGGTCCGCATCAGCCAGGCATAGTTTGATCCACCCTCCCGAAGCGTCCCGTAGACGAAGAGGCCATCCGCTCCCATCAAGACACCTCCAGAGAAACCTAACGCCAAAACGCAAAGCATTTTGGCGCAGAGGAAAGACTGGAGCCTTACTCTGGAATGGGGAACTGATCCGTCAGGTGGAACACCTCTTGGCGCACCCGGGCGAAGGTGCTTTCGTCGGCCCGGTGCCGCAGGGTCAGGTCGAAGAACCGGGCGATATGGTCCATCTCGTCTTCCTTCATACCTCGCGTTGTGAGGGCCGGACTACCTAGGCGTACGCCCGAGGGCTTGAGGGGTGGGTTGGGGTCGAAGGGGATGCCGTTCTTGTTGGTGGTCATACCGGCGCGATGAAGGCATTCCTCGGCCTCATGCCCCAACAGGCCGTGGTCTCGCAAGTCCACTAAAAAAAGATGGTTATCCGTGCCGCCGCTGACGATTCGCCAACCGCGCTCCTGGAGACCCTTGGCCAGAGCGTGGGCGTTACGGATCACCTGGCCGCTGTAGGCCTTGAACTCGGGTTGCTGCATTTCGTGGAGGGCCACAGCTTTGGCAGCGATCACATGCATCAGCGGTCCACCTTGGACCCCGGGGAAAACGGCGCGATCCAAGTCCTTGGCGTAATGGGACTTGCACAGGATGAGACCACCGCGTGGACCCCGCATGGTCTTATGGGTTGTCGTAGTTACATAATCCGAGTGAGGAACGGGGTTCGGGTGGTGCCCGGTGGCTACAAGGCCGGCGATGTGGGCCATGTCCACCATCAACAGAGCGCCGACTTCATCACAGATTTGGCGGAAGAGGGGGAAGTTCCAGGTGCGGCTGTAGGCGGAGGCGCCGACCACGATCATCTTCGGCCGGTGCTGCAGGGCCAGGGTGCGGACCTCATCCATGTCCACGCGCTCATCCTCCTGGCGGACGTGGTAGGGCACGAAATGGTAGAGGATGCCCGAACTGTTCAGGGGGTGGCCATGAGTCAAGTGCCCACCATGGGCCAGGTCCAGCCCAAGGACCGTGTCACCCGGCTTCAGGGCGGCGAGGTAGACGGCCATGTTGGCCTGAGCGCCGCTGTGGGGTTGCACATTGGCGTGCTCGGCACCGAAGATCTGCTTGGCGCGGTCCCGCGCGAGGTTCTCGATGATGTCGACCTGGCTGCAGCCGCCGTAGTAGCGCTTGCCCGGGTAGCCCTCGGCGTACTTGTTGGTGAAATGCGAACCCATGGCCTGCATGACGGCGCGGGAGGCGTAGTTCTCCGAAGCGATGAGCTCCAGATGATGCCGCTGACGCTGGACCTCGAGTTCCAGCGCCTGGAACACAGCGGGATCAGAAGTTCGGATCACTTCATACATGACAGGGGCCCCCGGGTGATGCCCCTATCCTAGCCGCGCAGCGCTTCAGCCATGGTGCCCTCTTCGTGAGCGGGATCACAGCTCGGAGCCTGTGCGACACTGAAGAGCCGGAGCTCCCATGCCCTTCCTTCCGCCCCATGACAATCCCGAACTGGAGCATTTCGAGCATCCCCTGGCCAGCCGCTACGCCAGCAAGGCCATGATCCGCCTGTTGTCCCCGCTCTACCGCCAGCGGGTCTGGCGGCGGCTCTGGGTCGCGCTGGCCGAGGCCGAGGCCGAACTCGGGCTCCCGGTGACCGGGGCTCAGATCGCCGAACTGAAGGCCACCCAGGACCTGGTGGATCTCACTGTCATCGCGAGACACGAGTCGGCCCTTCGCCATGACGTGATGGCGGCGATCCACGCCTGGGGCGAGCAGGCGCCCGGGGCGCGGCCCATCCTCCACCTGGGCGCGACCAGCTGCTTCGTCACCGACAACGGAGACTTGCTCATCGTGCAGGAGGCGCTGGCCCTGCTGCGCCGCCGCCTGCAGGACGTGATCGCCGCCCTGGCCGCTTTCGCGGCCCAGTGGCAGGACCAGCCGACACTGGGCTTCACCCACTTCCAGCCCGCCCAGCCCACTACCGTGGGGAAGCGCGCCACCCTATGGCTCCAGGACCTCCTGCTGGATCTGGAGGACCTCGACCACGTCATGCGCACCACGCCGGTGCGCGGCGTGAAGGGCACCACCGGCACCCAGGCCAGCTTCCTGGAGCTGTTCGACGGCGACGGCGCCAGGGTGGAGGCCCTGGAGCAGCGCTTCTGCGCCAAGGTGGGCTTTCCCGCGATCCCCGTCTCGGGCCAGACCGCCACCCGCAAGCTGGAGGATCGGGTCGGCCAGGTGCTCTGCGGCCTCGCGGCCAGCGCCTCCAAGTTCGCCAACGACCTGCGTCTGCTCCAGCACCTGAAGGAAGTCGAGGAGCCCTTCGAGGCCAAGCAGATCGGTTCCAGCGCCATGCCCTACAAGCGCAACCCCATGCGCTCGGAACGCATCATCAGCCTCGCCCGCTTCGTGCTGGGCCTGATGCCCTCCAGCTACCAGACCAGCGCCAGCCAGTGGCTGGAGCGCACCCTGGACGACAGTGCCCACCGCCGCCTCACCATCAGCCAGGGCCTGCTGGCCGCAGACGCGATCCTGGTGCTCTTCCGCAATGTGGCTTCGGGGCTGGTGGTCTACCCAAAGATGATCGAGGCGCGCCTTGCGCAGGAGCTGCCCTTCATGGCCGCCGAAGTGCTGCTCATGGAGGCGGTGAAGCGCGGGGGTGATCGCCAGGATCTGCATGAGCGGTTCCGGGTGGCGGCCCTGGAGGCCGGGCGCCGCGTCAAGGCCGAAGGACGCCCCAACGAGTTGCTGAAGCTGCTGGCCGAGGACCCGGCCTGGGGCATGAATGAAGCCGAACTGACGGCCTTGTTGGACGCCTCCCGCTTCACGGGCCGGGCCGGGGAGCAGGTCCGACAATTCCTGGCGGGTCCCGTGGCCGCCGCCTTGAAGGATCATGTCCCGGCGGATGACGCCGCTGTCCGGGTCTGAGAGGATCATCATGCTGAAACTTGCCGTCATCGGGGCCCAGACGCTGCTTGGCCGCGAACTCGTCGGAGCCCTGGAGGCGCGGGACGCTTCGGTGGTGCCCCTCTCCATCGGTGCGCTGACCGTGGAGGAGGAGATCGGGGACCTGGTGGTCTTCGCCCCCAGCCGGCTTCTGCTGGAGGGACTGGATGCGGTCCTCCTGGCGGACACACCCGATTTCGAACTGCTGGAGGGTTTCCCGGGGCGCATCCTGGACCTTCGGCCGGAACCGGAAGCGAGACTCGAACCCCTTCCGCTCGCCGGAGCCTGGCCGCAGGGCATCAAGTCGCTGCGGGGCCGGCCGGCCCTGGAACAAGTGCTGGCTCTGATCCCCTCCCTGCTGGAGGGTGTGGGCGAGGTGGGCGGTACGCACCTGCGCTCGGTGGCCTGGATGGGCGACCGCGGCCTGGACGGACTCGTGGAGCAGACGCTTGCCGTCCTGAACGGGGAGGATCCGGACCTGACCAAGCTGGGCTACCGCCAGGCCTTCGAAGTGGTGCCCGTGACACCGGTTGTCGGGAAGGGCCGGCTCATGGAGATCCGCGTCCCCTCTTTCCATGGGGACTTGTTGATCCTCCAGGTCCGGGCCTCCGAAGGGCAGCATTTGACCCGAAAGGAGGCGCCGGAAGCTGTGAAATGGATGGAGACCACGCCCAGCTCGCGGGATGTCGCGGTAAGTGCGGAGCTCCTGGCCCACCTGGATCTCACCGGCGACCGAAAGGCCGCCATGCTCACCCTGGGGTTTGATCCCGTGCTCTGGGGCGTGCTCCGTCCCACCATGCGGATTCTTGGATTGATGTAGGGTGCCTTGGCCAAGAAGCTGGACGAACCCCAGGAGCGCGGCGACTTCTTCAAGTCCCTGGGCACCCTGCTGGCCGGGTTCGTGGCCAACAGCCTGGAAGATGCGGTCACCGGTCTCGGGCCCAGGCTCCTGCGGCCTCCGGGTGCCCTCGACGAGTTCGAATTCCTCACGAAATGCACGCGCTGCGACAAGTGCATGCGGGCCTGCCCCGAGAATGCCATCCTCGTGGCGCCCCCTTCGGCAGGCCTGGCGCTGAAGACGCCCTACATTGATCCGCGCAGCGTCCCTTGTTTCCTCTGCACCAAGCTGCCCTGCATCGCCGCCTGCGAGGATGAGGCCCTGCTCTGGCCCCGGCGAAAGCTGGCCGACGGCACCATGATCGAAGGGCCAAGCGCGGCGCGCATGGGCACGGCCCGCGTGAAGCAGAGCCGCTGCGTGACCTGGGGGACGATGGATCGCGAGGCCCGGGCCTGCCGCATCTGTGTGGACCGCTGCCCCTATCCCGAGGAGGCGATCCGGATTGCGAAGGACAGCGAAGGTGATGCCATCGGCCACCCCGAGGTGGTCGAGGATGTCTGTACCGGCTGCGGAATCTGTGTGTTTGCCTGCCCGGCCGAGCCCATGGCCATCGTGGTGGAGCCCCGCAGGGGCTGACGCGGTTGGCTACAATGGCGTAAAGCCCACGCTCTCTCTTGAGGGCCGGAGGAGGCATGAGCAAGTCATTCAGGATGATGGGACTCTCGCTCCTAATCGGAATGGGGTGTGCCCCAAAATTGCACCCCGATGCTTACCGCGCCCTGATTCCAGAGTCTATCCGTAGATCCCTAAGGAAGGTCGAAGTTGTGACCCAGGGGCCCCCGGAGGGTGCAGCGCCACGCCTCGAAGGGACGTTCGGGAAGGGCCAAGGCGCCAGGAGTGGTGCCCTGGAGGGTGCAGGCGGAGGTGCCCTGGCGGGCCTATATGTGTCAGTGGGAACGGGACCATTTGCTCTCATTTTAGCCCCGGTCCTGGTGCCCACGCTGGCTGTGGTTGGAGGGATCGGTGGAGCCGTCATCGGCGCTGTGGCTTCGCCGAAGGAATCTCAAGGCAACATCGCTCAAGGCCTCCTTGACCGCAATCGCATGGATCTATCCAAGGCCCTTGCCGCGCGGGTCGCCGAGGGCCTTCCAACAGGCTTGACGAAAGACACGGGTGGTCTACCTGTGGACCTAGCGGTCTCCGTGTCCGTGGATTCCTGGGGACTCGAGGTGGGCGCCGGTGGGAACCCCAAGGCCCGCTTTTTCATGACCGCTTCATTTGGGGTCGCCCTTCCCGGTCTGCAGGAGACCCTGCCGAGGCGAACTGTGGAGTTGGGCGGCCAGGTGAGAAGGCTCAGCGAATGGAACGCTCTGGGGGGAGAGCCCCTGGGCCAAGCCATGACCGCTTCACTGAACTCAGCCACCGAAGCGGTCCTCGACAGCATCTTCCGGGTCCAGGACTTTTTTCTCGCCCCACGTCTGTCCGGGTATCCCTGTGGCCTGCGGCCTCTTGGTGTGGCAGGCCTTGCGAGCGGCAGGCCTACCCTCACCTGGGAGGCGTTCCCCCGCAAGATAGATCTTGAAAACGATGCCAAGGGGCTCTTCGGCCATGTAACGCAAATCTCCTACGACCTGAGGATTTGGGAGGAAGTGGGCATAAGCGAATGGGTGGACTTCACGCCCGCCAGCGGCCCAAACCATCCCGGGCCAGGCCAGCTTCTCTACGAGCGTCGAGGCATTATTCCTAAGACCCTACCTAATTCAAGCAATGAACCGGGCGATGAACCCATGGTCATGGAAACAGTCCCAGGCAAGCCGGCCCTAACTGTACCGATGGAGCCCAGGACAGGGATTCAATATCGGCTGGAAGAGACACTGCCTCCCCACAGGAGCTACCTGTGGTCGGTGAGAGCCCGGTTCCTCCTGGACGGCGAGGAGCGGCTGTCCCGGTGGTCCATGAAATTCCTGAATTGGCGGCTGGAATCGCAGGGCCTGGAAGGGTCGCAGGTCGAGGTCCCCTGCGGCTGCAGACAGGAGGGCATCCTACCTGGGCGCTACCACCGATTTACAGTCCCTTAAGGCTGCTAAACGAGGCTCAGGCCTTCCTGTTCAGCCACCTCATGGGCATTGAAGCTGGACCGCACGAGGGGGCCGGCATACACCGTCTTGAAGCCGAAGGTTTTTGCCTTGGCGCCCAGGGCGGCAAACTCGTCCGGAGGGACATAGCGCTTCACGGGAAGCTGATGACGGGTGGGGCGCAGATATTGCCCCAGGGTGAGGATGTCCACCCCGAGTGCAGCCAGGGCCTCGAAGGTGGCGAGCAGCTCGGACTCGGCTTCGCCAAGTCCGAGCATGAGACCGCTCTTCGTGCGGAAGGATGGGCCGTACAAGGCCGTCCCTAATTGCTTCGCGTGCGCCAGCACGCTCAAGCTGCGCTCGAACCTGCCTGCGGGTCGCACCTCTGGATACAGGCTTGGCACGGTCTCGGTGTTGTGGTTGAAGACGGCAGGGCCGGCGGCCACCACCCGGGCCACGGCGTCGAGATCGCCCATGAAATCAGGCACCAGCACTTCCACATCCACAGCGGGGTTGTGGCGCCGGATGGCGAGGAGGGTATCGGCGAAGTGGGCGGCACCACCGTCCGGCAGGTCGTCCCGGTTCACGCTGGTGAGCACGACGAAGCGCAGGTTAAGGGCTGCCACTCGCTCGGCGGTTTCCTGGGGCTCCAGATGATTCAAGGCCCCGGGCTTGCCGCTCTTGATGCTGCAGAAGCCGCAGGCGCGGGTGCAGACGTCGCCCATGAGGAGGAAGGTCGCCGTTCCCTGGGAGAAGCAATGGGCGCGGTTGGGGCAGCGGGCCTCCTCACAGACTGTGTGGAGGTGCGAGTCGCGCATGACCTTTTTCATGGCGTGCAGGTCGCCAAGCTTCACCCGTTCCTTGGTGATCCACGCCGGCAGGCGCGGATGGTCCTCCAGCACCTCGCGGCCGACGCGCTTCGGGAAACGGGGCATCTAGGGCCTTTCTTCAGAATGGATGCGAGCCGTCCCGAAGGGCAAGGGGCAGCGCCCTGCGCGATCTCGCGTCAAGCTCCTCGTCAGTAGTGCCGCTAGTGCCATCGTCGCTTTCCTTATCTCGCTTGGGCGGTGCCCCTTGCGCGGCCACACCCCATTCTGAAGACAGGCCCTAGACTCCTGATCCCCCAGTTTCCCGTAGGATTCAAGAATGTCCAAACCGCTTTCCAAGCTGTTGCGGGAGGAGCAGTTGGCCTTCCTGGCCCGGGACCGATCGGCCTGGGGCGAGCACCTGAACCGCGTGCGAGCCTTTCTGGGGAAGGGGCTGCAAGCCGCCGATCCCACGCGACCTGTCCTGATTCTCGGCGCCGGGTCGGGCCTGGAGGTGCCCTGGGCCCTGGCGCCACCGCTCACCACCGGGTGGGATGCCGATCCCTGGAGCCACCTCTGGACCGCCCTGCGCCACCATCGCTGGCCTCCCTGGCGCTTCGAGGATCTGACGGGCGGGCTGGCCGAGTTGGGTGCCACCTCCCGCCGTGCGGTCTTGGAACCCTGGTCGGGGCGCCGGCGGGGGCAGGAGGCCGCGAAGAAGCGGCTGGCCGGCCTGCTGCCGTCCCTGCGTCCGGAGCCGCAAGCTCTGCGCGTCTGGATCAGGACTCATCGGCCCGGAACCATCCTGGCCGCCAACGTCATGGGCCAGTTCGGCGTCGTGGCCGAGCGGGTGGTAGAGAGGGCTTTTGGCGGGCCCCCTTGGGAACAGGACCCGGAGCGGGAGGACCCTCTGGCCGAGGCCCTGGTCGCTTGGACAGCACACGCTATCGAGGCTTTTATGCAGGCCTTGCGCGAAAGCGACGCCGACCTCTGGCTGGTGCATGACCGGGCCGTGGTGTTCGGCAACGGAGGCCTGTCCCTGGGCCCTTGGGAGGACACTTGGGCCAGGCAATTGCACTCCGACGGGCAGCCCTTCGAAGCCAGTGATACGTTGGCCGGAGTGGATATCCCAGCCCTGTTGCTGCGAGACGAGCTGAAACTGGTCGGGAAGGAGCGCTGGCTCTGGCCGGTGGCGCCAGGGCAGCGGCACCTCATCGAGGCCCTCGAGGTTCGGCGGAACCGCTGATTTCCTGTGGCAACGGTCAACCCTTGTCCCCACACCCTGCGGCAAGGGCCATAATGGATTCCTTTGTGACGGCATGCCTTGAGTAAGCTTCCTTTCTGGAGTTAGTACATGCAAAGCTTCAGGCGAATCCTGCTGGGAGAGCGCCTCACCAGCGAGGATTCTGCCCATACCAAGGTCAGCAATGTTATTGGCCTGTCCGTTTTCAGTTCGGACGCCCTCTCTTCTGTGGCTTATGCCACTCAGGAGATCATGGCCAGCCTGTCGAGCAACCTGCATGGGGTGGCTGTGGCGGCGACCGTGGCGGCCGTGCATCCGCTCTTCGGCCTCTCCGTGCCCGTGGCGCTCGGCATTGTGGGCCTTCTCGCCATTCTCGGCATCAGCTATCGGCAGACCATCCTGGCCTATCCCACCGGGGGTGGCGCCTACATCGTAGCCAAGTCCAACCTGGGCGAGTTCGCGGCTCTGGTGGCGGGCGCAAGCCTCCTCATCGACTACATCCTGACCGTGGCGACCTCCGTGTCCTCGGGAGTGGCAGCCATCACCGCGGCCTTCCCCTTGCTTGATGGCCACAATGTATTCATCACGCTCTTCGCCATCATCTTCATCGCCTTTGCCAATCTGCGGGGGGTCAAGGAGAGCGGAGCCCTTTTCGCCGTTCCCACATACGGATTCGTGGCCTTGATGCTGATCATGCTCGCGGTGGGCACGGCCCGCACGATTTTCAGTGGTGGGCCGACACCCGTGCAGGTGCAAGGGGCCGTTGAGCACACCCAGCGGTTTGGGGGTCTGGCAATGATCTGGATCTTCATGCGGGCCTATTCGGCTGGGTGCACGGCGCTGACTGGGGTCGAAGCCATCTCCAATGGGGTTAAGGCCTTCCGGGATCCACCCGAACGAAATGCTTCCAAGACGATGATCTGGATGGTGCTTCTCTTGGGTGTGATGTTTCTGGGAATCACCCTGCTGTCCCAGCGCTTCGGCGTGGTCTATCAGCACAGCTCGGATCCCAGTGTCGTGGCGGAAACCCTGCTGTCCAAGCTGGCCAAGGTCATCTATGGCGATGTCACCCACGGGCTTCCCAAGCTGATGTATTACCTCACGCAGACCTTCACCTTCGCCATCCTGGTGGTGGCGGCCAACACCGCCTATGCGGACTTTCCCCGCCTGGCGGCCCTCATGGGCCAGGACAACTACCTGCCCCGGCAGTTCGCCAGCCAGGGGGATCGCCTGGTCTTTTCCAACGGCATCCTCATCCTCACCGGCCTCAGCTGCTTCCTGGTCTTCCTCCTGCATGCCAATACCGACCTCCTGTTGCCACTCTATGCGTTGGGTGTGTTCACGGGGTTCACCATCTCCCAGGCAGGCATGGTGATTCATTGGATCCGGCTCAAGACCAGGGAACCCCAATGGTTGAGCAAAGCGCTGATCAATGGCATCGGCATGGTGGCCTCGGGCATCGTCATGCTCGACATCGCCATCACCAAGTTCGTGCACGGCGCCTGGCTGGTGGTGGTCTTGATCCCGATGATGGTGTGGCTGTTCCTGCAGATCCACCGTCACTACATCCGGGTGAAGTCCATCCTGGCAGGCAGTCGCGCGGACTTCATCAGCCCGCGCAAGAACCGGGTGGTGGTGCTGGTGTCAGGCATCCATTCGGGGGTCGTCCAATCTCTCAATTACGCCAAGGCCATCGCGGAGCACGGGCAGGTCGAGGCGCTCTTCGTGGATTTCCCCGACGAGCACGGCCGTGAAAGTTCAGCCGTGGAGAAGCTGCGCTCCGACTGGCCCAACTACTGCGAGGGCATTCCGCTGCGCGTCCTCCAGAGTCCCTACCGGAAGATCGTGGAACCCATCGTGAGCGAGTTGGACCGCATGCGGCGGGCAGAGCCGGAGTACACCATCACCGTGATCCTCCCGGAGTTCGTCACGGGCCACTGGTGGGCCAACGTGCTGCACAACCAGACCGCCCTACGCATCAAGACCACGCTGCTGATGAAGCCCAAGACCATCGTGATCTCGATCCCCTACCACCTGGAACCCCTGGTGGAGTAGCTGCAGCCAGTCACCGCATCCGAGAGAGGGGCCGGGACAGGAGCTCCTGGCCGCTGAGCAGTTCGGCCAGGGTCTGGTGGCGGGGCCCGAGCACCATGCAGAGAAAGCTCAAGGGGAAAAAGAACACCGAAAGCATGTGGACCAGCGAGAAGGCCATGCGCCGTTCCGGGGTGTTCTCAGGGAGGGTCACACCGAAGAAGCCCATCAGCGGCGATTGTCCCGTGAGCACCAGGGGCCCCATGAAGAGGATCCAGGAAACTGCGAAGAGGTAGGGGAGCACCAGGGGCCAGGCTCCCTCGAACAGGCGGGTGGGAGAGACGCCCAGGGTCAAGGCCGGCACCAGCAGCGCCAATCCCTGGATCAGGACCAGCAGTAGCGCCTCGGTGGCCTCGACCTTGACCAGGGGCCAGAAGCTGGCGGCGGGTTCCTCGCCGCCAAGAGCGGGTCGCGCGTCTGGGACGTGCTGTGGCTCCAGATCGTCGGGCCGTTCCAGCTCTTCCCTGCTGACCTCCACAGCGACCGGAGCCACCCGGCCAAGGGCAGGAGCCTTGAGGGCCCTGGGGGTGGCCTCGAAGGTCGCCTGGGAGAGGGCCGAGGCCTGGAAGAGCAGCGGCCGGCCCTGTCGGGGCGGTGCCAGCGCCAGCCCACACTCCGGGCACTCCGCCGCAAGGGGCGAAAGCCGTGTGTGGCAGCTGGGGCAGGTGCGCCGGGTTGGGTTGGCCATCGGAAACCACTATCGGGCAAAGCGGGCCGATAGAGAACACCTGCCGAAAAGTCCAGGGCCTTTGACGAAACGTCGAATCCCGAAAGTCCCTTCAGAAGCGTCCCAGGGCTGTGGGACCATCGGGGATTCTGGACCGATCGAGCTTGAGCCTTATCCCGTCCAGCCGCTGCCAACGAGGATTCCCGAATGACCACCGATACCCCCGGCGCCTTCCATCCGAGCACCCGGCTCTACCGCTTCACCATCCTGATCTTCATCAGCTTGCTGGTGCTGGGCAGCTACTTCGCCTTTGACAGCATCGGGGCCCTCGAGAACACCCTGATGGTGGAACTCAGCCTGGATCGGAGCACCATCGGCACGCTCTACGCGGCCTATTCAATCGCCGCCATCTTCATCGTTTTCTTTGGCGGCATGCTGTACGACAAGTTGGGCCCCCGCAAGGCCAGTCTCCTCTTCAGTATCCTGGTATTCCTCGGCGCGGTGATCGTGGCCGTGGCCAAGGGCAAGTGGATGCTCATCTTCGGTCGGCTGGTGTTCGGCGCGGGGTCCGAATCCCTCATCGTGGTCCAGAGCGCCATCATCAGCCGCTGGTTCAAGGGCAAGGAAATGGCCATGGCCTTCGGCATCGCCTTGACCCTCAGCCGGGTGGGCACCATGTTCGCCTTCAACACCGAGGAACTCATCGCGGCCCACTTCCACAGCTTCCGCGCCGCCCTTTGGGCCGCGGCTCTGCTCTGCCTCTTTTCGGTGCTCTGCAACCTGGTCTACAACGTCATGGACCGGCACGGCGAGAAGCTGCTGTCACTGCCCAGGGCCGAGGCCGGCGACAAGATCGTCTTCTCGGACCTCAAGAAGTTCAATTCGTCTTTCTGGTTCGTGGTGCTGCTCTGCGTGACCTTCTACAGCGCGATCTTCCCTTTCACGGCACTCTCCACGGACATGTTCCACGACAAGTGGGGCATTGCCTCCGTGAGCGATGTGACCGGGAGCTTCATGACCAAGGTCTTCTACAACTTCTCCCACATGTTCAGCACGGCCCCCGGCATCACCAGCATCACCATTGCGGCCTCCATGATCTTCGCCCCCTTCGCGGGCGGCCTGGTGGACCGCATCGGCCGCCGGGCCTCCCTGATGGTGGTGGGTTCTCTGCTGCTGATTCCCGCCCATCTGGTGATGGGCATCACGCACTGGAATCCCATCCCCATGATGGCCGTGCTGGGCGTGTCCTTCGTCCTGGTGCCCGCCGCCATGTGGCCCTCCGTACCCCTGGTGGTGGAGGAGAAAAGGCTGGGCACCGCCTTCGGTCTCATGACCATGATCCAGAACCTTGGTCTTGGCGGATTCTCCCTGCTCAACGGGTGGCTGCGGGACAAGACCGGGACCTACACTTCCACCCAGATCATGTTCTCGGGCCTGGGAGTGGCTGGCCTGGTTTTCGCGTTCTTGCTGCTCCGTTCCGACAAGCGCCTGGGCGGGGTGCTGGAGGCCGGGCGTGCCCAGGGAACCTGAGCGGCTACACTGCACGAACGGAGGACGCATGACCCGTAGGCAAAGGCTCCTGGCGCAACTGGCCGCGGGTCTGGTCTGCTTCCTGGCCCTTATGCCTTTGGCCTCCTGTGGACCCGAGCCGGGCCTGCCGCTGCCAAACCCGCCCCGGACGGAGGTTCAGGCGGCACCCCAGAACCCGATTCCCAGCTATGTCCGGGAGACGCTTGCCTATGTCCGTCAGCATGGTTATGCCCCGCCGGCCTATGTGGGGGGGCGGGTCTTCGGGAACTATGAAGGGCAGTTGCCCCGCTACAACACGCGCCGGAAGCGCATCGAATACAGGGAGTGGGACGTGCGCCCCAAGGCGGAGGGCCGCACCCGCGGCGCCGAGCGCCTCATCACAGGCAATGACGGCCGGGCTTGGTATTCCCCGGATCATTACCGCACATTCCTTGAGGTGAAATGACCGAGGCATCTGTCCCCGCGGAAACGGGCGGGCCCCTCATCCAGCCCTGGCGCGGGTCTGCGGACGAGCTGTTGGAGGTCGCCGCTGGCCACGGAAGGGTGTGGTGGCTGCGCGGCTCCCGCATGCGCACCCGGCCGGGCTTGATGGACGAATGGGCCGCCGCGGCCCAGTTCCCGCCGCACTTTGGCGGCACCTGGGACGCCCTGCGGGACGCGCTGGCCGACCTTCCGGAGGGCGGCACTTTCCTGGTGCTGGAGGCGGACCAGTTGTTGCAGGAGGCGCCGCCTGGAGACGGAGGAACTCTGTTCGCGGTGCTGGGGGATGTCCGCGGGGAGCTTGCGCCCAAACCCTTCCGGGTGATCCTCCAGGCCGATCCAGGCCGCTTCGACACGCTCGTCCAGGGGTTGCGTGCGATGGGAGTGGCCTAGGGACTGGAAGCCTTCGCCTGGTAGGCCGCCAGGGCGCGGAGGGCCTCAGCCTGCACCTTGGCGTGGAACCAGGGTGTCCAGCCCAGCAGGAGGCCGATGGGTCCAAAGGCCTGGCGGGCCCAGGCCCAGAAACCGAACCGGTCCTGGTGGGAGCGGATCAGGTTGTCCTCGATCGTGAAGGTCGCCTCGATGCGATTGTGAACTGGCCGACCCGTACGGGTGAAGGTATAGCAGGCTTCCCAGCGGGTCATCACGGTGGAGCCCGCTTCACTCAGCACTTGATGAGTGACCGCGAGGTCCGCCGATCGGCCTAGGAGCATGGCCCACATGGCGCAAACGGCCGGGCGGTCCAGGGGGCCGAAAGCCGGGTCCACGAAGGTGGCCTGCGGGTGGTAGCAGGCGGCCATGCCCGCGGCGTCCCGCCGTGCGAAGGCCTGGTAGAACCGATCCACCACAGCGGCCTGGGTCATCAGAACTGGGCCTTGAAGGCCTCGAAGGCGCTCCGCAGCTCCGCGAGTTCCTCGCGGAGAGAAGCCATTTCGAGCTCCAGCTGGTCAATCCTGCCGGGACGAGGTGGGGTCGTTTCCGAACGCGCAGCCGCAGGCGCTTCAACGGAGCCCGCCAGCAGATGCGCCACCCGGGCCTCCCGGGCGCCGGGGGCTCGAGCCAGACGGACCACCAGGGGCGGCTCAGCCTCCATCAAGACCGCCAGGCAGCTCTCCACCTCGGGGAGATCCGGGAAGGCATACATGCGCCGGGTGTTGTTGCGCAACTCGCCCGGCGTTTGCGGGCCCCGCAGGAGAAGCTCGGCCAGCAGCGCGGCTTCCTGCACGGAGAGGTTCCAGGTGGGTTTGGCCGCGTGGGCCACCTTGAGGACCCGGCCCGGCCAGTGCTCGGCCAGGCTCCGGGCGATGAGGGCGTCCGTAGCTTCCTGAACCTCGGCTTCCGTCAGCGCCAAGACAGGGTCCCGGTTGCTGGACTGGTTGCAGGCGTTCAGCAGGCTGTTCATGGACAGGGGGTACACCTCGGGCGTGCTCAGCTGTTTTTCCAGGAGGCAACCGAGGACACGGCATTCCCTGGGGGCGAGGTC
>CAIQPH010000188.1 GCA_903873655.1 uncultured Holophagaceae bacterium | reverse complement strand
CGCTGATGGGCCTGTACGACCACCACATCGTGGTGCCCCAGATCCCCTTCACCCTGCCCAAGGTGTGCTTCTACACCCGCTTCTCCCGCATGGACGGCCAGTTCAAGTTCGGCTTCTCCATCGTCAGTCCCACGGGCGACCGCAAGGATGTGATCCGCGACAGCGACGTGCAGATTCCCGAGGGCGCCAAGGAAGGCACCTTCAACGTCATCGCCAGCCCGTTCGAAGTGACCGGCGAAGGCATCTACGAAGTGATCCTCGCCCTCACCAAGGGCGCCGACCGCTTCGAATACGTCTACAAGTTCGCCATCTCCGACGCCAGCCGCCTCCAGGCCGAATACGAGAAGGCCGTGGCTGCGGGCGGACCGGTCAGCAACTAAGGCTTCAGGCTTCAGGCTTCAAACACGGCGCCCCGGTGGGGCGCCGTGTTGGTTTCCGAAGCAGCCATCACGAGACGCTCTTAAGGGATTCCCCCGCACTTCGGGCAACCCTGCATGGTCAGTGGCTTTTCCAGATGGCAGGCGGTGAGCAGGGCCTGGTCCGCGAAGATCTCCCGAGTGGAGCCATCAGCCTTCACCCGGCCCTCGTGCAGCACCAGCGTCCGGGGGCAGAGTTCCAGCACCAGATCCAGATCGTGGGTGGCGATGATCTTGGTGTGCCGGAAGGCCTTCAGCAGGCCGAGGAGCTGCCGCCTGGCGCGGGGATCCAGACCCGAGGTCGGCTCATCCAGCACCAGGATGTCCGGCGTCATGGACAGCACCGTCGCGATGGCCGCCCGCCGTTTCTCGCCTGCGGACAGGCGATAGACGGGCTTGTCCTTCAGGTGCAGCGCCTCCATCCGTTCCAGAGCCTCGTGGACCCTGGCTGCCACATCGGCCGGAGGCAGTCCCATGTTCAGGGGGCCAAAGGCCACGTCCTGGCCGATCGTGGGCGAGAACAGCTGGTCATCTGGATCCTGGAAGACCATCCCCACCGTCCGGCGGATGTCCCGCAGGGTCTCCTTCACCAGTGGGACCTCACCGATCCGGATCGTTCCCGACGTCGGCAGCAACACGCCATTGAGGTGCTGGAGGAGGGTCGACTTCCCGGCCCCGTTGGCGCCCACCAGCGCCACGCTCTCGCCGTGATGGATCCGGAACGTGATGTTGGTGAGGGCCTGCGTGCCATCCCCGTAGCAGTGGCACAGGTCGATGGCTTCCACGATGTGATGGCTCATTGAGCGCCTCCGGAGACCAGGGTTCCCATCAGCAGCGGAAGGTTGACGAGGCGCAGAACGAGGAAGGCAACACACCAGGCGCCCAGGAACAGCGCATCTTGCAGGCCGAAAGAAGGCCGCCGAAGCAGGTGGACCTCGCCCTCGAACCCCCGGGCGAGCATGGCCTGGTGGATGCGCTGGGCCCGATCCCAGGTGCGCAGCAGGAGGTGGCCGGCCAGGGGCCCGAACTCGCGGTGGGTCAGGTCGTGGCCATTGGACCTCAATTCCCGGGCCCGCAGCATGCGGGCCGCCTCTTCCACAAGTACGAAGGTGTACCGATGCAGGAAGCCGATCTGCACGACGAAGACCTGGGGCATTCCCAGGCGCTCGAGGGCCTGGCAGACGCCATCCATGCTCGTGATGGCCACCAGCACCACCGCCGAGGCCGCCGTCAGCACCAGCTTGAGGGCCATGGAGAGGAAGGACAGCCAGCCCCCCGTGATGGGCAGTGGGCCCACCTGCAGGAGCACTTCGCGGTCCAGGACCGGGTTCAGGACACCCAGCAGCAGCACGAAGGGCAGGGCCAGCCCGATGCGTTTCAGGAGGTAGCCGCCGGGCACCTCGCCCAGGATCGCCAGACTCACAGGGAAGGCCATGAAGGGGAGGAGACCGGCCACCTCATAGCGCCCGAAGGAGGACACGGCCAGGGCGAAGGCGGCCGTGGCCAGCACCTTCGCCCGGGGGTCCAGGCGGTGGAGGCCGGATTCCCGGGAGCCCATGGTATCCATGCGGCCCAGGTCGCGGAAGCGGTCCCCGAGGTTGGCCATGTCAGGTCCTTCGCTTCCGAAGATGGAGGATCCACCCGGTTCCCGCCACCAGAAGCAGGGTCAACAGCCCACCCGCGACACCGGCAAGAGAGGTCGCCGCGCGGGAGCCCTCTCGGGAACCTCTGAAGTGATAGTCGGGGAGCACGGCCGTACCAGCTTGCACCTGGGCCAGTCGGCCATGCCATCCGCCGACGGCGGGTGGCAGCGCCTGTTGCCCGGCGATCCGCTGGATGGCCCATTCGAGCCCATCCGGATGCTTGGAGGCATACCAGGCCACCCACCCGCCCAGCAGCAGCGCGAGCAAGCCGAGGGCCACGGCGGCCCGCCTGGTGACGCCCCCCGGGCCAGCTAACTGGGGGAGTTCAGGCCTTGCCTTCCGGAGGAAGGTCAGCAGGGCCAGGGTGACCATTCCTTCCACCACCCCGATGGCCAGATGGATGGGCTGCATGACCAGGAGAAAGCCCCGGAAGGGCAGGTCCGTCCGACCCGAGAGAACGGTTTCCAGCACGACCCCGAAAGCGCCGAGCTGGAGGGCGGCCAGCGCGCCGAGCAGCACCGCCAAGGTCTGCCGAAGCCGCCCGTCGCTCCCAGCGGCCAGGGGGCGGTAGACCAGGGGGTAGGCCACGAAGGCCGGCAGGAACCCCAGGTTGAAGATGTTGCAGCCGAGGGCCAGGAGACCGCCGTCCGCGAAGAAGAGCGCCTGGACCACCAGCACGGAGGCGATGGCCAGAAGGGCTGCATCCGGCCCCAGCAGGATGGCCAGCAGGAGGCTTCCCCCCAGATGGCCGCTCGAGCCGGTGCCTGGGATGGAGAAGTTGATCATCTGGGCCGCGAAGACGAAGGCCGCCAGCACGCCCATCAGGGGGATCCGGCTCCCATCCAGGTCCTGCTGGACCTTGCGGGAACTGCGCGCGACGGCCGTCATGGAAGCGGACCAGAAGATGCCGCCCACGGCCGGTGAGATGAGGGCATCCGCCATGTGCATGCACCCACCTCCGACATCCGACCCACCCCTGGCGAGCCGTTCCATGCTGGCACGCCAGCCGTGTGCAGGAACAGGGCAAGGGCCACCTCGAACTATTGCGGGCTATCCTGAAGGCATGTCGGACCGGTACGCGAAGCAACGCATCCTCTCGGTATCACCTGCGGTGATACGCGAGGCCTCCACATCTTCGCTTTCTGTCTCCTCTTAAGGAGGGGTCATGACTGGCGACCGCTACGCGAAGCAACGCATCTTCCTTGGCCCAGCTGCTGATGACGCACTGCGCGCCAAGCGGGTGGCGGTGCTGGGCCTCGGAGCCCTGGGCTCGGTCATCGCCCCCTGGCTGGCCCGGGCGGGGGTGGGGCACCTCACCCTCATCGACCGGGATCTGGTGGAGCTCTCGAA
Source organism: uncultured Holophagaceae bacterium (assembly GCA_903873655.1). GTDB lineage: Bacteria > Acidobacteriota > Holophagae > Holophagales > Holophagaceae > Geothrix. The sequence goes on along the minus strand of CAIQPH010000188.1, from coordinate 16,681 downwards.
CCTCCAGCGCCAGCTGCTCTACTTTGAATCCGATCTGGGCAGAGCCAAGGCCGATGTAGCCGCGGAGCGTTTGTCCGACTCCAATTCGAGCATCGAATTGGAGCCCGTCGTGGCGGACCTCACTAGCGGCAACGCCCGGGAGCTGCTGTCGGGTTTCGACCTCATCTGCGACGGCACCGACAACTTCGAGGCACGCTTCCTGATCAACGACGTGGCCATCCTCACCGGCACGCCCTGGATCTACGCCGGGGCCATCGGTGGCGAGGGCGTGGTGTGGCCCCTGCACCCGCCGCAGACGCCCTGTCTGCGCTGCCTCCTCGAGGAGCCGCCCGCCAGTGGCGACGTCGATACCTGCGACAGCGCTGGGGTATTGGGCCCCACTGTCGGCATCATCGGCAGCTGGGCGGCCCTGGAGGCCGTGAAAGCGCTCACCGGCAAGACGCCCCATGCAGACCTGGTGCGCTTCGATTTCTGGAACGATGAGCGCCAGTTCCTGAAACCGCCGAAGACCCGCTGCCGCTTCTGCACGGACCGCGTCACCGAATTCCTGGATGCCCGGTGGACCCTGAAGGCCAGTGCCCTGTGTGGCCTGGAGGGCGTGCAGATCCGCGTGAACCCGCCCGGCCAGCTTGACCTCGAGGCCTTGAAAGACCGTCTTGAAGCGCGGACCCGCAGCCCCTGGAAGCAGTCGGGGCGGCTGCTCAAGGGCCGCGATGGGGCCAATGAGATCACCCTCTTCGCCGATGGCCGGGCCCTCGTCCACGGTCCCATGACCCCTGAGCGGGCCAGGAGCTGGTACACGGAAGTGGTGGGATGCTGAGGATCCTCCTAGCCTCCAGGAACGCCGGGAAGTTGCGGGAGTTCTCGGCGCTGCTGCCGGACCTGCGGTTCGTGTTGTGGCCTGCCGAGGCAACGGAACTGCCCGAGACCGGCGCCTTCTTCCAGGACAATGCCTTGCAGAAGGCCGAGGGTGCCCAGGCCTGGTGGCTGGAGCATGGTACCGAGCAGGTGGATGGCGTGCTGGCGGATGATTCAGGACTCTGCGTGGATGCCCTCTGGGGCGGTCCCGGCGTGCTGAGCGCGCGCTTCGCATCGGAGCTCCCAACCTACCGCGATAAGAACCGGCATCTGCTGGCCATGCTCCCCGAGGGCGCCGGGCGGACGGCCCGGTTCGTATGCGTGCTGGCCTTCGCGCCCATGCCCGGCCGACTGCCCGGTGAGCCCTTCACCGTCAGCGGGGCGGTGGAGGGCACCCTGGCTCACGATCACCGCGGCGACCATGGTTTCGGCTACGACCCCATCTTCATTCCAGACGGCTACGAGCGGACCTTCGGCGAACTGCCCGCCGCTACCAAGCACAGCCTCAGCCACCGCGCACGGGCCTGCGCGGCGCTGAGGGCACGGCTGGGTCTGAATACAGGCCCTAGGAGCGTGTCTTGAAATCCTTCCCCAGCCAGCCCCTGGCGGCGATCAGGAGGAAGGTGCTGACCATGGCGATGCCGCCGAAGATCAGCCACATGAGGCCAGTCTGCGGTATGCCCTTCCCCGGCTCGGGGCACCAGCGCGCCAGGCATGCGCCGGAATAGAGGGGCACCAGCATCTTGGTGAGGAACCAGGGGAACTGGGCGACGCCCATGTAGGCGCCGGTCCGGCCCTCGGGAGCGATCTCGGCCGCGTACTGCAGGAAACGCGGCTGCCACATGGCTTCGCCCACAGTCATCAGCACCACATAGGCAAAGAGCCCGGCCACCGTGGGGCCCAATGCCAGGATGAAGGTGGGCGCGGCCATCACCGCGGTACCCAGGATCATCATGTTGTAGACCTTGGTCCGCGTCGTGAGCGCCGCCACGATTGGACAGAGGATGAAGATCAGCAGGGAATTCAGCTGCGTGGCCATCTCGAACCGCGCCCCCACCCAGGAGCCTGCGAAAGCCCGGGTGACGTACTGGGGCAGCACCAGCCAGTTGTAGGCAAACAAGGTCTGGACGGGAATGAGGCAGAAAATGAAGTAGGCGAACTTGGCATCCGCGATGGGGTGACTCTTTAGCCAATGAAGGACGCCCGGCAGGAATCCCTCGGGCGCGGGCTGGCCCTTGGCAGCATTGCGTGCAGCGCCTTCGCTCGGTTCAGTGGGAGCAGCTTGCTCCGTGGCGGCCAGGGCGGCGGCGCTTGCCTTCTCGACGGTGGCTCTGCTCAGGAGGACGATGAGCACCACGAGCCCGACAGCAGAGGCCGCGGCATAGAAAATGAATGCCCCCTTGATCTCGAACCGCTCACGAATGGGCGACATGAAGGTGGGCAGCCAGCCCCCCAGGTTCATGACCGCGTAGAGCATGGCGAAGCCCATGTTGGCCGTGGCCGGAGTGGTGAAGCGCCGCACCGCCGCGTAGCCCGCCGGGTAGAACATGCCGTAGCCGAGCACGATGAAGAGCATGCCTACGGTTGCCACGGCATTGAAGGGCGTCCAGAGCCCGCCGGTGGCGAGGCCCAGAGAAGGCGCGAAGCCCAGCACCAGACGTCCCACCAGCATGATCAGGATGGCCATGATGAAGGTGCGGCGAACGCCGAAGCGATCTGCCGCGCCGCCAAAGAACAGCATGCAGATGGTGATGCCCGAAGTAAGCACGCCCACCATCCAGCCCGCCTCCCTGTCCCCAAGGGCCGCGTACTTGTTGAAATACATGGCCAGATAGGCAAGCATCCCGAAATAGACGAAGCCCTCCACCAGGCTCGTGAGATTCACGGCCCACAAGGCTCGCGGCGCGTGCACCAGATCGATGAAAGGTTGGGTGATCTCCCTCAGGGGCGATGGATTTGGCGCGGTCGAGTCCGCCACGGATACTCCTGGGCAAGGGGCTAACGTACCACGGGCCCCGACCAGGCCGCAGCCGTGGTGCTAAAGAAAGATGCGGGGATCCACTCGGGCATTGTTCAGGCTCAGGGACCAGTGCAGGTGGGGACCCGTGGCGCGTCCGGTCCTGCCCACCTCGCCCAGCAGGTCTCCGGCCTTGAGCACCTGGCCCTGCGTCACCGCGACCTTCGAGAGATGGGCGAAGAGACTCACCACGCCCTGGCCGTGGGCCAGGAACACGGCGTTGCCACTGAAGAAGAAGTCACCCGTGAGCACCACCACGCCGGCGGCGGGAGCGCGCACGGCCTGGCCCGCGGGGGCCTTGATGTCCAGGCCCGAGTGGGGTGCCCGGGCCTCGCCGTTGAAGACCCGGCGCAGGCCGAAGGAACTGGTCAGCGCCCCCGGCGTGGGCTGGCTGAAGGTCAGCGCCGGGACCAATCCATCCGGCCACGCCGTCCAGGCGGGCGCCATGAGGGCCTGCTCCCGGGCGATGCGCGCCTCATCTTCGGGGGTCGGGTTTACCTGCCGCTGATTCTCCAGGTGCAACCGCTGCATGGGGTACCGCTTGGGCTTGATGGTGAACGGCACCAGCTGCCCATCCACATCGAGCGCGTCCCGCCCGCCCTTCGCACTGAGCGGAATCCCCACCACCGCCTGCCAACCCGTGGCGGTGCGCCGAACCAGCACCGGTTCGGCGTGGTAGGTAACATTGGGCGCCGTCGCGTGACCAGCGATTGAGACGAGCGCCACGCCGCCTGGGACCGGTGAGGGTTTGAAGGGGACCTTCGCGGGTTCCGCACCAGCGGCCAGGGGAAAGACCACTGCCGCAAACAACAGGAGGCTCGAGTGGCTTTCAATAAGACTTCTCACGGTTCATCACCGTTCCTCATCGGTTCTATCTGTTTCAAAATTCCAGGTGTCAAGGCGGAGCAACGGCAGACTGCGCGGTCCGGGTTGCGTGCCTTATGGCGCAGTCGCTCCCTCATCACTGGCGGAAATCAGAGGCTCAATGGCCGGGTCCGGAACCTCGGCCAGGGCGCTGAACCCAACCTCCCGCATCTTCACGGCGTCCTGGTAGGCGGCGAGGATGGCGGTGCGGATGCGCAGATATGAGGACTCGGTGACCTTGGTGTTGAAGGTGACGGTGGCCACGAGGTAATCCCGGCCATCGGGCATGATCTGGGGGGCGCTGACCTGCACCTGGGGCTGCATGATCGTCCCTGAACTGCCTTCCCGCAGGCGATTGGAGACCGCATCGCACCAGGCCTGTAGCTGGGGCGTCAGCGCGAACCCCTGCTCCGGCGAACCGACCATCACGCGGCCATAGAGGGTGAAGAACAGCCGGAGCTGTGGGGGATCGAAGGCGTGGTTCAGGTAGCCCGACATGCTGGCGATCTGCTGGAAGTCCTTGAGCAGGGCCTGGAGCTTGGGGCTGGGCTGGGCGAGTGCCATCAGCGCACCACCCCAAATCCGTACTTGGCCACCAGCAGGTCCAGCCGCTGCCGGGCCTCCGTCGGCACGGCTTCCGGCGCGGTGAAGAGCGCCGTCTTCAGCGCCTCGCCACAGGTGCAGGGACGAGGTTGACCGGACAGTTTCGGCACCACCGTCCGGAGCAGGCGCTGGGCCTTGTCCACGTTGGCGTGCATGACCTCCAGCACGGAGACGGCGTCCACCCCCGCCTCCTCCTCGCGCCAGGCGTCGTAGTCCGTCACCAGGGCGATGCAGGCATAGCAGAGCTCCGCCTCCCTCGCCAATCTGGCCTCGGTCACCTGGGTCATGCCGATGAGGTCCGCGCCCCAGCTCTGGTGCAGGCGGCTTTCGGCGCGGGTGGAGAAGGCCGGACCCTCCATGCACACGTAGAGCGCGTTCCCCTCGAGGGGCAGCTTCAACGCCTGCCCCGCGGCCAGCAGCGCCCCGGACACATGGGCACAGGTGGGCTCGGCAAAGCTCACGTGGGCCACCAGGCCCTCGCCGAAGAAGGTGTCCTTCCTGTGCCTGGTCTTGTCGATGAACTGGCTCACCAGCCGCAGCTCGCCGGGCTTGTGCCGGGCCTGCAGGCTGCCCACCGCAGACACGCAGATCAGGCGTTCGACGCCCAGGGATTTCAGGGCCCAGAGGTTGGCCCGGTAGTTCACCTCGCTGGGCGTGAAGCGATGGCCCTCGCCATGGCGGGCCAGGAACGCCACGGGGACGCCATCCAGGTGCCCGAGATGGACGGGACCGGAAGGCTCGCCAAAGGGCGTCGTCACCTCCACGGCCCGGTCGAGGGCCAGGCCCTCCATCCGGTAGAGGCCGCTGCCGCCGATGATGCCGATGGGTGGGATGGGAGTGTCCATGCCCTTATTCTACTTGCGCCGGGTCACGCAACCGTGATTGTCTGAGTCCCTGACAATTCAGTGTTGGATGTTCGGGAAGCAGGTGAAAACCCTGCACTGCCCCGCAACGGTAAGCACCACGGCCTGCCTGGCGTGAGACCTCAAGCTCGAACCACTGGGAAGTGTCCTGGGAAGGTTCGAGGGGAGCCCAAAGGCCCCTGTCGCGTGCGAGTCCGGAGACCGGTCCTGCACCTCACCCCCCGTCGCGGGAACGGGTTGGGCCATGGTCCCTCGGGATCCGCCCGGCCGCCGCGACTTCATGCGTGGAGGCATGATGGGCCATTCCCGGATTTTCTTTTTTCTGGCGGCCGTGTCCGTCTTCGCTCAAGCGGCACCCGAGTCCGACCTCAAACCCGGCGAGGCCACGGTCACGGTCAGCGCCGAGGCCCAGCCGGTGGCAGTCACCCGCACCCCGGCGCCGGTACGCATCGTGGAGGCCGACGAACTGGCCCGCCTGGGCAGCCGCACGCTGGCCGAGCTGCTGGAGGCGCTCCAGCCCGGCGCGGTGCTGCCGAGCGGGGGCGCGGGGGCAGCGGCCTCGGCCTTCCTCAACGGCACTTTGAGCAAGAACGTGGTGGTGGTGATGGATGGGATGCGCCTCAACGATCCCACCGCCATCAGCCCCGATCTTGGCGCCCTCAGCCTGATCGGCATCGCCCGGGTGGAGCTGGTGCTGGGGCCCTCGTCTGTGCTCTACGGCAGCGACGCCATCGGTGGCGTCATCGCGCTGACCAGCCTGGGACGGGGCGCCGAGGGCTGGCACGGCCAGACCGGCCTGAAGGTCGGCACCGATGGTCAGGTCGGAATGACTGCGCAAGTGCAGCTGACCGGCGCCCGAGGCTGGGTCGCCGCCGGGGCCGCTGCCGAGAAGCAGGACAGCGGCTTCCCCGACGATGCATTCCGGCAGGCCGGGGGCTTCCTGCGGCTGGGGACCACGCTCGGCGCGGCGGAGCTCACGGGGTTCTACCGCAACAGCGGCCAGACGGCTTCAGTACCCTTCAGCACCCTGGCCTGGCCCGGCTCCGGACGCAGCTATGAACCGGGCCGCGAGACTCAGGCAAGACAGGAAACCTGGGGAGTGGGCCTCCGCTGGCCCCTAGCGCCGGGCCTCGTGCTGGAGAACACACTCCAGGCGCTGTCGGGCAGCAGCGCCGATCCCGCTGGCCCCCAGCGCCAACAGACAGACCGCGACTTCCGGCGGGTGGCGGACCAGCTCTCCCTGCATTGGACTCCCACGAATACCTTCCGTCTTTCCGGTCGGGTCGAAGGGAGCGTGGACACCAGCCACGCCATGAACTACTACGATCCGTCGACCTACCAAGCCGTACTGTACCGTGGCGAGGGCCACGACCTGGCCGGAGCCCTGGAAGCTCGCTGGTCCCTGGCGGAAGGCCTGGACTGGGTGGCGGGCCTGCGCCGGGATGGGGGCCATCGTGATCTGACGCGTCTCGATACGGAGGTCCGCAGCCGCGCAGGCAGCGCCGAAGCCGGCACCTGGCGCACGGGCCTCAACTGGGTGCTGCGTCCGGAACTCCGCCTGTATGCCAGCTCGGGCCAGGGGTTCCGCATGCCCAACACCACAGAATTCGCCCTGAACGCCCAGGCCGAGTCTCAGGATGGCAGGGCCTACCCCATCAGTCCCGAGCGCAGCCGCACCGCGCAGGTCGGCGTTACCGGTCTTGGCGCCGACCACTGGGAATACCGGCTGGAAGCCCAGCGCACGCTCATCAACGACCTGCTGGCCTATGTCTACGACACGAGCTTTGCCTACCCGCCACTCTTCACCTCGCACTATGCGAACCAGGGGAACGTCCGTGCCCAGAGCCTGGAGGGCGCCCTGGGCTGGCGGGGTGGAGCCGATGTGGCCTACGGCTGGGAGTTGATCCTCCGCAGCCAGGAGTGCCGCGACCAGGACCACAACCTGCCCGGACAGGCGTTCGGCGAGCAGAACTCCGCCATCGTGCGCCACCCCTTCTTCACCGGCGCCCTGTCCGCCTTCGCCCAGTCGAGGGCCTGGCGGGGCGATCTTCGCTTCAACCATGTCGGAGCACGCTACGACCTGAGCGACACTACCTACGCCGTCATTCCCGTCAGGCCCTACCGGGACCTCAGCCTCGGTCTCTCCCATGATCCGATGCCGGGCCTCACCCTGGCCCTGCACGGCGAGCACCTGCTCGCGCCGAAGCAGACTGTCCAGGACTGGCTCACCGGCCGTTACGACCAGAACGGCAATGCCGCCCTGGTCTACGGGTTTCCCATGCCGGCCCCCCGTGTGTCCCTCTCCGTCACCTGGAGGTGGTGATGGCTCTCACTGATTTACTAAATCGTGGTGAATCTCTTTCTCGTTTTCTGATTTGCCTCCTGCTTACGGCCCTGCCGCTTTTGGCGACGGGGCCGCAGCGGGTGGTGAGCCAGTCGGTGGGCACGGACGAACTGCTGCTGGCCCTGGCCGATCCCGGCCAGATCGCGGCCCTGAGCCACATCAGCCACGAACCCGAATTCAGCCCCGTGGCGGTGGAGGCCAAGCGGTTCCCCGCCCTCCAGGACAGTGATGCCGAAAGCGTCCTGCGCTTCCGTCCGGATCTGGTGCTGGCGGCCAGTTATACCCGCCCTGAGACCCTGGCCCTGCTCAAGCGGACCGGGGTGCGACTGGTGGTGCTGGAACGCTTCGACACGCTGGAGGATGTCTATGCGAGTCTGCGCATCCTCGGGCATGCCCTGGGCCAGGAAGCCCGGGCCGAGGCTCTGATCCGCCAGTGCCTTGCCCGGGTGGACGCCTTGGCCCGCCGACTGAAGGGCGTGCAGCCCGTACGGGTACTCAGCGCCGGGCTCTACCCCTTCACGGCCGGGACCGGCACCACCTTCCAGGACCTCTGTGACCATGCCGGCGCGCTGAATGTGGCCGCCGAAGCCGGCCTCAAGGGCCATGCGCCGACGCCTTCCGAAAAGCTGCTGGTCTGGCGGGTGGAAGTGCTCGTCGCGGCCGGAGACGACAGTGTCCGGATCCGCCTGGGCGAACTGCCCTGCTACCGGCTGCTGCCAGCCTTCAAAGCTGGGCGGGTGGTGGTCATCCCCGGCCCCATGATGGCCAGTGTCTCCCACCACCGCATCGCCACCTACGAAGCCCTGGCGCGGGCCCTCCATCCCGAGCGGTTCCGTTGAGGTCCCGTGTCGCCATCCCGGTGCTGCTGGCACTGCTGGTTCTGGCCTTCCTGGCTTCGTTGTCCTTCGGTGAACTGCGCCTGAGTTTCGCCCAGGTTCTCGGGGCGTTGACAGGCAACGGTGGCGACAGCATCGCCCACACGGTGGTCCGGGACTTCCGGCTGCCCCGCGCCCTGGTGGGCTTGGCGGTAGGCGCCGCTCTCGGGGCCAGCGGGGTGGTGATGCAGGCCTTCTTCCGCAATCCCCTGGCCAGCCCCGGCTTGCTGGGCGTTAGCAGTGGCGGGGCTTTGGGCGCCGTGGCCGTACTGGCCATGGGACCCATGCTGGGCACCGGGCTGGGTCTTATGGCGGCCTCCATGTGGGCCCTGCCACTGGCTTCGGTGCTCGGTGCCTTCGCAGCCACGGGCGCGGTGCTCATGCTGGCCGAGCGAGGAGCGGGCACAGAGCGGCTCCTCCTCTCCGGCGTGGCCCTCAACGCGCTGCTGGGGGCTGGCACCAGCTTCCTGCTCACCACCACCGCGGGCCACTTCGAGGTGAACGCGCAGATCCTGTTCTGGCTCATGGGCGGGCTGGAGAACCGCAGCTGGGAGCACGTGTGGATGGGCGTGCCGCCGATCCTCGCGGCCTGCCTGCTGCTCCTGCCCCTGGGTCGCGCCATGAACCTGCTGAGTCTCGGCGAGCAGAGCGCCCAGAGCCTGGGCGTCGACGTGCGCCGGCTCCGCTGGCAGCTCATCGTGCTCTCCACGATGCTCACCGCCCTGGCCACGGCCGTGGCGGGCATCGTCGGCTTCGTGGGCCTGGTGGTGCCCCATGTCCTGCGCCTGGCCTTCGGCCCCGACCACCGCCGCCTGCTGCCTTACTCCATGCTGGGCGGTGCTGTCTTCCTGCTGGTGTGCGACCTGGTCACCCGGACCTTCCCGCTGGGCCTTAGGCTGGGCGTCGTCACTTCGCTCATCGGTGGCCCCTTCTTCCTGTGGCTGCTGCGGAGGCCGCGATGAAAGGGGGCTTCAGGCTTCAGGGGTCAGGCTTCAGTGACAACACGGAGGCCGTGTCATGACGAGCGCCCTACATGCTTCCGGCCTCGCAGTGCCTGGGCGCCTGGAGGCAGTGTCGCTGAACCTGGGACCGGGTGAACTGGTGGCGCTGGTGGGCCCGAACGGGGCAGGCAAGTCCACACTCATCCAGGCACTGGCGGGCCTGCTTCCCGCCGGCGGGACCATCCAGTGGAATGGACAACCGCTGTCACGCATCCATATGCTGGAGCGCGGGCGTCGGCTGGCCTGGGTCAGCCAGGAGACGCAGTTCGAGTTCGCCTTCCCCGTGCGTGAGGTCGTCACGCAGGGCCGTTATGCCTGGGGCGAGAACTCGACGGGTGTGGCGGAGGCCATGGCTGAGCTGGACCTCGCTCAGCTCGCGGAGCGTCCCGTCACGCGCCTTTCCGGTGGAGAGCGCCACCGGGTGGGCCTGGCCCGGGCCCTCGCCACCCAGGCCCCCATCCAGCTCTGGGACGAGCCCGTGGCCCAGCTCGACGTGCGCCATGCCCTGGAGGTGATGCGCCTGGCCCGCCGCCTGGCGGACGCCGGAGGCACCGTGGTCGTGAGCCTCCATGATCTGCGGGCCGCCTACCGCTTCGACCGGGTGCTGGTACTGGATCGCGGCCACCTCGTGGGCAACGGCAAACCCCACGAAGTGCTCACTGCACCGCTCATCCGCGAAGTCTTCCGGGTGGAGGCCACCTTTGTGGAATCGCTCGTGCCAGAACTGCCCGCGGATTGAAGACCACCACCTCTGACAGCCGCCCTCGCCAGGCAGGAACTGCGCGGGGTGTTTCAATATGAGTGTTGGAACATTTTTTTAAGAATCCTTCCCTGGATTCGCGGCACATGATGAATTACGAGTGCTTTCCGGTCCCACCCTCCGATGGTCCCTGCCACCGGATTTCCATGTACCTGGAGATTCATGCGATCCCCATTCCAGACCTTCCGCTGCCAAGCCGCCCGATGTCTGGGCCGCCTTGGCGCGGTTCTCCTCTTGATGACCGCGATGACTTCAAGCGCTGCCGGCCAAGGCGATACCGCCCCAGCCATCCAGCTCATGGACCAGGCCGGGAAGGCTTTCTCGCTGGGGGCCTACAAAGGGCAGGTGGTGCTGGTTGATTTCTGGGCCTCCTGGTGCGGCCCCTGCCGGAAGAGCCTGCCGGAACTGGATGACCTGCAGACCCGGTTCGCGAGCCGGGGTGTGAAGGTGGTGGGGATCTCGCTGGACGCGGACCCCAGTTCCATGACGGCCTTCCTGGAGAAAGTGCCGGTGCGGTTCACGATCCTGCACGATCCTGCTGGCCAAACGGGCGAGGCCTATTCCGTGGTGGCCATGCCGACGACCTTCCTGATCGACCGGGAAGGCCGGATCGCCGGACGTTTCGAAGGGGGAGCCCACGTCCAGGAAGAGGCTGCTGCAGTCAGCGCGCTCCTCACCGGGAGCGGGTTCACCAGGGACGTGCGTGTCGCCTCTGGCCTCCAGGCCACCGGATCGCTCAAGGCCTGGCGACGCGGGCACCTGGCCGATTCGATCATGAGTCTGGACGGGGACCGGCTCACCGCCATGCAGCGGGAGCACATCCACGCCAGCAAGGAAGGGGCGGCCGGCGGCGGTGGGGCGTCGGGAGGTGGCTGTGGCTGCAACTGAGCAGGCGCGCTTCGTCCGGCGCCGGAGTCGGATGGTCCTGCAGGGCATGCCCTGGGTGGTCGCCGGCATTGGCGTGCTGGGCGGCCGGGTCGCCCGGGCCCAGTCCTCAGTGGAACTCCGCTACCTCTTCTACAGTGAATCCGATGGCCGCACCCAGGTCTCGAATCCGAGCCTGCTGCTACATCAGGATCTGGGCGACGCCTTCGGTCAGATCGATCTGCTCCTCTCCCATGACGCCGTCTCGGGCGCCTCGCCGACCGGCGCCTACCCGACCCTCAGCGTGACCACCAGCACCTCGGCTTCGGGCAACAGTTCCACCAATGCCGCGGGGAAGATCCCCATGGCCCAGTTCAAGGATGAACGCAAGGCCGAGGGCATCACCTACAGCCTCCGGATGGGTGCCCACCTGCCCTCGATCGACCTCTCCCACTCCGTAGAGAAGGACTACATCGCCAAGGGCACGGGCATCTCCGACGCCTGGACCATGTTCGAGGGCCGCGGCACCCTCCACTACGGGCTGTCCTGGTCCGACGACACCGTCGCACCCGTGACGAGCAACCTGCAGTTTCCCAAAAAGGAACACGGCTACGCCCTCGGCTGGACCTGGGTGTTCGGCGAGAATGACCTGCTCGACCTCAGCGCCTCGCGGATGAACCTGCACGGGGACCTCAACGAGCCCTACCTCATCGTGCCCGTGGGTGCGACGACCGTGGCCGAGCGCCGTCCCGACACTCGGGTCCGCGACGCCTACTTCATCAAACAGGCCCACTACTTCGAGTGGGATGGCGCCCTCAAGACCAGCTACCGCTACTACAAGGATGACTGGGGCATCAAGGCCCACACCCTCGATTTCACCTATGACCAGCACCTCGACGACGGCTGGCTCCTGACGCCCCGCCTCCGTTTCTACTCGCAGAGCGCTGCGTCCTTCTACGGCGCCCAGTTCGCCGCGCCCCAGCCCTACCTGTCTGCGGACTACCGGCTCTCGGCCATGGCCAGCGTCCTGGTCGGCTGCAGCGTGGCGGTCGACCTTGCGGACAACCTGACCCTGAGCTTCGGTGGCACCTACCAGATCCAGCAGGGACGGGACCGGCTGACACCTCTGCAGGCTGCGGCCACCTTGAGTTCCCCGGCATCCTACGCCGGCCCGTCGACCTCGGCGGCTGACGTCAACACGACCACCTTCACCCTGGGCCTGAAATGGCGGTACTGACGCCTGTGGAGGGGCGGACCCTCTACACCACCCGCTTCACCCTCATGGGTGGCGAGGCGGAGGTCAAATTCGTAGATGACCGCGGGCGGGACGCGGCGACAGTTCTTGCCCGCGAGGCCGAGGCCGAGGCCCGGCGCATCGAGACCAAGTTCTCCCGCTACCGGCCCACCAGCGTAGTCTCCATGATCAACGCCGAGGCCGGCGGACTCCCGGTGGTCATCGATGATGAAACGGAAGCCCTGATCCAGGCTGCCCTGGATCTCACGGCACTTACGGAAGGCCGATTCGATCCCACCGTGGGCATTCTGCGTCGGGTGTGGGACTTCCGGAAGGCCGTGGTCCCTTCCGAGGAAGCGATCCGGCAGCTGCTCCCGCAGGTGGATGCCAGCGCCGTCATCCTGCGGTATGGCACGGTGCGTCTGGCCCGGGCAGACATGGAGCTTGACCTGGGCGGCGTGGGCAAGGAATACGCCGCCGATCAGGTCGCGGAACTGCTCAGGACACGAGGGGTCGAATCGGCGCTGATCAATTTCCTTGGCGACGTGCGCACGGTCGGGCGGCGCGGGGACCGGAGGCCCTGGGTGATCGGTGTGCAGGATCCCCGCGACCACAGCCGCTTCCGTTTCCGGATCCGGGCCCGGGCGGACTGTGGCATTGCGACCTCCGGTGACTACGAGCGGGGTTTCGAACTCGATGGGATCCGCTACCACCACCTCCTGAACGCTACCACCGGGCAGCCGGCGCGAGGCCTCGCCTCGGTGACGGTGGTGGCGCCCACCGCCTTCGCTGCGGGCCAGCTCGCGACCGCCGCCTTTCTCCTGGGGCCTGAGCGGGGGCTCCGGCTGCTGGAAACCTCGCCCTCCGTGGAAGGGGCGCTCATCACCGAGGCTGGCGATCTTCTAACCACCCCCGGCCTGGCCCGGATCTCCGACCTTCCAGGGGGCCACTGAGATGCTCCCCCCGCGCCTTGCCTTGATGATGCTGTTCCCGCTGCTGCTCCAGGCGCGCGCCGCCTTCGATCCCGCGAAGGACGTGCTGGTCTCGGTTTCGGCCGGCGTGCTCACCGTGACGGCACCTCCTGGAGTGCACCTGAAAGCAAGGGCCTTCCGGATTCTCCTGATTTCCAAAGGCACCCTTCACACCGGCGCTCTCCCAGCCACCGATGGCCAGGATGAGGCTGGTGATCCCATCTGGCGAGGAACCGTGAAGGTGGCACTGACGGGTACCGGCCTGGAGGACCCGACGCTGTTAGTGATTACCTACCAGCCCTGCACGGAAGGGCCGGACGGCATGTGCTTCCTGCCTGTGAAGCGCACCCTGGCGGAGCCCGCCATGAAGATCCCGACCGAGAGTCCCTAGGAGCAGTGAGCAGGAAGGAGTCTGCGCTCTCTGGAGTGAATCCCGTTTCCCGGAGTTAGTGGCGCCGCTTCAGCACCCAGCCCAGCCCCACGGGGCCGGCGACGGTGGTGAGCAGGAGGGCGCCGATGACTCCGGCCTGCACGTCGGCGTTCAGCAGTGGCGAGCCATTCAGCTGCAGCTGGGCACCGGTCGCCACGAAGATCAGGCCCACTTCGCCCCGGGGCACCATGCCCCAGCCCACCACGGCGGAACGGATCCCCCTGCCACTGCCGAAACCCGCGAGGAACTTACCTGCCACGCCCAGCACGGCCAGCAAACCGGCGAACCCCAGGGTGGCAGGCCGGAAGAGGGCCGACGGATCGACCCTCGCCCCCATCAGCACAAAGAACAGGGGTGAGAGCACGGTGACCAACGGGTGCACCAACTCCACCAGTGTGCTCCGCTCGCGGCGTTCCAGGTCTTCGATGTGCGCGGGTTCGAGGATGAGCCCCGCGGCGTAGGCGCCCACGATGGAGGCCAGGCCTGCGAGGTTGCCGAGCCAGGCCAGCAGGAAGGCAAAGCCCAGGCCCAGGGGCAGCAGAACCTGCTCGCTGCGGAACCGGTTGGCCAGACGGAACAGGTGCGGGGTGACCAGCCGACCCAGGGTGAAGGCTAGCGCCAGGAACCCCAGGGCCAAGGCCAGGGTACCCGCCAGCTTCAATCCCGCTGGCCCGCCGGAGGCGGCACCCACCAGGCTGGAGGCCGCCACCAGCACCAGCAGGCCCAGGACATCGTCTATCACCGCGGCCCCTACGATGATGCGGCCTGCCACTGAATGGGAGGCCCCCTTCTCCCGCAGCACCTGGGCTGAGATCCCGATGCTGGTGGCACAGAGGCAGGCGCCGATGAAGAGGTCCAGCACGAAGGGCGAGCCCGAGGGCAGCAGCAGCCAGGCCCCCGCTAGCCCCGCGGCCATGGGCAGGGCCACCCCGATGAGCGCCACGCGCAGCGAGGCGAGGCCCACCTTCAGCATCTGCGGAACCGTGGATTCCAAGCCCACGGCGAACATGAGGACGACCACGCCCAGGCCTCCGAGCAGCTCGGTGGCAGGCGAGGCCGCCACGTCCGGAAGCAGAGGCCAGGCCCGGTGCAGGGCCGTGAGGACCAGGCCCATCGCCAATTCACCCGTCACCGAAGGCAGCTTCAGGCGCAGTGCCAGCTCGCCACCCACCTTGGCCGACAGCCAAAGAAGAGCCAACAGCATCAGGGTGCCAGCCAGGGGATCCTGCATCAGAACGGCGAAGGGCATGGAAGTCTCGATAGAGATCCACTCATTGAAGCATCTCTTCGCGCCAACGGCTTAGGCGTTGGGCGATCAGGTGCCGTACCGCTTGATCGCCCTCTCCACGATCCGGTACCAGATCACGCCTCGCCGGATGAGGCTGCCTTCGCGTCGCGCGTAGGTAGCCTCGATGTTCTCCATCTCCTTGCCGATTTCCACTTGGATTGATTCTGATTTTCTCATGGACAGCACCTGCGAGTGGTAGACGCTCCGATGACCCGTCATGAGGAAGCTGATGACACAGGCCACTGTGGCGTAGGGCGCGACCACGGGCCCGAACAACTCAACGGCCAGGATGCTAGCGGCGATTGGTGTGTTGGCCGCACCGGCCAGTACGCTGGTGAACCCGATGGCGGAGAAAGTCGCGGCATTCAACCCCATCAAGGCCGCGAAGAACGCTCCAGAGGTCGCACCCACGAAGAAGATCGGGGTAACGATGCCGCCGCTGCCCCCGAAGTTCAGGGTGATCGAAGTAAACAGGGGCTTGAGGAGGAAGGCGTACCATGAAACCTGCTCTCCGCGCAGGCAGGTCTCGATCGTTTCCAGCCCAAGGCCCAAGTACCGTTTGGAAAAGACGAACGCCAGGAGTACCAGCGCGGTGCCCCCGACCAGTCCCTTGAAGGGTGTCCAGAGGCGAAGCCGAGCTGAGAGTTTCTCTCCCAGCCTCAAGGTCTCGATGAGCATCATTGAACACAAGCCAAAGAACACCCCCGCCAGGATGACCTTCAGGAAGAAGGTCTCGCTGAACTTCGGCAGCATGTTCACCGGATGGTAGAAGTAATGGATTCCCAGCGCTGAGGAGACCTGATAGGAGGTGATCCCTGCTATGAATGAGGGAAGCAGGACATCGTAGAGGATGGTGCCAACGAAGAGCACTTCCACCCCGAAAATGGAACCCGCGATGGGCGTGCCAAAGACCGACGCGAAGCCCGCGCTGATCCCGCAGATGACGAGCTTCTTGCGATCCTGCTCATCGAAGCGGAGCAGGTCGGCCACGATGGAAGAGATCCCGGCCCCGATCTGGGCGCAGGGACCCTCCTTGCCAGCCGAACCCCCGATGCACAGCGTGACCAGCGTAGCCACCAGCTTGACGGGTACTACGGCGGCCTTGATCTTGCCTCCGTGCTTATGGATGGCCTCAATCACCTTCTCCGTTCCATGCCCCTGTGCATCCGGGGCCAGCTTGACCAGCAACGCGCTAAGGAACAGAGCTAGCGGAAGCAGAAGGAACGTATAGGGATGTTGTTGACCGGCTGCGGTGCCCCAGACCAGCAACGTGAGGAAGAGGGTTGTGACGGCCCCGATCAACGATCCAACGGCCGTGGCCAGTACGACCCATTTGAAGACGCTGATGAATAGGATGGTTTCTTCCGCCACTCTTCGCTTCATGATGACCATTCCCCTCCGGCCTATACACTAGCGGAACCCATGAGCCTCCTTGATTCCCTATGTTGGGCTTCCGCCGCAATCATCTTGCTGGGCCTGGTGCTGCTCCGCCGGCACTGGGCGCGGCTTCCGCACCTGGCCCCTGAGGTGGGGCTACCTTCCGATCCGCCCTCCGTCTGCCTCTGCATCCCCGTGCGGGACGAGGTCCGGGAAGTGGCCGGGGCCCTCGATTCCTGGCTGGCGCAGGACTACTCGGCCCTGCAGATCCTCGTGGTGGATGATGGTTCATCAGACGGCAGTACCGAGATTCTCCGGGACCGCGAAGCCGG
>CAIQPH010000187.1 GCA_903873655.1 uncultured Holophagaceae bacterium | reverse complement strand
CGCTCCATGAGCCGCCTGAGGGTGTTCCGGAATTGGTCGATCTGCATCGGCTTGGTGACGAAATCAAAGGCACCGAGTTCCATGGCCTCCGTAGCCTCCCGCACGCTGCCGAACCCGGTGAGCACGAGCACCGTGCAGCTGGGGTTGAGTTTGAGAGCGCACTTTAGCACGTCCATGCCCGACTTCCCGGGCATGACCAGATCCGTGATGACCAGGTCGAAGGGGGGATGTTCGGCCTTGAGTTTCCGCTCAGCCTCTTCCCCCGTGGATGCCGTGACCACCTGGAATCCTTCTCCCGAGAGCAGCGTCGAGAGGGTCTCCCGGGGCATGGGGTCGTCGTCCACCAGCAAGAGGCTGGGGGCGGGGAGATGAGGTGGAACGATGGGGCGGGTCAAGGGAGGTCCTTGGCTAACAATACCCTTTCGGTTGAATCGTCTGACAACTCCAAAACTGGTCTCATGCAGCCCCCCTCAGCCGGTAAACGAAGGCCAGCACCTGGGCCACGGCCTGGTAGAGATCCCTGGGAATGGGTTGTTCCAGCTTCACGGTCTTGTAGAGGGCGCGCGCCAGATCCGGTCGTTCCAGGATGGGGACACCCGTCGCGCGGGCTTTTTCCCGGATCTTGAGGGCCAGATGGTCCAATCCCTTGGCGACGCAGACCGGAGCCGAGGTCTTCTCGTCGTATCTCAACGCCACCGCCACATGGGTTGGATTCGTTACCACCACCGTGGCCTTCGGGACTTCAGCCAGCATCCGCCGGCGCGCGACCGCCATCATGATCGCTCTCTGCCTCTGTTTGATCTCCGGAGTGCCCTCGGTGTCCTTCATTTCGTCCTTCACCTCCTGCTTGGTCATCCGGATGCTCTTTTCCCAGGAACTCCGCTGCCAAGCGAAGTCGGCGACTCCCAGCACCAGCATGGCCAGCATCACGTTCCGGTAGAGGGCGAACACCGCACTCTGGAAGATGTCCAGGGATTGTCCCAAAGGCAGCTTCAGGGTGTCGAGCAGCAAGGGGATCCTGGGTTCCAGGACCACATAGGCAATCCAGGCCAGCAATGCAAACTTGGCCAGGCTTTTGATCAGTTCCACGATCGACCGGGCCGAGAACAGGCGCTTGAAGCCTTGGGCGGGATTCAGCCTCTCGAATTTGGGCTGAAGCGGTTTGGCGCTGAAGCTGAAGCCCCGCTGAGCGAAGCCCGTGGCCAGGGCCACGAGGAGGTTCAGACCGAGGAAGGGCAGCAGCAGTCTCCCGGCGATCATGAAGACATCGGCGAGCAGGGTCGCCCTGGCAGCATCCGCCAGCGCTCCGGGCCTGGCCAACTGGAAGAAATGCGCCACCTGATTCACCAGGAGAGCCAGGGTGGCTCCGCCCAGACCCAGGAACAGGAAGAAGTTGCCCCAGAGCAGGATGACGCTGTTGAAGTCCGCACTGCGTGGAACCGACCCTTCCTCCCGCGCCTTCTGGCGACGCCTAGGAGTGGCCTTCTCGGTGCGGGCAGGATCTTGGGCCATCTAAGGGAGTCTCCAGTTCATGAGTACGGATTGATCGATAACTTGGATACGCTCCTAGCCGCCCAGCAACTTCAGAGTCAGTCGTGGTACCGATTCGAACAGCGGTGCCAGCCAGGGGCCCAACTCCCTGAGCATCAGGCCGAGGATGATCATGCCCAGGGCGATCTTCAGCGGAAAACTCAGCTGCAGCAGCTGGAGCTGAGGCATGAACTTGCCGGAAATGCCGAGAACCAGCTCCAGGAGGAACAGTACGGCAAGCACGGGGAAGGCCAGCTGGAAGCCCTTGGCCATCAGTTGGCCGATCAGCGTGACGAGCCCCATGGCCTGGAGCGGGATGCCGTGACCCATGGGTGCCACCCGGTAGCTGTCCACCAGGGTGAGGATCAACTGGTGGTGGAGGCCGGTGACGAAGATCAGCAGCGCCGTCATCTGCATCATCAAGGAACCCGCAATCGATGAATTCTGGGAGGTCGCCGGATCGAGGAGCTGCACGAAGGAGAAGCCCATCTGCATGTCCATCAGGCCGCCCGCGAAAGCCACCGCTTCGAGAATCCAGGACACCACGGTCCCGAGAAGGATGCCGATGGCGAGTTCGCAGGCCATGTAGCCGACCAGTTCCGGGATCCCCACGGGCACCGCTGTGGGAACCGGTATCACCGGCAGGAGCACGGTCGCAAGAAGGACCGCCAGAGCCGCTCGGAGTTGCACGGGGATCTGCTCGGACCCCAGCAGCGGAAAGGTCGCCAGCAGGCCCGTGAGACGCGTGAGCACCAGCACCCAGAGAACGGCTTTTGCCCAAGTGAAGGCCCAGACGCCGGCATTCAGAAGGGTGGGCGTCATGGCTTGCTCACGACAGTTGTCGGACCACGGAGTTGAATTCCGTGAACATCTTCACCGTGAACTGGATCATCACCTGGGTCATCCAGGGGAAACTGACGGCGACCACCACCATCACGGCGATCACTTTGGGAACGAAGGCGATGGTCTGGTCCTGGAGGCTGGTCACCACCTGGAACACCGAGATGGTCAAACCCACCACCAGCGACACCGCCAGTGCCGGTCCCGCCACCAGAAGTGCGGTCCTTAAGGCCTCTTTCCCGATTTGGGCGATCAACAGTTCGTTCATCCGGTGTACCCCCTCACCAGCGATCCGATGATGAGGTACCAGCCATCGACCTCCCGACTCCGCAAGCGCAGCGAGCGGGAGCATGCCGCATGCGCGGCATGCGATAGGAGGGAATGCTGGTAGATCAGCAAGGGGACCGGCATGCTCATCCCGTGTACCCCCTCACCAGCGATCCGATGATGAGGTACCAGCCATCGACCAGCACGAACAGCAGCACCTTGAAGGGCAGCGAGATGGTCACGGGCGGGAGCATCATCATGCCCATGCTGAGCAGGATGCTCGCCACCACCATGTCGACGATCAGGAAGGGGAGGAAGATCATGAAGCCGATCTCGAAGGCGGTCTTCAGCTCACTGATCAGGAAGGCCGGCAGCAGGCACTCCATGGGGACGTCGGCCTTCGTCTTGGGCGCCGGGGCCTTAGCAATCCCGAGGAAGAGGGATAGATCCTTCTTCCGGGTATAACGCAGCATGAAGACCTTCAATGGGGCGGCGGTGCGACCCAGGGCCTGTTCGGTGGTCAGTTCGTTCCTCTGCAGCGGCTGGATGACCGTCGTGTTGATCTCCCGGGCCGTGGGCGCCATGATGAAGAAAGTGAGCACCAGTGAGAGGCTGATGAGGACCTGATTCGAGGGCGTCTGCTGCTGGCCCAGCCCTTGCCGCAGGAAGTGGAGCACCACAGTGATGCGCGTGAAGCTCGTGGCCGTCATGAGAATGGTCGGAGCCAGGCTCAGGACCGTCAGGAGCAGGAGGGCCTGAAGGCTCGAGCTCAAACCCGTGCCGGTGGGCGTCTTGCCGAAATCCACGGTCACGGAAGGCAGCGACGCGGCTTGCTGGGCACAAAGGCTCAGCCCTGCCAGCATCATCAGAATGGCAGGGAGCCATCTCAGAGCGCGTTTGAAGGCTGGCTGGTGGCTCACTGGCCGCCCCCGCTCTGCTTCAGCAGCGCCTCCATCTCCTTCACGGGCACCGGGCGACCCAGGTCCACCTGACGGGTAAGCGCGTCGTCAAAGGCATTAGGTCCACCACGGTCACCCGGGTCCAGCCTTGAAATCAGGCTGATTCCCTGCGGCGTCAGCGCCAGGAGAAATCGCTCGCCTTCCACGTCGAGGATGGACACGAACCGCCGGTCGCCCAGCGCCAGGGTCTCCTCGACCCGCAGCTTGCCGCCGCCGCCGCCGGGAATGCGTCCCCGGCCGTATTTCTTCAGTGCCCAGAGACTGGCCCCGGCGATTCCCAACACCAGGACCAGGGATCCGAAGGCCCGCAGTCCCGAAGGGGGAGCCACGGTCGGCTGGCCCTGCGTCGGTTTTCCGTCCTCCAGCGTCAAGGGAGCCTGCAGTTCCTTCTCCGCCGGCGAGGGCGGCGGTGCTGGCCGATCAGTCGACTGGGCCCCAAGACCCAGGCCTACCATCAATCCAAGGGCTAGCACCAACCGTCGCAGCACGACAAACTCCCGACACAGCACGGGAGAAGGGCGAGAGGGATGCCAGGATCCTAGGACCATTGCGGTGCAACGCCCGTGCGCGTAGGGTGGAACCCTGATCGGGGGTGGGCGTTTCACATGAGAGAGCTTCAGGACATCTTTCGTCTGATCCGCGAGCGCCCGGGACCCCTGGCCCTGGCTACCCTCGTGCGGGTGGAAGGCTCGAGCTACCGGAAAACCGGGGCGCGGCTGCTTGTGGATCGGGATGGGCCCCTGCGAGGTTCCCTCAGTGGTGGCTGCCTGGAAGGCGACGTGCATGCCCGCGCCATGGACGCGCTGACCAACAACCTGCCACGCATGATGCAGTACGACCTGCGCGGTGATGCGGATCTGGTCTGGGGTAGCGGCAGCGGCTGCGAGGGCCTCCTCGACATCCTGGTTGAGCCCCTCCACGGCATCCCCGACTGGATGACCTGGATCGAACAAGCCTGGGCCACTAGGATGCAGCTCACCCTCCATATCCACCTCAGCCCCGAACAATTGGGAATGCGCAGCATTCTGTCCCAGCCGGACGCGCCAGCGTCCGGCTTCACCGAGACCGTTGTTCCCCCCACCGCCCTCTGGATCATCGGCGCCAGCGATGACAGCCGTCCCCTGGTCCGCATGGCGAAAGAACTGGGCTGGTTTGTGGGGCTGCTGGACCATCGTCCAGCCTTCGCCCGGCCGGAGCGTTTCCCGGAGGCGGACACCGTGCGCTCCGGGCATCCTTCCCAGGTGCTTCCGGGACTACCCCTGGACCCCCGCAGCGCCGTGGTCCTCATGACCCACCACTTTGCCAAGGACCTCGAAGCCCTGCGTCTGCTGCTACCCACCCAGGCGGGCTACCTGGGGTTGATGGGGAGCCGGGCCCGAGGCCGGAAGCTGCTGGCTGAACTGGCCGGGGAAGGAATTCATCCCGATGCGCGGTTCCACACGCCTGTGGGTCTGGATCTGGGTGCGGACACTCCCGAATCCATCGCCCTGGCCGTTCTCGCGGAGATCCAGGCCACCCTGGCGGGACGACCCGGCCGGGCCCTCCGGGAGTCCGGCGTCTCCCTCGGGACTCCATGATCCCCGCCGTCATCCTCGCCGCAGGCGCCGGTCGGCGCATGGGCGGGCCCAAGGCGCTGCTGGTCGTCGAGGGGGAGACCTTACTGCAGCGGACGATCCGGACTGCCCTTGCGGCGGGCTGCCAGACCGTGATCGCGGTCGTGGGGGACTGGGACACCGGTCCGCTTGAACCAGGCACGGTCGTCGTCCGCAACCCCGGCGCCGCCGAAGGCATGGCCAGTTCCATCCGGGCGGGAATCGCCGCTTTGCCGTCGACTTCGAGCGTCGCGCTCCTGCTCGCGGTGGACCAACCGGCCTTGGACGCGGACCAGCTCAGACGGCTCCTGGCCCTGGCCGCGAAGGATCCAGACCGTCCCGCTGCGTGCGCCTACGGCGGCTCCCTGGGCATCCCTGCGGTGCTGCCAAGGCGCCTCTTCCAGGACCTGCTCGGCCTGCACGGAGACCGCGGCGCCAAGCCGATCCTCCTGCGCGAAAACGCCGCCACCTTGCCCTTTCCGGGCGGCGAATCCGACCTGGACACCCCGGAGGATCTGAGCCGGATCAAGCGCTGAGGCTGGGGCCAATATTGTCATGACGGATATCCCGCTCGATTCCGTTAATGTGGAAGCTTGAATCAGGAGTTCCGACATGTCCGACCTCGTCCAGGAGTTGACTGATGAGACCTTCGCTGCGGCCGTGGCCCACGGCATCACCATCGTGGATTTCTGGGCCCCCTGGTGCGCCCCCTGCCGCGAAATCGCACCCATCACCGAGAGTCTGGCCGCAGAACTTAAGGGCAAGGTGATCTTTGCCAAACTGAACGTGGACGACTTCACGCCACTTTCAGAGCATTACGAAGTGCTCAGCATGCCAACGCTGGTGATCTTCAAGGATGGGCAGCCGATTGACAGCATCATCGGCTCCCTGCCCATCGAGCAACTCCGGACCCGCATCCAGCAGCACGTCTGAAACCCGATTCCCCACACCTGCATCGAGGAACCCATGAGTACCATCACCGGCGTGAGCCTGCTCCAGCAGCTGAACTGGCGGTATGCCACAAAGAAGTTCGATCCCACCAGGAAGGTCCCTTCAGCGGACTGGGCCGTGCTCGAGGAAGCCCTGATCCTCACGCCCTCCAGCTACGGCCTCCAGCCCTGGAAGTTCATCGTGGTCACCGACCCAGCCCTCAAGACGAAGCTGCGCCCGGCCTCTTGGAACCAGGCCCAGGTGGAGGACTGCAGTCACCTCGTGGTGTTCACGGCCAAACAGGACATCACTGAGTCCGATGTGGACCGCTTCATCGCCCGCACTGCCGAAGTCAGGGGAGTCAGTGTGGAAAGCCTCGCGGGCTACCGGGGTTACATGGTCGGCGACCTCGTCAACGGAGCCCGCCACGCCACCATTCAGGAGTGGGCCGCGCGCCAGACTTACATCGCCATGGGCAATCTGCTCACTTCAGCCGCCGTGCTGGGCATCGATGCCTGCCCCTTCGAAGGCCTCGAGCCCGCCAAGTACGACGAGATCCTGGGTCTGAAGGGCACCGGCTACGCCACGGTGGCCGCGTGTCCACTGGGCTACCGCGCCGGGGACGACAAGTACGCCAGCACGCCGAAGGTGCGGTTTGAGGCCCGGGACGTCATCGACCATCGTTGATCAACAGCTTGACAGTCTGGAAAGCCATCGAAGCCTTCCTGGACCGGCCATGGGAAACTGGGGCGTTCCTTGGAGCGTGTCCATGACCACCGTCTCGGAAGCCCCCATCATCACCGCGCCCCGTGGCACCCACCTGCACTGCAAGGGCTGGGTGCAGGAGGCGGCGCTGCGCATGCTCATGAACAACCTGGATCCGGAGGTGGCCGAGCGGCCTGAGGACCTGGTGGTCTATGGCGGCCTGGGCAAGGCGGCCCGCAACTGGGACTGCTTCCACGCCCTCGTGAAGGAGCTGAAGCATCTCAATGATGACGAGACCCTGCTGGTCCAGAGCGGCAAGCCTGTGGGAGTGATCAAGACCCACCCCGAAGCCCCCCGGGTGCTCATCGCCAATTCCAATCTGGTGCCCAAGTGGGCCACCTGGGAGGTCTTCCGCGAACTCGACCAGAAGGGTCTGATGATGTATGGCCAGATGACCGCCGGCAGCTGGATCTACATCGGCAGCCAGGGGATCGTCCAGGGCACCTACGAGACCTTCGCCGAAGCCGCCCGACAGCTCTTCAACGGCACCCTGGCCGGCACCTGGACCCTGACTGCCGGCCTGGGCGGCATGGGCGGCGCCCAGCCTCTGGCGGTCACCATGAACGGTGG
>CAIQPH010000186.1 GCA_903873655.1 uncultured Holophagaceae bacterium | reverse complement strand
TCGCCGCCTATGGAAAAACCCTGGCGGCCTTGACCGGCAACACTCAGGCCGACGATCTCAAGAAGGCCGGCATGGACTTCGTGCAGAGTCTCAGCCAACTCCCCGAGGCCAAGGACCTAGGACAGGCCCAGTTCGACGCCTTCGGTACGGTCATCCAGGAGGTCGGTGGGCTGTGGGTTGGGTGCAAGCGCAAGCAGGCCCTGGTCCTGCTGGTGGACCGGTTCGGCCCCGCCATGGACAAGCTCTGCG
The DNA here is from genome assembly GCA_903873655.1 of uncultured Holophagaceae bacterium. GTDB lineage: Bacteria > Acidobacteriota > Holophagae > Holophagales > Holophagaceae > Geothrix. Next base: position 9,367 of record CAIQPH010000186.1, on the reverse strand, counting down.
ACCGCCTCAGCCAGGATTTCTCCGCCGGCCCCACCCGGGCCAAGGGGTGGATCTACCTCCAGCTTGAGCTCTCCAATGACCGGCTGGAAGCGGCCGCCTTTGACCATTTCAGTGCCTCGACGACCTACCCGGCCAGAAAGGAAGGCCTGGACGCCTACCGGCTGGCCAGTGACCTCCGCGCCCACCGGGACGAAGCCTGCTCAAGGATTTCCAGCCTGGCGGCCGCCCTGAAGAAGGCCCATGCGAAGGTCGTGCTCAGCCTTCAGGACGGCAATCCTGCCATCGAAGATCCACAGGAACTTGGCGAGCGGGCCAGCGACCTCAAATCCGCGATGGAACTCCTGCTTCATCATTAGGTCAGAGGAGATCTTATGCTGGGCGATCAAATGAGCACTGCCCTCACCAACCTCACCCAACTCATCACTCGGACAGCGGATGCCGGCGCACGGAAGCAGTTGCTGGATCAGCATGAGCAACTGGCCGGAGAGCTCCAGGTGTTCATCGACAACCTGGTGGACCCGACCCTGCCGGAATACGCCGAAGCGACGAAGGCTCTGAAGTCCGCGAATCGCCTGGCGGCAGCGGCAAAGGCCGATCTTGACAAGCTCGCCGCAACCATCGAGTCGATGGCCAAAGCCATCGGCAAGGTCACGGCTCTGGCTGCAGCAGTCGGCCTCGGGTGAAGGCGTGCGCTACGACGAGCCCCTCTTCCGACCCCCGAGCGAAGCCGACTCCTTCATCCTGCAGGCCACCCTCGGCTGTTCCTGGAATGCCTGCACCTATTGCAGGATGTACCGGGGCAAGCGCTACCGGGAGCGGCCCCTAGAAGAAGTGCTGGCAGACATCACCGAAGCCGGCGCCCGGTTTGCCGAGGAGGTGCGCCATGTCTTCGTGGCTGATGGCGATCCCCTGGGTATGGCCCTCGGACACTGGGAGCCCATCCTGCGTGCCCTGGCCACGGCCTTTCCCCGGCTCCGGCGCGTCAGCACCTATGCCACGGCCCGGAACCTGCTCGAGAAATCACCGGAGGAGCTGAAGCGCCTGCGGGAGCTGGGTCTCTCCCTGCTCTTCCTTGGCCCCGAGTCCGGCGATGATGTGACCCTGCACCGCATCGCCAAGGGCGCCAGCGCAGCTGATCATGTGGAAGCGGCCCGCAAGGCCAGAGCGGCCGGGATGGAACAGTCGCTCATCTTCCTCCTCGGTGCGGGCGGCCGGGAGCGCAGCGAAGAGCACGCCCGGACTTCGGGACGTCTCGCCACCGCCATGGACCCGCGGTTCCTGTCGACCCTCACGCTGACGGTGGTCCCTGATACGCCCCTTGCCCGACTGGAGGAGCAGGGGCGCTTCGAACTGCCGGATGTCCCGGGCCTGCTCAGGGAGCTGCGCTGGTTCCTGGAAGAGGCCCAGCCCAGCGCCGCCATCTTCCGCTCGAACCATGCCTCCAACTACCTGCCCATCGGAGGTCGCCTGCCCCGGGATCGGGAGGCGATCCTGGCCGCCATCGACGAAGCGCTGGCGGGCCGGGTCCGGTTGCGGCCGGAGTGGGCCCGGGGACTGTGAGGCCGGTGTAAGGTCCATCGCGTCCTTCCCCTAAGCTTGTCCAGAAGGTTCCCTTAACCCTCTCCACAGCAACTTAAGAACGAATTCCGCCAAAGGGGGCGAGGTGCTTCTTGAGTTCCTTGATGTTGAAGGGCTTCGGCAACAGGGTGACATGCAGGTGGGCTCCTGCAAGATCCAGAGCGACCTGATCGGTCCGACCCGTCGAAAGCAGGATGGGCACATTGGGAAGCAGGACCCGGATACGTGGCAGGGTTCCGCTCCCGCCCAGCCCCGGCATGTTCATGTCGAGAATGACCACATCAGGCTCCAATCCACCTTTGATGGCAGCCAGGGCCGCCTCTCCGCTTGGAACGATGGTGACGGCATGGCCCAGAGTTTGAAGGATGGCTTCCATGGAACTCTGGATCAGTTCATCGTCGTCCACCAGAAGCACCCTCAACACCAGCTTGCTTGTCTCCGATCTGTCCCCAGCATTCGGGTTCACAGCTTCGATCGCAGTCTCACAGGCAGGGAACCTCATCCTCACCTGAGTGCCTTGGCCGGACGTACTGTGGATCTCGATCTGGCCCGCGTGGGCCTTCACAGTGCTGTAGACCATTGAAAGGCCCAGCCCCGTGCCCTTGCCCACACCCTTTGTGGTGTAAAAGGGCTCCATGGCCCGGTCCAGGATGTCCTTTGGCATCCCGGCTCCGGTGTCTTCCACCACAACCTCGATCCAGTCGTCGTCCACATTCCGGGTGCGAAGGGTGAGGATGCCGTTCTCCGGCATGGCATCCACAGCGTTGACACAGAGGTTCATGATCGCGTTGTTCAAGGCGCTGGCATCGCCCCGCATGGGATGGAGGTCCGGTTTCAGATCCATCTCAAGACGCACTCTGGAAAGGGTGGTGCGCTCCAACAGGTGGATTTCCTCCTGGAGAATGGCGTTCATATCCAGCACCCGATCTTCAGCTTTTCTCTGGCGAGCAAAGGCGAGCAGGCTCCTCACCATCTCCCCGCCCCGGGTGGCTGCCTTGACAATGGTCTCGAAGGCCCGGTAGGCGGGACTTCCTGGGGGCTGAGTCTCCACATTGGCCGAGGCCAAACCCAGAATGGCCCCCAGGACATTGTTCATGTCGTGGGCGATGCCCCCAGACAAGGTCCCCAGGCTTTCCATTTTCTGAGCCTGCTGAAGCTGGGCCTGGAGCCGCGCATTCTCCGCTTCGGCCTGCTTGCGTCCAGTGATGTCCACCAAGGCCCCAAAGATGCGATGGTGGTCCTTGTCCTCCTCCGAGACTTCGCACCGGGCATAGCATTGGACCCAGACCAGGCTGCCGTCCTTCTTCCGCAGACGCAACTCACAGTCGCTGGACTGTCCGGAAGAAAGACTCATGACCTGCTCCAGGAAGAGGGGCCGATCCTCCTCCATTACGAAATTACGCCAGCACCGAACCGCCATGACCTCCTCGATGGAGCATCCCAACAGAGCCTGGGTGCCGCCAATCATCCAGTCGATGGCCATGTCCTCGCCTGATCGCCGCAGACAGGAGTAGGCAATGTCCATCATGGAGGAGGAGATATGTCGGAAGCGTTTCTCGCTTTCCCGCAGCTCCTTCTCCATCTGCTTGCGCTCGGTAATATCCCTTATGAAGACCACGCATTGGTCTGTTTCCCGCAGGAAGGTGAGGGAAACCTCCACGGGGAATTCGGTCCCGTCCTTACGACGGTGCCTCGACTCGAAGAGGTCCGAACCCCGCTGTTTGAGCCGTAAGGTGCGGCCCCAGATCGCCTCCGGCGTCTCCAGGACCTCGATCCGGTGGATGCCCAGTCCCACCAACTCTTCATGGCTGTAGCCAAGCATGGTGCAGGCCGTCTGGTTCACTTCCAGCAGACAGCCATTGTCATCCGCCAGCCAGACCCCATCCAGGGCCGTGCGCAGCATGGAACGGGCTCTCGCCTCGCTGCTCTTGCGCTTACTGATCTCTGCATCGAGTTCGCGGAACAGCATGGCATTCTCAATCGCCGTGCTGACCTGGTTGGCAAACAAGGTCATCAGTTCCAGATCATGCTTGGAAAAGCTGCCTCCTCCCCTTTTCCCGAGTGCGGACAACCCGCCGATGATCCTTTTCCGGCCCATAAGGGGGACTAGCAAGGCCGATGGCTGGCCCCTCTCCCAGCTCGTGGTTTCGTCCATCCCAAACGGGGTCGAGTCCCCAAACAGGAGGCTCTGCTCATTCTTCAGCACCCATCCGCACATGCCGACCTGGATCGGGAAGCTTTCGGCCAGGATGCTCTCGGCGTTCGCGCCGGCAGCAGCCTGGTAGGTGTACCGTTCACGCCTTTCATCCAGCATCGGTATGAGCACCGTTTCTGCCTGGACCAGGTCGAGGGCCTTTTCGGCCACCAGCTTCAAGACCATATCCAGGTCCAGCTCTGAAACGACGAGCTTGCTGACCTCCAGGAGGAGGGAGAACTCGTCTCGCTGACGGGCGGCTTCCTCTCCGGACTCCCCTGGGGCCATAGACAAGTGCCGAGCCTCCTGCTCAGCTTGCGGAGCACTCTGGGGAGCTTGGTGGTCTGGGGAAGGCTTCATGTCCGTACTCCGGGCGCTCCATCAGATGAACAGGTTGACCTGCGCCTCCAGGGTGTCCTTTGCGTAGGCAGTGACCCCCTTCACTTCCACATTCGGCACGATCAGGTCATCGACGCTCAACCCGAACGCGTCAAAGCAGATCTGGCACATGATGAATTTCACGCCCAGTTCATTCGCGCTTTGAATGAGTTCCTTCAGGTCCGGAATGCCCTTCTTGCTAAGCATTCTGCCGAAGAGAAGGGGCCCCAGGCCCATGAGGTTGAGCCGTGAGAGCGGCAAGTGCTTGGCACCGCCACGATTGAGCATCTCCACCATGGGTTGGAGGATATTGTCGGTCTCCAGAACGCGGTAGGCGCCTTCCTGGGCAGGGTCCAGTTGCTTCCGGAACGAGAACAGGCTGCGCCTTTTCTTGAGGCAGTTGTGGCCCCAGATCATGAACCACATCTTCACCTCGACGCCCAGGGCAGCGTAGCCATTCGCAAAAATGAAGGCGGCCAGCGCCTTGTCCAGATCGCCACTGTGCAACAGGATGGTCACTTTCCTTTCCATCTGAGCTCCCATGCCAGTGGTTTTAGGTCGATGCGTCTGGTCAAACGGCGAAGACGATGCTGATGGTCCTGCCCTCCCGTGTCGTATCCAGGATGGTATGCCCCCGCTCTTGGCAACAATCCACAACAGAGGACTCGAAGATGGGGTCATTGCCAGTGATCCTGACCACTTGCCCCTTCTGCATACCCTGCACTTCCTTGGTGAGCGATATCAAGGGGATGGGGCAGGACCTCCCGACAACATTGATTTCTTTGTCCACCTTCATGATTCCTCCCGACTGTGGTCCTTGCCGAGATGGCCCGCTATAATTATGGATAATAGGGTCAACAATCATCCATCTTGGGTTGGAGTATACATCCCTTCGCGTAGGCCGAGGGATCTCCTGTTGTTGAAGAATTCCAGAGTGAATAAGGGGGTGGCCCAGAGTCTTCACCCCTCGATGTACCAGACGCGGATGATCTTGCCCTTCGAGACTTCATAGACCGCGGTGACCTTGACGGGGTCGGCCCCCATGCCCTCGGCCACTTCCTGGTCGATGATGAAGCGGCCCTGGACGATCCGGTTCACCACGTTCACGCTCAGCTTCGGGAAGCGCTTGAAGAGGTCCGCATAGCCCTTGCGCAGGGGGGCCAGTCCCTTCTCGGGATTCACGTTCCCGTCCATGGTCCGAAACTCGATGGCGTCTCCGTAGCAGGCCACGAAGGCATCCAGATTGTGCGCGTTGTAGGCGAACACCTGCTTCTGGACCACAGCCTCGGGCGTGAGCTCAACCGGAGGTGCGGCATAGGCTGCCAGGAGGGTGGCGAGGGCAAGGGACTGGAGCATGGGTGGAAGCCTTTCGATCAGATCCGAGAGGGAGAAGCCCGCCTCGGCCTTCGGGCCCGGAGGGGCGTCACAGGGTCACGGTGGCGGCCTCGCCCTGCTCGTGCAGCAGCCGGTCCAGATCCTTCCAGGTGAAGGCAAACCGCCCATTGAGGCCCCAACTCGGTCCCCAGGAATTGATGGCCCACACCAGCTGCTTTTCCGCATCCACCGCCAGCAACTCGAAGGCATGGCCGCCGCGCACGGAACCGGCAATCTTCACCAGGCCCCTGGCATCGGGCTTGTCGAAGCCCTGGTACCAGCTCACTCCCACCTCCACGGGCCCCAGGGTGGAGAGGGTCTTGAGCACATCATCCAGCCCGAAGCACCAGTGGTAGCCCTTTGCCAGCCCCAGATCCCGGAGGGCCTTCATGGCTCCCAGCACCGTCGATCCGGTGTCATCGGGCGGGTAGGCGCCCACGATGTTGTCGTCCTTCGTGGCCTGGCTGTAGACCTTGCGAGCCAGGGCCTCGGTATAGCGGACGCCGGGCTGCCGGTAGGGTTCGGTGCAAACGACGCCGACCGCGCCATTGCCGGTGCAGGATCCAAGCTCGCCCTGGTTGAAAGCTTGCACCGTCCGGGTCCAGATCCGGGTCTGGATGCTGGCCTCTTTGGGAAGGGGCACGCGAAATTCCCGGCTCCTCTCATCGAAGTGGAGGTGACGCCCCAGGCGCCCGCCGTGCTTGGAGGGATGCTCCGGAATCAAGCCGATGCGAGGGGAGGGGATCGCCACGATGAGCCTCCTTCGATGGGAGTGAGCACGATCTTGGATTGGGTCTTCATAACGCTAACCCGGGCAGCAATCCGAAAGTAAAAAAAGGTCCCTCCGGGAATCCCGAGACCCAAAGCGGAACACAGATGGCACAGACAGCCACAGAGAACACAGAGAACTGCCGCGCTCTGGTCCCCGGCAGAGGCCACCCATCCGCCAAGGATTGGCTGGTCACGGAAGATCGGGCTAGAAATCAGAGGACCAGGAGATCATAAAAAATCCACATTAAGCAACTTGTGACAATCAATGATAATGTTACGGCGTCGTTGCGAATTTGGCCTCCGAGGATCCCATGAAGATTGCCGTTCCCAGAGAGATCAGGGCCGATGAGACCCGCGTCGCACTGGATCCAGAGTCCTGCAAGAAGCTGGTGGCCCTCGGCATCGAAGTGGCCATGGAGTCCGGCGCGGGAGGAGCGGCGAACTTCCCCGACCAGGCCTACCTGGACGCCGGGGCCAGCCTGATTCCAGACGCGGCCTCGCTCCTGGGCTCAGTTGATTTCGTGCTGAAGGTGAACGCCCCCCAGGCTCGGCCCGACGGCACCCATGAGGTCGATCTCATCAAGCCTGGAGCGATGCTGCTGGCCTCGCTCTTCCCCACCCGGAACCTGGATACGGTGCAGCGGCTGGCCGCGCGTCCAATTACGGCCTTCTCGACCGACTGCATTCCCCGCACCACCCGGGCCCAGGCCATGGACACCCTCTCCAGCCAGGCGAGCATTGTGGGCTACAAGGGCGTACTGCTGGGCGCCATCGAGCTTCCGAAGTACTACCCGATGCTCATGACCGCCGCGGGAACCACGCTGCCCGCCAAGGTCTTCGTCATCGGTGCGGGCGTGGCGGGTCTGCAGGCCATCGCCACCGCCAAACGGCTCGGGGCCAGCGTCACGGCGACGGACGTGCGGCCCGAAGTGAAGGAGCAGATCGAATCTGTGGGCGGCAAATATGTGGGCATCGACCTCAAGCAGGGCGCCTCAGCGGGCGGAGGCTACGCCGCTGAGCTCTCCGCCGAGGACAAGGCCCTGCAGGCGAAACTGCTGGCGGACCATTGCGCAACCGTGGACGTGGTCATCACCACGGCCCTCATCGGCGGGGTCTTTGCGCCCAAGCTGCTGGATGAAACCATCGTGACGAGCATGAAATCCGGCTCGGTGATCGTGGATCTCGGCGCCGACGGCGGCGGCAACTGCACCTTGTCAAAACTGGGCGGCACCATTGTCGTGGGCGGCGTGAAGATCCTCGCGCCCCTGAACCTTCCCGCGACGGTGGCCACCCACGCGAGCATGATGTTTTCGCGGAACCTGCTGAACTTCATCACGGCCTTCTGGGACAAGGACGCCAAGCGCTTCAACCTCGACTGGGCCGACGACATCCTCAAGGGCTGCGCCGTGACGCACGAAGGCAAGGTAGTCCACGCGCCCACGCTGAAGGCGCTGGAGCAGACTCAGGGAGGGAAGGCGTGATGATGCTGCTCGCTCTTTCGGAACACGCGGCCCCAGCCGCTGGAGGCGGGCATGGGCAGCTCGACTTTATGGGAGCCCTGTTCGTCTTCATGCTGGCCACCTTCATCGGCGTCATGGTGATCCAGCGAGTGTCGCGGCTGTTGCACACGCCCCTCATGAGCCTGACCAACGCCATCTCCGCCATCGCGGTGGTGGGCGCCCTCATCGTCTCCGCCGGCAAGGATGCCCCGGGCTACATCACGGCCCTCGGTCTCGTGGCCATCTTCTGCTCCACCACCAACATCGTCAGCGGCTTCCTCATCACCGACCGCATGCTGAAGATGTTCAAGAAGCAGGAAAAGGTGGCCAAGTGAGCGCGGAGACCTTGGTCCAGATCCTGTATCTCATCTCCACAGCCCTCTTCATCCTCTCGCTGCGATGGATGAGCGATCCCGAGACCGCCCGCAAGGGTGTCTTCTCCGGCGTGGCCGCCATGTCGCTGGCCGTGATCGGCACCCTGGCCGGGGTGATGGCCACCGGCGGCACCCACTACTGGTGGATCCTCGGCGCCTTCGCCCTGGGCGCGGCCGTGGGCTACCCGCTGGCCCAGGTGCCTCTCACGGCAGTGCCCCAGCGGACCGCCCTCTCCCACGCCTTCGGCGGCCTGGCCGCGGGCCTGGTGGGCACTGCCAAGTTCTTCCTCTACTTCGGGCAGCGCAATGAAGCCGCCCTGGCCCCCTTCATTGTCGTGGCCCTGGTGGCGGAGATCCTGCTGGGTTTCCTCACCTTCACCGGTTCCATCCTGGCGGCGGGCAAGCTGCAGGAAGTGAAGTGGATCCCCCAGCGGCCTGTGACCTATCCGATGCAGAACGCCACCAATCTTGCGCTGTTCGGCCTGGCCCTAGCGCTGGGCGTGGCGCTGGTACTGCACCCGCTGGCCCCCTGGGCGCCCTATGCCTTCGGCGGCATCATCCTGCTGTCGCTGGCTTTTGGCGTGCTGCTGATCATCCCCATCGGCGGCGCCGACATGCCCACGGTGATTTCCATCCTCAATGCCTACGCTGGGCTGTCGGCTGTGGCCATGGGCTTCGTGCTGAACAACAAGCTGCTCATCACCGCCGGCGCCCTGGACGGCAGCTCGGGCCTGATCCTGTCGGTCATCATGTGCAAGGCCATGAACCGCTCCTTCTTCAACGTGCTGTTCGGTGCCTTCGGCCAGACCGCCACCACCAGCGCCGAAGGGGAGCAGAAGGCCTACAAGTCCGACACCATCGAGAGCGCGGCTCAGGTCATGGAGCAGGCGGACCTGGTGGTCATCGTGCCCGGCTACGGCATGGCCGTCGCCCAGGCCCAGCACAAGGTCCGCGAGGTCTACGACCTGCTGAAGAAGCGGGGCGTTACCGTGAAGTTCGCCATCCATCCCGTGGCGGGCCGCATGCCCGGCCACATGAACGTGCTGCTGGCCGAAGCGCGTGTGCCTTACGATATTGTGATGGAGATGGACGAACTCAATGGCGACTTCCCGGAAACGGATGTGTGTATGGTGATCGGCGCTAACGACATCGTGAATCCGGCGGCGCAGGAGGATCCTTCAAGCCCGATCGCCGGGATG
>CAIQPH010000185.1 GCA_903873655.1 uncultured Holophagaceae bacterium | reverse complement strand
GCTCGTGCTCGTGAAGGTGCTGCCCTTCTCCCTCCGCAAGGAGTTCGAGGACGACCAGAACACCGCCCTGGGCATCGTCCTCGGCTGCCTGATCCTAGGCATCAGCATCATCATCGCCGCCGCGATCCATGGGTGATCTGCCCCAACAGCCCACACTGAAAGCTCCCCTTCTGTTCATCAGCGTGCTGCTCATCGCCAGCTGCGGGCTGATCTACGAGCTGGTGGCGGGGACGCTGTCGAGCTACCTGCTGGGGGATTCGGTCACGCAGTTCTCCACGGTGATCGGGGTCTATCTCAGCGCCATGGGGCTGGGTTCGTGGCTGTCGAAATTCCTGCAGCGCGGGCTGGCGCGGCGCTTCGTGGACCTGGAGCTGGCAGTGGCGCTGGTGGGCGGTTTCTCGGCGCCGATCCTTTTCCAGGCCTTCGCCCATACGCACGCCTTCCGGGTCGTGCTTTACGGCGAGGTGCTGGCCGTGGGCACCCTGGTGGGGCTGGAGATCCCCATCCTCATGCGGATCCTGAAGGACCAGGTGCGCTTCAAGGACCTGGTGGCGGGCGTGCTCACCCTGGACTACATCGGCGCCCTCTTCGCCTCCCTGCTCTTCCCGCTGCTGCTCATGCCCAAGCTGGGTTTGGTACGCACCAGCCTGCTCTTCGGCCTGCTCAATGCCGCCGTGGGCCTCTGGTCCACGCACTTGCTGAAATCCCAGCTGGGGCCCACTCGGATGCTCCGCCTGCGCTGCGTGGTTGTCCTGGTTCTTTTGGCAGTCGGTCTGGCTTTCGCCGGAAAGTTCACCCTGGCCGTTGAAGAGGAGATCTTTGCAGACGAGATCGTCTACGCCAGGGATAGCCCCTACCAGCGCATCGTGCTCACCCGGGGCCGGGGCAGCTTCCAGCTCTTCCTCAATGGCAACCTGCAGTTCTCCAGCGCCGATGAATACCGCTACCACGAAGCCCTGGTGCACCCGGCCTTCGGGCTGCGGCCAGACGCCAGGCGCGTCCTGATCTGCGGCGGCGGGGACGGCCTCGCCGTGCGCGAGGTGCTGAAGCATCCCTCGGTGCAGGAAGTGGTGCTAGTGGACCTGGATCCGGCCATGACCGACATGGCGCGGAAGCAGCCCATGGTGCGCCAGCTCAACGGCGCCTCCCTGGATGATCCCCGGGTGCAGGTGGTCAACGCCGACGCCATGGTGTGGCTGCAGGAGGCCACCGGGCCACCCTTCGATCTGGCCTTCGTGGATTTCCCGGATCCCAATACCTATGCCCTGGGCAAGCTCTACACCTCGCGCTTCTACCGGCTCCTCCGGCGCCGCCTCACAGACGAGGCCATGGTCACCGTCCAGAGCACCTCGCCCCTCATGGCCCGGGAATCCTTCTGGTGCATCGCCGCCACCATGGAGGCCGCGGGGCTGAAGGTGCGCCCCTACCACCTGGCCGTACCCTCCTTCGGCGTCTGGGGCTTCGCCCTGGCCTCGAAGCGGGAATTCGAAGTGCCGACCCGGGTGCTGCCGGGCCTGCGCCACCTCTCCGACGCGGCCACCGCGGCCATGTTCGCCTTTCCCAGGGATATGGACCGCGTGCCCGTGCCGGTGAACCGCCTGGACAACCAGGTGCTCGTCCATCTCTACGCCCGGGAGTGGCGGCGGTGGTCGTGAGCCGACCATGAGGCGCCGGGACTTCCTCGCGGCCACAGCGGCTTCGGCGCTGCCCCTGGCATGTCGGCGCAGGCCCGAATTCCCCTTCACCGGCGAACTGGTGGGTCCGGACCTGGCCCTGGGTCACTGGTTGCGTGGGGGGAGCTTCCCCGACCCGGAGCGCTTCGAACCGGTCTCGGTCCTCATCGTGGGCGGCGGTGTGGCGGGCCTCAGCGCCGCCTGGCGGCTGGCGGGCGCAGGCCTGGAGGACTTCCGCGTGCTGGAGCTGGAACGGGAACCCGGTGGCACTTCGCGCTCCGGCCGGAACCACGTGAGCGCCTTCCCCTGGGCCGCCCACTACCTGCCGGTGCCCGACCGCGGCAACCAGGCAGTACTGCGGCTGCTGAAGGATTGCGGCGTGCTGGGGGGCTTTGATGCAAGGGGCAATCCCCTCTTCGCGGAGGAGGCCACGGTGCGCGCACCCGAGGAGCGGCTCTTTGCCTACGGCCAGTGGTGGGAGGGACTCTATCTGCGAGCCGGAGCCAGCGGCGAGGATGAGCGTCAGTACCACGCCTTCTTCGAGGAAGTGGACCGCTGGGCCGCATTCAGGGATGGCAGGGGGCGGCCGGCTTTCAGCATCCCGAGATCACGCTGCTCGGATGTCCCGGCAATCCGCTCCCTGGACAGCATCTCCTTCGGTGCCTGGCTGGACGCTCGCAGCCTCACCTCGCCGCGCCTGCGCTGGCTGCTGGACTACGCCTGCCGGGACGACTACGGCTCCAGGCTGGACACAACCAGCGCCTGGGCGGGCCTCTTCTACTTCGCCGCCCGCAAGCAGGGTCCCGGCGAGGATTCCAGGCCCCTCCTCACCTGGCCCCAGGGGAACGGGTTCCTGGTTGATCATCTGCGTCGTGCCAGCGGAGCCCGGCTGCGCTGCGGCGTGATGGCGACCTCGATCCGCGCCCAGAAGGACGGCCTTCTCGTCACGGCCTGGGACGCCCTGAACCAGCGGCGCCTGGGCTTCCAGGCGCAGCGGGTGATCTTCGCCGGACCCCAGCATGTGGCCCGACACGTGGTCGAGGGCCTCCATGCTGCGCGGCCCGCCTCGGTCCGCATTCGCAACGCGCCCTGGCTGGTGGCCAACCTCACGCTCCGGGACCGGCCGAAGGAATCGAGCTTCCCGCTGGCCTGGGACAACGTGCCAAGGGACAGCGAGGCCCTGGGCTACGTGGTGGCCACCCATCAGAGCCTGCAAGATCATGGGCCCACGGTGTGGACCTGGTACAAACCCTTCGCCGGACCTGACTGCGACGCTGAGCGGGCGCGGCTGCGGGCCCTGGATTGGCCGGCCTGTGCCCGGATGGTGATGGATGATCTGCGCCCGGCCCATCCTGATCTGGAGAGCCTGGTGGCACACCTGGACGTGATGCGCTGGGGCCACGCCATGGTGCGGCCCGCGCCGGGCCTGCTCTGGGATCCGGAGTTCCTCGCCCTGGCGCGGCCCTTCGGCAATGTCCACTTCGCGCACACCGAGCTGAGCGGCCTGGCCTTGTTCGAAGAGGCCCAGGACCACGGCATCCGCGCCGCGGAGGAAGTGCTGGCGGCCCTGGGACACCGAGACGGCAGCTGGCGCTAAGAGGGACGTGATCGGCTCAAGGGAGGCTCCTGCCCATCGGCTTGGCAGAGTCGCCCTCGGAGCTGTGACCACCGGCACACCTCACTCATCGCAGCCAAAAACGCCCAGGGGCGGCTTTCATCTGTTTTTTCCTGAAGTCCCAAGGCGGGGAGAACCGTGCGGCAGGCGTTTCTGTCCTAACATTATTCATTGTTTTCTTTATGAATCAATTGGAATGTCTTTTATTCGCTTGACGCCCCCAGTCCAGGGAGGCGGCAATGGGTTCTATACCCTGCCGGCTTCAAGTCATCCGCCTCCCCTCGAGGTCCAGTTGATGTCCACCGAAAACAACCCTTCCGAGCGCTATCCGGCGGATGCCCTGCCGCAGGCGCTCGAGTCGCGCCTCGTCTTCCTGACCGAGGCGGTGGCGCGATTGGAAGCAAGGGTCGCCGCCCTTGAGTCGTCCCCGGCTGAACGGCAGGTCTCCCCGGAAATGACGCACTCACCTGTCACGGCTGTCCCATCGGAAGTCCTGCCCAACCCCATCCGTCTCACCGGACTCCTGGGCCGGACCTGCCTGATCCTGGGCGGGGCGACCTTCATCCGGTCCCTGGTGGATGCCCATACCCTTCCCCAGGGTTCAGGCGTCGCGCTTGGCCTGGCCTACGCGATCACCTGGGCGGTGTTCGCGGAGCGTGCCCGGCACCCCCTGGACGCCGCCTTTCACGCCCTGGCCTCCATCCTGATCGCCTACCCGCTCATCGTGGAATCGACCGCCCGGTTCGGCATTCTCACTCCGCCTCTCGCCGCCATCCTGCTCCTGGCCGTCACCTGCCTGCATGGCGCTGTGGCCTGGCGGCGGGACCTCCAGCCCATCATCTGGACGGCCACGCTCGCCTCGCTGGGTTCAGGATTGGCCCTGATGGCCTCCCGCCGCGCCGTCGAGCCCTTCCTGGCGGTCATGCTCATTCTGGGCATCGGTGCCCTTTGGCTCACCCAGGGGCGCCGCTGGCAGGGGCTCCGCTGGCCTACCGCCCTCGTGGCGGATCTTGGTGTGCTCATCATCACTTCCCTGGCCGCCTGGCACGGAGGCACTCCGGAACCCTATCGGAGCATCACCGCGGGCGAGTCCATGCTCTTCGCGGTGGCCCTGCCCCTGCTCTACATCGGCAGCTTCGCCCTGCGCCTCCTCAGGGAACGGGGCAAGGTGAGCGCCTTCGAGGTCGCCCAAACGGTTCTGGCCCTGCTCCTGGGCTACGGCGGCGCCCTCCGCGTCGCCCTGGCCTCGGGGTCAGGAACTGGATTGCTGGGCATGGGGTGTGTGCTGACCGGGGCCGGTAGCTACGCAGCGGCCCTCTCCTTCAAGGAGGATCTGCAGAAGAACTGGCCGAGCTTCCGCTTCTTTACCTTCCTGGCGCTCATCCTCCTTCTGTTGGGAGGCCCGCTGCTGCTTCCCATGGCCCTCTTCGCCCCCCTCTGTGGCCTCCTCGGATTGGGTGCGATGCTGGTCGGCCTGCGGGCCGAGAGGTCGATCCTCATCTTTCAGAGCAGCTTGTACCTTCTTGCTTCCGCAGTAATGAGCGGCTTGGCTGTCTGGTCCTTCCGGGCTTTCCTGGCCCCCCAGGGCGTGCCTGCCTCCCTTTCGGTGCCCGGCCTTCTCAGCCTCGCCAGCCTGTTGGCGGCCGCCGTCATTTTCATGCTGCAGCGGCCCTCGGATGCCATCACGACCAGCGTGCGTCCCCTGATCCTGCTGCTGGGGGCAGTCGCCATCGGGGGCATCGGTGCCCTGGCGATCCAGGCCGGGTGCGCTGCGTCCTCGCACGGGGCGGCGGATCCCGGCGCCCTGGCCGCCGTGCGCACCGGTGTGCTGTCCACCCTGGCCATCGTGCTCGCCTGGAGCGGCCGCAGGTTCCCATCCCTGCAACTGCGCTGGCTGGTCTATCCCCTCCTGATCTTCACCGCCCTGAAATTCCTCTTCGAGGACTTGACCGTGGGCCGACCCCTGACGCTTTTCCTCGGGTTCATGTGCTACGGCGTCACACTCATGCTCGCGCCCCGATTACTGAAAGTGCCTGTCCCACCCGATACGGGCAGGGAAACGAACCCACTCAAGCCGGAGGTCCCTTCATGAACATCCGCCCGATCCGATTTGCGGGCCTGGCCCTGCTACTTCTGACGGCACCCGCCTTCGCGAGCCCGCCCGAGAAAAAGGGCGAAGTCGTCTCCCCGGAAGGCATTGAGGTGCCCAAGCCGCCCTTCACCGAGGGCATCTTCCCCTGCACCAGCTGCCATGACCCCAAGGCCATGCCGGCGAACACGAAACGGCGCGATCTGGCCATGCACGCGGAGATCCAGGAAATACTTCACCACGGTCCCACAACCCGCTGGTGCCTGGACTGCCATGATGCCAACAGCCGCGACTTCCTCCATCTGGCAAGCGGAGAGAGGGTTTCGTTCAACGCCTCCTACCTGCTCTGTGGCCAATGCCACGGGGACAAGCTGCGGGACTGGCGCATCGGCATTCATGGCAAGCGCACGGGCAGTTGGAATGGCCCGAAAAAGTACCTGCTCTGCGTCCACTGCCACAATCCCCATTCACCCCATTTCGCGCCCCTGAAACCAATGCCGCCACCGACCAGGCCCGAGGACATCCAGCTGACGAAAGGGGGCGCCCGATGACTGACCTGAAACCCATCACCCCCCCGGCAGGAACGGAGGAAGCCAGCGCCTGCGGCAGCCGGCGCGAGTTCCTGGGCACAGCGGTGGCCACTGTCGCCATGGCCCTCACCGGCTGCGGGAAGCTCAGCAAGGAGGAGTTCCTCCAGAACAACTACAGGGAACTCTCCAAGGAGGAAATCCAGACCATCATCGCCCGCCTTGAGCGCGAGTACGAAGAGAAGTTCCACAAGGCCGTAAAGGTAGGGAACGAGCCGCCCATTCCTGGCGTGATCTTCGGCTATGCCCTGGACCTCAGCCGCTGCATCGGCTGCCGCCGCTGCGTCCACGCCTGCGTGAAAGAGAACAACCAGTCACGCAGCCCTGAGGTCCAGTGGATCCGCGTCCTCCAGATGGACAAGGAGGAGGGCGTCAACATCCAGCACGCCGAGCAGTACTACAACCCTGCGGAGGTACCTCAGGAAAGCCACTTCTACATGCCCGTACAGTGTCAGCAGTGCAAGCGGCCGCCCTGCGTAAAGGTCTGCCCCGTGGGCGCCACCTG
>CAIQPH010000184.1 GCA_903873655.1 uncultured Holophagaceae bacterium | reverse complement strand
TCCGGCCTCGGCCAGGATTCCATCCAGCGCTCCCGGACCCACCAGGATCATGGCCTCAGGCTTGCGGACCTCGGCGAGCCAGGCGGCCGGGTCCCTCTCTGGCGGAGCCACCAGAACAGACACTCCCCAGGCCTCGAACTGCTCGTGGATCAGGCGGCTCACGGCGGTCGGCAGGCTCACCATGAGCACCGGCGAGGTTCCTCGATGGACGGGCGCCTGACCAGCCCGGACGCCGAGCCGGAGGGTGAACCAGAAGCTGCTGCCCTCGCCAGGCACGCTGGTTACCCCGATGTCGCCCCCCATGAGTTCCGCCAGCCGCTTGCAGATGGTGAGGCCCAGCCCGGTGCCGCCGTACTTGCGGGTGGTGGAGTTTTCGCCCTGGAAGAAGGAGGTGAAGAGGCGCTCCACCACCTCCGGTTTCATGCCGATGCCCGTGTCCCGGATCTCCATCCGGATCAGGGCCTGGCCCCCTTCCACCGCCTCGGGTCGGACCCGCACCTCCACGGAGCCTTCGTGGGTGAACTTCAAGGCGTTGTCCATCAGGTTGGTCAGGATCTGGCGCAGGCGGGTCGGATCACCGACCACCGCGAGGGGCGTGGCCGGATCCACGAAGACCCCCAGTTCCACCCCCTTGGTCTGGGCCTTCACGCCGAGGACCGCCAGCACGTCCTCGATCACGGTCAGCAGGTCGAAATCCAGGGTCTCGAACTCCAGCTTGCCCGCCTCGATCTTGGAGAAGTCGAGGATGTCGTTGATGAGCGTGAGCAGGGCCTCGCCGCAGGAACGGACGGTCTCGGCGTACTGCCGCTGCTCGCCGCCGAGCGGCGTATCCAGCAGCAGGCCCGTCATGCCGATGATGCCGTTCATGGGCGTGCGGATCTCGTGGCTCATGTTGGCGAGGAATTCGCTCTTGAGGCCCGACAGCTCCAGGGCCCGGTCCCGGGCCACCGCCAGCTCCCGGGCGGCCTCCTCGAGCTTGATCTCGGCCCGCCGCCGGTCCGTGATGTCGTGAAACTGCCAGAGATGGCCGAGATGTTCCTCGCCGACGGCGATGGGCACGAAGTCCATGGCCATGATGCGGCCGTCCCGCAGCTCGAATTCCTCGCCCTGCGCGGGCCGCTGGGCCTCGCCCAGGGCCTCGACGCGGGCCAGGAATCCCGCCCGGTCCACCAGCAGGGGCAGGCACTCTTTCAGCAGGTCCCGGGTCTCGCTCTCCACCAGCACGTGGGCCGGCACGGGCACCTGGAACATCTGGCAGAAGGTCTCGTTCAGGAGGGCGATCTTCCGTCCCTCGGTCTCCACCAGGATGCCCGCCTGCATGTTCTCGATGAGGGCCCGCAGCCGGCTGGTGGCCACGCGCAGCACGATCTCCGTGTGCTTGCGCTCGGTGATGTCCTTCAGGGTGCCCGCCACGCCGAGGACCACCCCGTCCGCATCGAAGGCGATCCGCTGATGCGCCTCCACCCACTTCACGTCCCCGGCCTTGGCCGGGATGCGGAACTCGCCTTCGAAGACGGCCTGCCCGGTGTCCACGGCGTAGCTGAGCATGTTCAGGTAGCGGGGATTGTCCGCCGGGTGCAGAAACTCCAGGAAGGGCCGCCCCAGGCACTCCTCGGCGGAAAAGCCCGTGAGTTCAGCCCAGACCGGGTTCAGAAAGGACCATTGGCCCTGCCGGTTGATCTGGAACAGGACCTCCTTCAGGTCGTCCACCAACGCCCGGTAGCGGTCAGCTTCGGCCTGGGCCGAGCCCAGTCGCGCCTCCAGGGACTGCACATATTCGGAGTTGGGGGGGTTGGGGGCATCCATGGGCATTGTCCATTCTTCGGCGGGCCGGGCCAGAAGGGTAAAAAAAGATTTCTTGTTTTTTTCGCTTTTTGCACCATCCTTGGATATCCAATCTACTGGAGGACCCCATGGCCGCGGCCGAACAAGACGATCGCCTCAAAGCCCTCACCCGCACCGTGGCCGACATCGAACGGGCCTTCGGCAAGGGTTCGATCATGAAGCTGGGCGACCGCATGAGCCCTTCCGAGGGCATCGAGGTCATCAGCACCGGGTCCATCGCCCTGGATGCGGCCCTGGGCGTGGGCGGCGTCCCCAAGGGCCGGGTGGTCGAAGTCTACGGCCCCGAGGCCAGCGGCAAGACCACGCTTGCGCTGCACATGGTGGCCCAGGCCCAGAAGAAGGGCGGCCTCGCCGCCTACATCGACGCCGAGCACGCGCTCGACCCCGAATACGCCCAGAAGCTTGGCGTGGATGTGGCCAACCTCTTCATCAGCCAGCCCGACAGCGGCGAACAGGCCCTGGAGATCTGCGACCAGCTGGTGCGTAGCGGCGCCCTGGACATCATCGTCATCGACTCCGTGGCGGCCCTGGTACCCAAGGCCGAGATTGACGGCGAGATGGGCGACAGCCACGTGGGCCTGCAGGCCCGGCTCATGAGCCAGGCGTTGCGCAAGATGACCGGCACCATCAGCAAGACCCACACCTGCGTGGTCTTCATCAACCAGATCCGCATGAAGATCGGCGTGATGTTCGGCAACCCCGAGACCACCAC
>CAIQPH010000183.1 GCA_903873655.1 uncultured Holophagaceae bacterium | reverse complement strand
CTAGCAGCGCGTCAGCCAGGCTGGGCTTGAGTGAGAGCGCTCGATCGGCCGCAGCTCGGGCCTCACCGAACCGCAGGAGGCTAGTCAGGGCCTGGGATTTCGCGGCCCAGGTCAGGGCGTCCTTCGGCTCCTGGCGCAGCCGCTGTTCGGCCTCAGACAGGACCTTCAGGTAGTGCCCTGCATCCAGATCCGTCCGGAAGGCGGGAGCCGGGGACTGGGCGAGGATGAGCAGAGCCGGGGTGAGGGGGAGCACAGGACCTCAATGAACAACTGCAAGACAGGATTAACAGGATTGAAAGGCAGGATGAACAGGATTAGGACCCTGCAGGCAGGCAATTGACAGCTCCATAATCAATACGCATAATTGATGCGTATTGATTATGGAGTCTATCATGCGCTCGATCTATCAAGAAGATGCACCCAAGCGGCCCGTCAACCTGAGCCTCAATGCTGATCTGGTGCGGCTTGGGAAGGAACTGGGCTTGAACCTTTCCAGCGTGGCGGAGGAGGCGTTGGCCTACGCCGTGAGTGCGCGGCAGGCTGAGCTCTGGCTGGAGGAGAACGCGAAGGCGATCGAGACCTACAACGGCCGGATCGAGGCGCAGGGGGCGTTCAGCGATGGGATCAGGGCGTTCTGATGGCCGCCTACTCCGTGTTCCGGAACTCGAACCCAAGGACGAAGACAGCAGTGCCCTTCCTGTTGGATGTCCAGTCGGACGTGCTCTCTGTGCTTGGGACGAGGGTGGTGGTGCCCTTGTACCGGCCCAATTCGACTGGGGTAACTGCCATGTCCCGGTTGACCCCCGTCGTGCGCTTCCAGGGTCATCCGCTGGTGGCCATGGTTCCCGAACTGGCGGGCATTCCCCAGCGCGAGTTGGGTCCGGTTGCGGGTCAGCTTGCAGAGGCGCGCGGTGAGATCCTGCAGGCGATCGATCTGCTGTTGACCGGGTTTTGATTTTTTTAAGCATGGAAGGACAAACAGATAGATATTGACGAGTATTTCGTCATTTGTGATTATAAATGACGAAATACCCGTCGAAAGGTGAAGTCAAAAATGTACGTCGCACGCCAACTCGATTTGAAATCAGTGTTGAGGCAGAAATCCTGCTTCCTCTTCGGGCCAAGGCAGACCGGGAAGTCCAGCCTCATCCGAGAGACCTTGCCGGGGGTTCCGGTCTACAACCTGTTGGACCACCGGACTTGGCTTACCCTGAGCACCCATCCATCACGGATGCGGGAAGAACTGGAAGCCGCGGGTCTCCGGGATGCCGTGGTTGCGATCGATGAAATCCAGAAGCTGCCCGTACTTCTGGATGAGGTTCAACTTCTGATCGAGACACGAGGCCTGCGCTTCCTTCTGAGTGGCTCAAGTGCCCGGAAGCTGAAGCGCTCAGGTGCGAATCTCCTCGGAGGCCGGGCCCGGTCGCGCATGCTTCATCCCTTTAGCTGGCGAGAACTGGGCGCGGAATTCGATCTGGTGAAGGCCCTCAAATACGGATTGCTTCCCCACATCTACACTTCGGAGGACCCGGAGGAGGATTTGCGGAATTATGTCGGCACCTACCTACGGGAAGAAATTGCTGCGGAGGGGTTGACGCGCAATGTACCCGCTTTCGCCAGATTTCTGGAAGTGGCCGCTGCCTGCAATGGCCGGATGATCAACAAGACTGAGGTGGCCAACGATGCCAAGGTCCCCCGTACGACGGTCAACGAGTACTTCGAGATCCTCAAGGACACTCTGATCGGGAGCGAGTTGGAGGCCTGGGCCCACAGCCAGAAACGGAAGGCCATCGAGACCGCCAAGTTCTACCTGTTCGATGGCGGCGTCGCTCGTGCCATCCAAGGCCTGCCCCCGCTCGTGCCCAAGTCACCGGACTTCGGGGATATGTTCGAACAT
>CAIQPH010000182.1 GCA_903873655.1 uncultured Holophagaceae bacterium | reverse complement strand
TGTCGAGCAGCAGTTGGGGAAGGTCGCCAAGGTGAGCCTCGAATACTGGTGGAAGGACAGCACCAACGCCGCCGACAACTCCCAGTTCCTGAACACGGGAGTGCTGTTCCCCATCGCGGCGGCCAAGGGCAAGTTCCACGGTCTGGATCTTCGGCTCGATGTGATCCCCGTAAACGGCTGGTCTGGCTACCTCAGCGCGGGCACCGTCCGCACCATCTTCTACAACCCCACGGTGGGGGGCCTGGATGCGGCCTCGGCCACAACTGACACAAGCCCTTACCTGATCGACCACGATCAGAAGCTCACGATGCAGGTGGGCCTTCGCTACGAGCACGGCGGCTTCTACGGCCAAGTCATCGGACGCTACGACTCGGGATTGGAGGCAGGTGATCCCACCACCGTGACGGGCAATCCCGACTACGACTTCGGCATCCCCTACGTCCACCTGGAGCACGACAGCTTGGTGGGGGACAACTACCGTATCAAGTCACGAACCGTGTGGAATGTGAGCCTGGGGCAGGAATTCAAGTTGGCGGATCGAAAGGCGCTGAAGGTCAGCATGGATCTCCTCAACGTTTTCGATGAGAAGGGGCTTTACAACTTCCTCAGCGTGTTCGGCGGCACCCACGTTATCCCGCCTCGCACCCTCGCCGCCCGGATCAAATACAGCTTCTGAGTGATTCCATGATCCGCCACCCCGACAGTTCCTTAAGTAGGGTGCTGACGCCCTTATTCAGATGCTTCTACCCAGTGAAAGGGCGTGAGGGCTAAAGGTTTGCTCGGTTACGATCACCCTGGAGATCCAGTCCAATGACTGACCTGAGCCGCGAGCCGCTATGGTGGGTGCCGGGCAAGGGTTTGACGCTGCCACCTCGGTGGGCGCGGAAGGTCATTGAACTCCGTCGCATGGTCATGCTGGCTGTGCCCATCGGCATTATTGCGGGTCTTGCCGTCTCGGCCCTGGAATGGCTTTGCGTGACGGCCATGTGGGAGAACCTTTCTCGCCTCCCCTTGGTCCTGAGGCTGGCGGCCCCAGTCGTCGGCCTGGTCGCGTCCGGCTGGGTGCTCCACAGACTGCAAGTTCGTGGCATCGGCATGCTGAATGAGGTGGTCGTCCAATACCATCAGCCTGCTGCCAAATTGATGCCTGGACGGGATGCCCTGAAGTTGGGTGCCTGCATTGCGACCGTCGGCATGGGCGCTTCAGCCGGGCTTGGCGGGCCGAGCCAGTGGCTGGGTGCGTCCATCGCCCTGTATTTCCGGCAGGCCGTCAGCGGGATCCGCTACTTCCGTGGCCTAGTGCCTGTCCATGCCCTGCTCATCGGCGCTGCTGCGGGCGTCGGGGCCTACTTCCGCGCCCCTTTGGCTGGCACCCTGTTGGCGATGGAGACCCCATTCAGCAAGGATCTGGATGGCACAGCCCTTGTCCCGGCGTCGGTCGCAGCGCTCCTGGCGCACTGGGTCCATGGCTTGTTCATCGGAAGCAGCCCATACCTCCCTTTCCCCACGAGCGCGGCCATCAGCCCTAGGAGTCTCGGGGCTGCGATGGTGGTGGGGATTGTTGCAGGCTTACTCTCCCGTCGCTTCCAGGTGGTTCTGGCCAACATCCGGAGAATCACCGAGCGGATGGATTGGTGGGCGCGGGGGTTGCTCGGGGGCCTGGTAACGGCGGCGACCGCATGGCTCTCCTGGCACTGGTTTGGTGATACCTGGACCCTTCAGGGGGGCACTGCTGTGGCCACGGCGGTCTTCGCAGGAAAGTTCTTGGGCCTGGCCGCAGGTGCCCTGCTGATTCTGAAACTGGTGGCTGTGTGGGCCACCTTCGGAACGACGGGTGTCGCGGGAGTGCTCGTGGTGACCCTGAGTGTGGGCAGCCTGCTCGGCGCCACGTTGCATCCCATGCTTCCCGTGCTTTCCCCTGCCCAGATCTGTTCAGTAGCCGTCTGCGCCTATCTTGCAGCGAACTACAATGCTCCGCTGACAGCCATCGCCTTGTCCGTCGAATGGGGCGGCCCCGGGCTACTGATGCTGGCCTGGATCGCGATCCTACCCGCCGCCTGGATCGGTGAGGGGCTTGCCAACACTCCCGCCAAAACTGGCCGCCGCCACCCCCATCGCCCAGGCCATCACTAGGCTTCATCCAAGGCCTGGGCCAGAATATTCAAGGCCCTCTCAATTTCGTCTCGGCGATCCTCTGCCATCGTCGTCATGGACTCCAGCGTTATCAATTCCTGCCGCATAAAGTCCAGAGCCTGTGAAACAAGCCCTTCGATACAGGCATTGGCAGCATCGGCCCACTGGTTCGCCAATCGGGAGAGGTTCTTCTCTGCCTCCCAGGGGATGAGCTTGAGGAAATGACGGTCGAACAGTGGGCCGAGAATTCCCATGGGGATGAGGAACCAGAGGAGGTCCACCTGGCTATCGAAGACTTTCCCAACGCGGACATCTGGCTGGCGGGGATTCGATAGCTCGGCATGGAAGCGGGCACCCTCGAAGGTCAGGCCCAGCGCCCGTTCAATGGACCTGGCAAGCCGATCCTGGAAGCCCCTAACTTTGCGCTGTAGGCTCGCCTCGGCCTCCATCAGGTGGCTGGCGAGGAATTCCTGTCCATGCGCCGAGACCGTGGACATCTCTTCATGTAACGACTGCTCCAACCACTGTTCAAACCGAGTTCGACGCTTCGCCAGGTTCCCCTTCCAGCCAGCCATGTCCCGTCGCAGGCTGTCCTTGAGGTGGCGCTGGACCTCACCTCGGAACGCCTGGAAGTGGTCGGAAGCGCCGGATCTCGCACGAGTCTTGAGGTCCCGCGTGAACACCCCGATTTCACCTTTTACTGACTGGAGACTGGCCTGTTCCTGCTTCAGCATCTCCAGGAGGTCTGAACGGGCTTCCACTGCGGCTTGGGCAGCACGCTGGGCAAGGAGCAGGTAGTCCCGGCAGGAACCGGTAATGGCCAGAACCTTGTGTTCCAGGATGTTGGCGAAAAGTTCCTGGTGGCGACCAGCCATTTCGCGCAGCACATGGTTTCGGACCGTCTGCCGCATGGCTTCGAAGTCGGGATGGGTCGAGTAGGGGAGGACCAGCAGTTGGCGTCCCGCGTGCTGCGCCACATGGTGTTGGGTGAACTCCAGGATGGATGCCAGTTGTCCCTGAGATACCAGATCCGCCTTGGTCAGAAGGATCACGACCTCTGGTGTGTGCTTGGAAACCTCCAGGAGAAGCTTCAGATCCTGTTCCCCGAAGGGCTGGTTCACCCCGATGGCGACGAGGGCGCCGCCGACTTTGGGAAGCCAGTCCATCGAGGCTTGAGTGTTGTGGGCGAAGACGCTGCCAAGGCCAGGCGTGTCCACAAACCGAACCCCACCGAACGGCGCCAGGGCCGTCAGTCTGACTTCCACTGATTCGACTTGCTTCACGTTGCCGGGATTCCCGCGTTCGGTGACGTAGGCGGGCAGGTCCCGGATTGGGCAATCCCTGACTTCGCCCGAGGTCAGGTGGAGTTGGGCCTCGTTCATTTCCCCGTAACCAAGCCGGGTGACCACGGCGGTGGCGGGGAGGACATCGACCGGAAGCACCTCTGCACCAATGAGGCTGTTCAAAAACGAGCTTTTCCCTGCCTTGAATTGCCCCAGTACCGCGATGTCAACGATTCCCTGGTTCTGGGCGATTTCCGCGCAGGCACGAAGCTGAGGCTGAAGGGTGCGAATTTGGAAGGCATCACAGATGTCGGTGACATCTCCAAGCGTTCGTCGGGAGACGGCAGGTAAGCCGTCTCCCGCAGGATGACTGGGTTTGCTCAAGGTCACTTGGCGAGCGGGTTGTTGAACACGGCGCTGCTGCCCAGTTCAGCTTCGATTTCCAGCAGCCGATTGTACTTGGCGATCCGCTCACTGCGGCAGGCGGAGCCGGTCTTGATCTGACCGCCGCCCATGGCCACCGTGAAATCCGAGAGGAAGGTGTCCTCGGTCTCGCCGGAACGGTGCGACACGACGAATCCCCAACCGGCCTTTCGGCAGAGTTGGATCGCCTGGATGGTGTCCGTGACAGTGCCGATCTGGTTCAGCTTGATGAGCACGGCATTGGCGGAGTGTTCCTGGATGCCCCTGGAGATGAACTGGGTGTTGGTCACAAAAAGGTCGTCGCCTACGATCTGGATGGTGTCGCCCATGGCCTTGGTCTGGGCCTGAAAGCCGGTCCAGTCGTTCTCGTCGAGCCCATCCTCGATGGAAACAATGGGGTATTTCTTGATCCAATCCGCAAAGAGCGCGACCAGTTCCTCGCTGCTCTTCTGGCCCTGGCCGGACTTGTCCAGGTGATAGGCGCCCTTGGCATAGAAGGAACTGGCAGCCGGATCCAGGGCGATGGCGATGTCCTTGCCAGGAACGAATCCAGCAGCCTTGATGGCCTGCACGATCACTTCGCAGGCCTCATCGTTGCTCTTCAGGTTCGGCGCGAACCCGCCCTCGTCACCCACGCTGGTGGCGAGTCCCATCTTCTTCAGGATGCCCTTCAGCGCATGGAAGGTCTCGACGCCATACCGGAGGGCCTCCGAGAAGGATGGAGCCCCGACGGGCATGACCATGAATTCCTGGAAGTCCACACTGTTGTCGGCATGCTTCCCGCCGTTCAGGATGTTCATCATGGGCACTGGAAGGCGCGTCGCCCCAGGCCCACCCAGGTAGGTGTAGAGCGGAAGGTGGGCTGATTTCGCTGCTGCT
>CAIQPH010000181.1 GCA_903873655.1 uncultured Holophagaceae bacterium | reverse complement strand
GCCATCTGCCGGGAGGCCATGGAAGCCGAGAATCCGGAGCTTAAGGCCAAGGAGAAGCGCGAGAAACCGAAGGGCCATGGGCGCAATGCAGCGGCCGACTTTCCCAAGGCCAAGCGGATCCCCGTGCCGCTGGAGGGGGTGGCCTCCGGCGAGGGTTGCCCGCATTGCCCCAAGGGCAAGGTCTACCCCCAGAAGGAGCCGGCCACCCTGCTGCGGATCACGGGTGTGGCGCCGTTCACAGCCACCGTCTACGAGCTCGAGCGGCGGCGGTGCAACCTCTGCGGCGAGGTGCTCACCGCCCCGGTGCCCACGGGTGTGGGCGAGGAGAAGTACGACCCCAGCGTCGCCGCCCTCCTGGGCCTGCTGCGCTACGGAGCGGGCCTGCCCATGAACCGCATCGAGCGACTCCAGTTCGGCATGGGGATTCCTCTGCCAGTCTCGACTCAGTGGGAGATCCTGCTCAAGGCTGCTGGGCTCCTCGCCCCGGCCCATGCGGAACTTACGCGTCAGGCCGCCCAGGGCGAGGTGCTGTTCAACGACGACACCGTCATGCGGATTCTGGAGAAGACCCCTGTTCCGAGGGAGGGGAGGAAGGGGATTTACACCAGCGCCATCCTGTCTCGCATCGGGGATAACCGGATCGCCCTATTCATCACCGGCCACAACCACGCCGGGGAGAATCTGGAAGCCGTCCTGAAGCACCGGGCCGAGGGGCTGACGGCTCCCATCCAGATGTGCGATGCCCTCGCCGCGAACACCGTGGGTGAGGCCGGGGAGCTGAACACGATCCTGGCCCACTGCCTGGCCCATGCCCGGCGCCGGTTCGTGGAGGTGGAGAACCGGTTCCCCGCAGAGGTCGAGCACCTGCTGGGGGAACTCAGGGAGGTCTACAGGAACGACGCCCAGGCCAAGCGCGAGGGGATGGATTCCCAGGCGCGGCTGGCCTTCCACCGACGGGAGAGCGGTCCGGTCATGACCCGCCTGGAGACTTGGTTGCGAGATCAGATCGAGGACAGCAAGGCGGAGCCTAACTCCGGGCTCGGCCAGGCCATCACCTACATGCGCAAGCACTGGATCCCACTCACCCTGTTCCTGCGGGAACCCGGCGCGCCACTGGACAACAACGCCTGTGAAATGGTCGTCAAACGGGCCATCATGCACCGGAAGAACTCGCTGTTCTATCGGTCGATAACCGGTGCCAGAACCGGGGACACGTTCATGAGCCTGATCCACTCGGCGGAACTGAACGGAGTCGAGCCGTTCGAGTACCTGATCGAGTTGCTGAAGCACTCCGAGGAAGTGGAGAGCGAACCCGGACGGTGGATGCCGTGGAACTATCCACGCCCACCCAGTTCGGCCTGAACGCGACCCCAATTCAACAAATTTGGGTTGAGTCGTCGGCACTCAAGTTCGCCTTATTGGGGCCAAATTCCTTGCTTCCCGTTGGGTCAGGCAGTGCTGCCGGAAAGACACGGTGCAATAGAGGTGCAAGTCAAAGTCACGCTAAATCTTCGTGGTACCTAGGTTTGCGTAGGAGGCACCCAGATGAAAGGTGCAACTTATCGGGCGACAGCCAAAACTGACCCCCTGGCGACAGAACTATTGACCCCCTGAGTCGCCGAGGAGGCGATGTGGAGAGGGAGTGGAGGACGCTGGGTCCCAGACAACTGGGGGCCGAGGTGTTGGATGCACGCGAGG
>CAIQPH010000180.1 GCA_903873655.1 uncultured Holophagaceae bacterium | reverse complement strand
TCTTCGACTTCGGCGGCGGCACCTTCGACATCAGCATCCTCGAAGACTCCGAGGGAGTGGTCGAAGTGAAGTCCACCAACGGCGATACCCACCTGGGCGGCGACAACATTGACCAGGCCATCATCGACTGGCTGGCGGACGAGTTCCTGAAGGCCGAGGGCATCGACCTCCGCAAGCAAGCGGACGCCATGCAGCGCCTCAAGGAGGCTGCCGAGAAGGCCAAGATCGAGCTGTCCAGCACCACCCAGACCGAGATCAGCCTGCCCTACATCACCGCCGATGCCAGCGGTCCCAAGCATGTGAATCAGCACCTCAGCCGCGCCAAGTTCGAGGCGATGATCGAACCGGTCCTGCAGAAGCTCAAGGGGCCCTGCGAGAACGCGGTGAAGGATGCCAAGATGGCCCACCACGAGATCGACGAAGTGGTGATGGTCGGCGGCTCCACCCGCATTCCCAGGGTGCTGGAATTGGTGAAGCAGATCTTCGGCAAGGAGCCCAACCACAGCGTGAATCCCGACGAGGTGGTCGCCGTGGGCGCCGCGGTGCAGGCCGGTGTCCTGGCTGGAGACGTGAAGGGAGTGCTGCTGCTCGACGTGACTCCGCTCAGTCTCGGCATCAACGCCAATGGCGGCCAGATGAGCGTCATCATCCCCCGCAACACCACCATCCCCACGAAGCGCCGCGAGATCTACACCACGGCCGTGGACAACCAGCCCGGCGTGGACATCGAGGTGTTCCAGGGGGAGCGCCCCGTGGTCGAGGGCAACAAACTCCTGGGTCAGTTCCACCTGGGCAACATTGCGCCCGCCCCCCGGGGCATGCCCCAGATCGAGGTCGTCTTCGACATCGACGCCAATGGCATCGTGCACGTCACCGCCAAGGACAAAGGCACCGGCAAGGACGCCAGCATCACCCTGACCGGCAGTACGGGCCTCTCCAAGGAGGAGATCGACGCCAAGGTGAAGGATGCGGAGGCCCACAAAGCTGATGACGAGGATCGCAAGGCCCTGCTCGAGGAGAAGAATCACCTCGACCAGATGGTCTATCAGGTGGAGAAGCTCCTGAAGGAGAACGGCGAGAAGCTCCCGGAGGGCGACAAGAAGGAGGCCGAGGAGGCCCTCGTCGAGGCCAAGGCCGCTCTGGCCAGTCTGGAGCAGGAGCGCATCAAAAAGGCCCTGGAGACCCTCACCGCCAAGAGCCACAAGCTGGCGGAAAGCCTCTATAAGCAGGAGCCGCCGACGCAGGGCGGCGGGCAGGCTCCAGGGGCGCCGGGCGCCCCTGGAGATGGGAAAAAGCAAGATGACAACGTCATCGATGCGGAAGTCGTCAGTTAACCTCACGCAGAAAAACGGGGAGCCACTCGGCTCCCCGTTTTTCTGCGCAAATGAAATCTTAGTCGCCTAGACTAAAGCAATGTCTCACCCCGACTACTACAAGATCCTGGGCGTGTCCCAATCGGCCTCTGAGGAGGACATCAAGAAGGCCTACCGCAAGCTGGCGCGGAAGCACCACCCGGATCTGAACCCGGGCAATGCGAAAGCCGAGGCCGAGTTCAAGAAACTCGCCGAAGCCAACGACGTCCTCTCTGATCCCGAGAAACGGAAGAACTACGACACCTATGGCGACCCGAACGGACCGGGAGCCCAGATCCCGCCGGGCTTCCAGCAGGGTTCCGGGTTTGGCTTCGAGGACATCTTCGCTGGGTTCGGCGGTCGCCCGGTTCGGCAGGGTCCTGAGCGGGGCGAGGACCTGATCCATGCCGTGCGGTTGGGCTTTCGCGAGGCTTTCGAAGGCACGCGCCTGAGCCTGCGTGTGAACCGTTCTGAACCCTGCCTCGCCTGTCGCGGCACGGGTGAGGTCAACCGTAAACAGGAAACCTGCCGCATCTGCCAGGGCAAGGGCAAGCTGGGAGGCGGCTCAGGCTTTCTCTCTTTCGGACGCACATGTCCGGAGTGTGGCGGACGGGGCTCCAAGGCCCCGGCCTGCCCGGAATGCGATGGTGCCGGCCGCCATGGCCGACAGGAGACCGTCACCATCGCGATTCCGGCGGGCGTGGAGGACGGAGCGCGCCTGCGGGTGGCCGGCAAAGGTGAAGCCGGGCGCAGGGGCGGCGGGCCCGGCGACCTCTTCCTGCAGATCAGCATGGAGCCGGACGCGCGCTTCGAACGCAAGGGCCCCAACCTCTACGTGCGCCTGCCCATCAGTTTCTCGGAGGCGGCGCTTGGGGCGAAGGTGGATGTGCCCACGCCTGAGGGCCAGCAGACCATCAAAGTGCCGCCCGGTACCCAGACCGGAGCCAAGCTCCGGCTCAAGGGCCAGGGCATGCCGATCCCCAGGGGGAAACAGCGGGGCGATCTCATCGCCGAGGTGGCCGTGGTGACGCCGGCCATCCAAGATGAGCGCAGCAAGGACCTCCTGCGGGAACTGGCCGAGCTGAACGATGCGGACGTGCGCAAGCAGCGGAGTGTCATATGAGCTCAAATTGCAGGGAGGCAATATGAGTTCTAGGGACCCGAGAGTAGGCGCCTACATGATCGGCGTGGTATCGATGAGATACGGCGTGCACCCCCAGACCCTGCGCCTCTATGAGCGGGAGGGCCTGCTCACGCCGAGCCGTACCGAAGGCAAGACGCGTCTCTACAGCGATGAGGATTTGGAGCGCCTGGAGTTCATCCTGAATCTCACCCGCGACTTGGGTGTCAACCTGGCCGGCGTGGAGGTGGTGCTGGGGATGCGGGACCGCCTGAACCTGCTGCAGGAGGACCTGGAACGTCTGGCGCAGGTGCTCGAGTCAGCGGGCCTCAAGGATGTGCCGCGCCCCGGCTCCGCCACTGGGCTGGTGAAACTCGTCCCCCATGGGCTGCGCAAACGCTCCTGAAGACAAGCCCTGGGAGCCGGGATCGCTTGCTATGCTGGTCTTTCCCCCTAGGTGAACTGTGCCCCTCCGGCATCTCGAAGAGCGCTCGCTCGACAAGTACTTCGATTCGATCCGCCATCTGCCCCTGCTGACCGCAGAGGAAGAGCGGATCAATGGACGCCTGTGGCAGAACAACCGCAATCCTGAAGGCCTGCGCAAACTGGTGGAAGGCAACCTGCGCTTCGTGGTGAAGGAGGCCCGCAAGTTCGAAGGCATGGGACTCGATCTGCTGGACCTCATCAGCGAGGGCAACCTGGGCCTGATCGAAGCGGCCAAGCGCTTCGACCCCGAGCGGGAGAACAAGTTCCTGACCTATGCCTCCTGGTGGGTGCGGCAGGCCATCTTCCACGCATTGGCCGAGCACGGGAACAAGATCCGGCTGCCGCAGAAAGTGGCGGGCCACCTGGTGCATCTCAACCGCGTGACCCAGAAGCTCAGCCAGGCCCTGGGCCGCACGCCCATGCTGCAGGAGATTGCCGAGGCGGCCAGCCTCAGCATCGAAGACGTGGAGCGCTACCAGCTGCTTCAGCAGACGACCTCCACCGTGTCCACCGAGCAGGGCCTCGGCGACTCCGATCTCACGGTGGGGGACAGCCTGGAACAGGAGGTGGAACCCTCCGCCATGCACACGATGGATCAGGAGGCCTTCCTCGAGCAGATCGAAGTCAGCCTGGCCGCGCTCAGCGAGAAGGAGCGCACCATCATCTCCCTGCACTTCGGCATCGGCGGCGAGGATCCCCTGACCCTCGAGCAGATCGGCAAGCGCTTCGATCCACCCATCTCTCGCGAGCGCGTACGCCAGCTTGAGGAGCGTGCCTTCGCGCGCATCCGGGAGCGCCGTCGGGAAGTGCTGGGCGGCTTTCTGCGGGGCGGAGACGGCGTATGAAGGGCCGACCGGACTGCCCCCGCTGCCAGGGCAAAGGCCTGGTGTTCGATCCGGATCCGCAGAAGCCTGTACTGGTGTGCGGATGCACGGCAGACATGGCGCCCGATGCCGAAACCCTGGGGCTTCCTTCGCGCTACCGCGAGGCGGACTTCGCCCGGTTCTGGAAGTGGTGGAACAACGCCCAGGCCAGCGGCGTGAGGGCCCTGCTGGACCGGGTGCCGGACTTGGAGGACCTGCTGACCCGCCCGGTGGATGAGGTCGGCGAACTGGAGGGTCGCGAGGACCTGGCCCGGCTGCTCCAGGCCCTGCGCAAGCGGCCGGAACACGGCATCCGCCCAGCCGGGGCCGAAGGCCTTTCCCAGTGGGCCACTACGGGCAAGCACAAGTTCCGTCATGGCTGGGAGCTGTGGTGGATTCACGGCCCCGCCCAGAGCGGCCGCAGCACTCTGGCGGCAGCGGCCCTGCGGGCCTGGACCGAGCGAACGGGCCGGGGCGGCAACTTCGTGTCTGTGCGGACCCTCAGCCAGGCCATCAAGGACGTCTACCATGATGTCAGGAGCTATCAGAACCAGGCCTTCCAGAGCGTCCGCGACCTCATCGAGCCCCTCCAGGGGCAGCCCATCCTCGTGCTGGATGACTGGGACCGCATGGACTCGGACATCCGCATCGCCCAGGCCCTGGCTCAGCTGTTGGACTATCGCTACAGCGAGGAGCTGCCTACCCTTCTCACGGCGTCCTATCCGCCGGAGGCCATGGACCGGCGGGAGAATCATCCCCTGGTCCGGCTGGAGGACAGCAGCCTGTTCGAGCGGTTGCGGGGCGCCGAGCGGGTGGAGATGGTGCCCGCGCTCAGGCCTTGGATCACGCGCGTTGAGCAACTCTAGCCGATGAAAGCCCTGCTGCGCGGCCTGCTCCGGCTGCACCTCGCGCAGTCCCGGGGTCTGTGGCTCCTGGTGGCAACCCTGACCCTCATCCTGGGCTGGGGCACACTGAGGGTGGAGCGGGCCCTGGACCTCATGAGCCTGCTGCCCTCAGAGCACCCGGCCGTGCGCGCCAACCTCGAGGCGGGCGTGGGCCAGCAGGAGCTGCTGTGGCTGGTCGCCGAAGGGGGCGAGACCGACCTTGAGGCCCGCCGCGCCTGGGCGGAAGGTCTGGTAGACCGCCTGCTCACCCAGGGGAACCTGCCCTTGAATGGCCTTGCCGCTGAGGGCCGCCTGTCCGATCCGGTTCCAGTTCCTGGGGCGGGCGGGGTCAGCCCGTGGCCGGCGCTATTGGCGGTGGGCGCCATCGCGGAAGGCGATGCCGCCGTGACCCGCCTGACCACGGAAACCCTCTATAGCCTGGCTCCCGCCTGGCTGGGGGACCGCCTGGCGCCCCTGATGGATCCGGTCTCGCTCCAGCAGCGCCTGCAGGCCACCGCCAGGACCCTGGCATCTCCGGAACCCCTGCCCGCGGCCCTGGCCCGGCTGGATCCGCTCGGTCTGCGGGACCTCGCGCCGCAGACTGGCGAAGGCATGGCCAAGGCCACGGAACTGGGCCGGTCCTTCACGCTGCGGGTGCGCAGCGGCTATTTCGAGACGAAAGACGGGCGCTTCGTGCTGCTGCCCCTGGTGGCGGGGTTCCCGACCACAGATGCGAAGGCCACCACTCGGGCCATGCTCTGGCTCGGACGCGGGGCCCAGGGACCCCTGCCTGCTTCAGCGAGCCTCAGCGAGGCGGAGGCGGCGCTATCGCCGGGCGATGGCCGCGCGTTCCCCATCCAGATCACCGGCGCCCACGCCATCACGGCCTGGGAGTCGCATCACCTCACGCTGGAAGTGCTTCTGAGCCTCGGGCTGAGTTTCATCCTCATCGGTCTCGTCTACTGGCTGGGTTTCCGGACCCTGGCGGGGTACGGCTTCGTCATGGTGCCCCTCCTGATCGGCATGGTCTGGGCGCTGGGCCTGACGGGTTGGATCCTGGGCCGGGTGAACCTCATGGCCGCAGGCTTTGGAGCGGTGCTGCTGGGAGTTGGCGACGACGTCGGCATCCTGCTCTTCAGCCGCTACCGGGATGAACGCCGGGCGGGCCGCTCCAAGCCCTGGGCGCTGCGGGCTGCGCTGCTCAGTACGGGCCCCGGCGTGGTGGCGGGCGCCCTCGCCACCGCCCTGGCCTTCCTGGCCCTGGCCTTCGCACCCTTCCCAGGGATCCGCGACCTGGGACTCACCACGGGACTCGGGCTGCTGGCCTGCCTCGCCGCCACCTTCCTGGTGCTGCCTACCCTTCTGATCTGGTTGGATCGCGGGACCGGACCTTTCGCGCCAGGACCTGCCGCTGCCCCCGCCCCGCGTCGCCGTTGGGCGCCCTGGGTGGCCCTGGGGCTGCTGGCCGTGGCCCTGCTCGGCGCGCCGCGCACCCGCTGGGAAGAGGACCTGCGGCGCTTCCGGGCCACCGGGAATCCGGCCCTGGCGTTGCAGGAGCGCCTGACCCGGAGCCTCGGTGCGAGCCTCCAGCCCCTGGCCCTCCAGATCCCCCTGGAGGATCCGGATCGCCTGCCGGCGCGCTGGAACAAGCTGAGTCCCATCCTGAGGGGGGCCGGACTGCCTGTACCCGATTGGCTGACCCTGGATCCCGAGCTGCGCCATGGGCTCGGGTCGGAGACCTGGCGCCGTCAGGTTTTGGAAGCCGCAGCCAAGGCGGGGCTGGATCCCGCTGGACTGGAGGGACCCTTGCTGGCCCTGGCCTCCGCTGCTGCCGCTCCGACGCAGCCGGTGGGGGCCCTGCAGGCGCTGCTGCCCCGGGCGCCTCAGCCAGAGGAGCACCACCCCTGGAACCTCTGGGATAGGCTCCACCGGGGCCGGAGCCTTCCGCCACTGGCGCCCGCCTTGATCGTGCCCCTGCGCTTGGACGAGGCCTCGCTTGCTCGGCTGGCGCCTATCGTGGAGGCCGCTGGCGGCCGCTTTGTCGGCACCCAGCCCCTCTTCCGCGTCGTGAAGGGCATCGCGAAAGAGGCCGTGCAGCAGGCGGTGCTGCTGGCCCTCATGGGCATCCTGGGCGTCATCGCCCTCTTCGGGCGGAGTTGGCGCTTCGCCCTGTATGCCCTGGTCCCCCTACTGGCAAGCCAGGCCGGGGTCTTCGGGGCCCTAGGCTGGGGCGGTGAACCCCTGACCTTCCTGTCCCTCATGGCCATCCCCATCGCCCTGGGCGTCAGCGTCGATACGGCCTTCAACCTCCTGCACCGCGCTCGGAGTGAGGCCGACGCACCCCGGCGCGTGGCCCGGGTGAACGCTGTTTGCGCGGGCACCACCCTGGCCAGCTTCGGCGGCATGGTGTTCAGCGGCTATCGGGGCCTGCGGGGGCTCGGGCTCGCCTGCCTGGGCGGCGTCGCCCTGGCCCTGCTGCTCACCCAGTGGCTGCTGCCCGTGCTGCTGGAGAAGTGGCCCCTGAAGAGGAAGCCATGAATCCGCTGTACGACATTCTTAAGACCCGTCTTGCCATCGGCCCGGTCCCCGCCGCGGAGGTGATGGCCCTGGGCCTCTATCATCCGGAGCACGGCTACTACCGCCGGCAGACGGCTTCCTGGGGCTTCGATGGCCAGGACTACTACACGGCCCTGGATCTGGGGCCGCTGCTGGGCCAGACGCTGGCCCTGCGGCTGGAGGCGGCCTGGGTGCGCCTGGGCAGGCCGAATCGGTTCACGGCCCTGGAGCCCGGCGCGGGTCGTGGTTGGCTGGGCCGGGACCTGCTGAAGTCCGCCACCGGACCGTTTGCCGAAGCCCTGGTCTACGTCCACCTCGACGACAATCCCGCGGCGAGGCGCGCAGCGGAAGCCGCCCTGGCTCCCTTCCTCACGGCAAAGCGCGCGCGCTTTGCCGCCGAAGCCGACCAGCTGGAACCGTTTGTCGGCGCCGTGCTCAGCAACGAGCTCTTCGATGCCCTGCCCGCCCAGCCCTGGCGCTGGGACGGCGAGGGGTGGACCCGTGAAGTGCTGACGAGCGCCGGTCCCGAGTGGCAGGCCGCCGAGCCCGGCGAGGCCGGAGGCTGGTTCGCCAGCCAGACGGACGGACTGGAACCCGGCGACGGGAGCATCTGGTGTGAAGCCATGCCAAGTCTCGTGCACGAGTTGGCGGGGCCTCTGGAGGCAGGGCTCTTCATCGCCGTGGATTACGGCGAATCCGCTGATCGCTTGCTGGCCAAGGGTGCCGACCTGCGTCGGTTCAAGGCCCATGGCGTGGACGGCAAGTGGCACGAGGACCTGGGCAGGGCGGATCTGACAGCAGATGTCGATTTCACGCGCCTGGCTTTCCTGCTGGAACAGGCGGGTCTGTCAGAACTCAGCCAGGTGGAGTTGAGCAAGTGGGTCCGCACCCACGCGCCTCTGGAGCAGTGGGGCGCCGATTGGATGAATCTGCCCACACCCGAGCGTATGCAGCGCACCGAAAACCTTCTGCAACTCACCTTGCCTAACAAGATGGGCAGCCGGTTCAGGGTGCTCGAGGGGTGGAAAGAAAAGAATGATTAGCCACCGATCAATATATTCGTAAGGTTTCAAGGAGCGTGAGCATGGCTACCAAGGCAGAAGTCGCAGCATTCATCGCCACCGAGTTTCCGCAAACGAAATGCGTACTCAAGGAGGTTGGGGATCGTGGGTCGACTGTGACGCACGAAGTGGGCTCGGAGGAACTGCGACCGGGTGGAACGGTCTCTGGTCCAGTGCTCATGGGCGTAGCGGATGTGGCTTTGTATGTCGCGATTCTGGGTGAGATTGGCATCGTTCCCCTGGCGGTCACCACCAGCCTCACCATCAACTTTTTGAGAAAGCCAACGGCGGGCCGGGGCATCGTGGCTGTTTGCAAACTCATGAAGGTCGGCAAGACGCTTGCCGTGGGCGAGGTGTCGCTGTACTCGGAAGGCACGACTGAACCCGTGGCCCACGTCGTAGGCACCTATTCCATCCCCCCGCGCCGTGAGGGCTGACCGCCACCGCCCCAGGCCTACTTAGGCTTTATCGGCGTTCATCAGCCTTGATCGGTGTTCATCGGTGGTTCAATTTTTTTCTTGTGACCACACGCCAAGGCCGATTCCGCTCGGCTTTGCTGCATCGTGGAAGACGGTGTGGGTGGCTTTCTGGTAATCGGCGGCCACGGCCTCGTTGATGTTCATGAACACCTGGGGATTGCGGTCCATGAGGGGGAACCAGGTGCTCTGTAACTGTACCATGACGCGGTGACCCTGCTTGAACGTGTGGAAGATGTCGTTCATGGTCCAGGCCACGCGGGTGGGCTGGCCGGGCGTGAAAGGGGTGGGCGTCGACAGGCTGTCGCGGAACTTGCCGCGCATGACCTCGCCCCGCACCAGCTGCTGGTAGCCGCCCATGGGGTTGGGCGTGGGACTCCAGGCGGGGCCCCCTGCCTGGAAATCGGGATTCTTGAAGTCGTCCGGGTAGACATCGATGAGCTTCGCCACCCAGTCCGCGTCAGTGCCGGTGGTGGCCACGAAAAGGTCAGGGCGCAGGGGCCCGGCCACGGTCAGGTCCGCCGACAGCACGCCGGTCTGGAACACCAGCACGTCCGGGCGCCGTCCGGCGAAGCGCTGATCGGCGGTCATGTATTCCTTCGGCATACCGATGGCCACCTGTTCGATGAAGGGGACGGGTTTGGCGGGATCAGAGGTGAAGGAATCGGCGCCACCGTCTGGCGACGGCGGCGTGAAGGAAAGACAGCCGTTGGGTTGCAGATAGAGCTTCGCTTCCTTGATCTGTCTGGGTGGCCAGGCATCCAGTCTGTGCCAGCGGTTGACTCCGGTTTCGAAGACCGTGGCTTTCGCCGGGACGGGATCCTGGGTGCCCTTCAGGTGGTGCATGAAGAAGGGGAAGAGCACTTCGGCCTGGAACCACTCGGACGTGTCGGCCCCGAACTGCACCGGCCCGAGCTGATCGCCCTTCATGCGTTCCCAGCCGCCGTGGGACCAGGGACCCATGACCAGGCGGTTGTCCGTCGCGGGGCTCTGACAGGTGACGGTCTGATGGACCTGGAGGGCGCCGTAGAGGTTCTCCGCATCGAACCAGCCGCCCACCGTAAGCACGGCGGGTTGCACGTCCTTCAGTTGGGGGCGCAGGTTGCGCGCCTGCCAGTAGGCGTCGTAGTTCGGATGGTCCAGCATCTCGTTCCAGAAGGCGACCTCCTTCGTGAACTGGCGCGTGGCGCCGGTACTGCCCAGGCGCAGGAACCATTCGTAGCCGTCTGAAGTGCCGTGGTCGAAAGGGGCGGGCCAGGCGGTGGTGGGCGTCGGCCGGGGCCTGCCGAAGGTCACCATGAAGTTGAAGGCATGGGGCAGCCAGAGGGCGCCGTTGCGGTGGAAGTCATCCCCCTGGAACCAGTCCACGATGGGTGCCTGGGGCGATACGGCCTTGAGGGCCGAGTGGCCGGACAGCATGCCTACGGCGGTGTAGAAACCCGGATAGCTGATGCCCCACTGGCCCACGCGGCCGTTGTTCCCGCGGACATGCCTGAGCAGCCACTCGATGGTGTCGTAGGTGTCGGTACTCTCGTCCACGACGGTGCCGAGGACGGACCGCTGGGGGCGCATGTTCACGAACTCCCCTTCGGACAGCATCCGCCCGCGCACATCCTGATAGACGAAGATGAAGCCCTCATCCTGGAACTTCATGGATGGGCCGAGCAGGTCCGGGAAGGCCTTGCCCCCCTCGGCGGACGCGCTGTAGGGGGTGCGCTGCATGAGGAAGGGATAGGTTCTGCTGGCGTCCTTCGGGGTGTAGATCGCGGTGAACAGCTTCACGCCGTCGCGCATGGGAACCATCACTTCCCGTTTGGCATAGCGGGCGGAGATTTTGGCAGTCTCAACCTCGGCCTCGGTCTGGACCCTCCGGGCGTGGAGGTCCAGGGCGGGCGACAGGAGGACGGCGACAAGGAGTGCATAGGCTCGCAGGTTACGAAGGAGGAACATACGGGCTCCGAGGGAGGCGATCTTCTTGGGCGGCATCCCAATACGATCTTCCCACCGGGCCAGCCAATTCTCTCGACGGGTGAGCCGGCTTTTGCTGAACTGGAGGATGCGCCCCATGCCGGGGCCCTGCCCGCCAGGAACATTCTCGACATGACCCGTACCTTGGTTCATCAGCCCGCCGAATGGGAACGACACAGCACCTGCTGGCTGGCCTGGCCCAGCCACGGACACCTCTGGCGGGAGAATCTGGCCCCCGCCCAGGCTGAATTCGCGGCCCTCTGCCTGGCCATCGCCGAAACGGGAGGCGAGACCCTCGAACTCCTAGTGCAGGATGACGCGGCTGAAGCCGAGGCCCGGGGTGCCCTGGCACCCGTGATCGGGCAAATCCGCTTTCACCGGGTGCCCGTGGGCGACATCTGGCTGCGGGACACAGCGCCGATCTTCGTGAAGACTCGCTCCGGCCACCTCGGAGCCGCCTGCTTCCGTTTCAACGGCTGGGGCGGCAAGTATGTGCTTCCCGAGGACGACCGGGTGGCGGACCGCTTGGCGGCCTTGAGTGGGCTCCCGAAGATCGAACACGACTGGATTCTCGAAGGCGGTTCCGTGGAAGTGGACGGCGAGGGCACTCTGCTCACCACCCGCCAGTGCCTGCTGCACCCGAATCGCAACCCGGGGATGGATGAGGCCGACATCGAGGTGTCGCTGCGGCATGGCCTCGGCGCCGAGAAGGTCCTGTGGCTGGAGGAGGGCCTGCTCAACGATCACACGGACGGCCACATCGATACCCTGGCCCGCTTCGTCGCGCCAGGCGTCGTGGTCTGCATGGAGTCCCGTGATGCGGGCGATCCCAACGCTGCCACCCTGGACCGCATCGCCTCGGATCTGGCTGCGTTCACGGATGCGCGTGGGCGGCAACTCCAGGTGGTGCGAATCCCTTCTCCGGGCATCGTGTTGGATGAAGACGGCGAGTTCCTGCCCGCCAGCCATGTGAACTTCTACATCGGCAACCGCAGCGTGGTGGTGCCGACCTATGGCACACCCCATGACGAGGCGGCCGTGGCCGCCCTCGCCCCGCTCTTCCCCGAACGTCGGGTTCTGGGTTGCTCCGCCCGTGCCATCCTCAGCGGGGGTGGTGCCTTCCACTGCATCACCCAGCAGCAGCCGGAGGTCTCGTGAGCCCAGTGAACCCAGATCACATTGCCACTAAGACCAACCGGATCCGCGTTGCCGCCACGCAGTGCGCCTTCACGGACCGCCTCGATGAGAATGTCGCTCGGGTCGAAGCCCTCGTCCGCGAGGCCGCCGCTAGGGGGGCCCAGGTGATCCTGCCCTCCGAGTTGTTCGAGGGCTTGTATTTCTGTCGCGAGGAGAAGGATGCGTTCTTCGATTGGGCGAAGCCCGCCGCAGGGCATCCCACGATCGCGCGGTTCCAACAACTGGCCCGGGAACTGGGCGTGGTGATCCCCGTCTCCTTCTTCGAACGGGATGGCCAGGCGTTCTACAACAGCCTCGCCATGGTGGACGCGGACGGTTCAATGCTCGGCATCTACCGGAAGAGCCACATCCCCGACGGGCCCGGTTACGAGGAGAAGTTCTACTTCCGGCCCGGCAACACCGGCTTCAAGGTGTGGGCTACCCGCTTCGGTAGACTCGGGGTGGGCATCTGCTGGGACCAGTGGTATCCGGAATGCGCCCGGGCCATGATGCTGCTGGGCGCGGAGCTCCTGCTCTATCCCACCGCCATCGGGACCGAACCCGAGAGCCCCGACTTTGATACCAAGGATCTTTGGCAGCGCGCCATGGTCGGTCATGCCGTGTCCAACGTGGTGCCCGTGGTCGCCTCCAATCGCATCGGCACGGAAGGCGGCCAGACTTTCTACGGCCATTCTTTCATCTCGGATCACCGCGGGGAGGTCATGGCCGAGCTCGGACGGACCGAGACAGGTGTCCTCGTGGCGGAGTTGGACTTGGAGGAGATCCGCCGCAATCGGGCCTCCTTCGGCTTCTTCCGGGACCGGCGCCCGGATCTATATGGGCTGATTTCTAAAGCCTGATCAGCCGATGAGCTTGAGCGTCTCATCCAGGGCCCGGAAGATGCTCAGGGCATGGAAAGGCTCCACGACCAGGTGGTCCACGGCGCCGGCTGTCACGGCCCGGTTGCGCTTCAGGTCGGCTTCCTCGGCAGTGCCCGCGATCAGGATGGGAAGGGGGCAGGCCTCGCCCTGGATGAGGCGGCGGCACCGCTCCATGGCCGAGCCGGATCGGAGGCGATGGTGGATCAAGATCAGGCGGATGCGACCCCAACCCTCGTCATCGACCCCCAGGTCCTTGAGGGCGGGCTTCACGGGGCCAGGGCCCGGATCGAACGCAGCCACTCCAAATTTCCGGACCACGGCCTCGGCCAATCGGGCCGGGAAGGCTTCGCCTTCGGCCAGCACCAGCAGCAAGGGGTCACGGTCCACGAGCAGCTTCAGCGGAGCCGCACTCGGTCGCACCAGGTCCTGGCGGCCGGGCAGCCGGGTGGATTCCAGCCCACCCGGATTGAACCGAGACCGGTCCCGGTTGGCCTGCTGGTGCTGGGCCTCCAGCAGCCACCGGCGGTACCGGCCCACGGCCAGCTTGTCTGCGGAATCGGCGAGATGGAGGCCCCAGACTTTCTCGCCGAAATAGGCGACTCGAACCGGCAGCACCAGGCTTTCGCCCACTGCGGCCCGCAGGTCCACCGTGGAGGTGGCGTTGAGTCTCAGCAT
Source organism: uncultured Holophagaceae bacterium (assembly GCA_903873655.1). Taxonomy (GTDB): domain Bacteria; phylum Acidobacteriota; class Holophagae; order Holophagales; family Holophagaceae; genus Geothrix. Next base: position 9,208 of record CAIQPH010000180.1, on the reverse strand, counting down.
GTCGCCCAGGATCCGGGTTCCCTCGGGTGGCGCCAGTTCCAGGCCATCTTCACCGAAGGCGGTGGCAAAACCGTCTTTCACGTCATTGCGCTGATCCGCGAAGGGGCAGGCGGTCGGGCGGTCGGGGACGAAGTCCGCGAGACGATGGGTTTCCAGAGCTCGCAGCAGCCGGGGCATGGTGACATGACTGGCCTCGACGCCGTGGAGCTTGCCATGGCCCTGGAAGTCCACCACGGCTTCATAGGGAAGGCCCCGGTCGAGTAGCTTCAGGGTCAGCCGGGATCCAGCTTTCAGGCGCCATTGGCCCCGCTCCAGATCGGAGATGCCCAGGATGATGCGGTCTGGAGCCTCGGCCAGCACCTTGAACTCCCCATGGAGGGTGCCGAAGGCCAGTTCCACGGCCTCATCGTTCCCACACAGGCGCTGGAAGACCATACGAATGGCCTCGCTCTTGTCCTTGTCGAGGTTGCGGGTCCCCATGCCGATCTATCGGGCGTCAAGGTTGGGACTCAAGCTTCGCCCAGGATGTCACCCACGGCGCTGTACGGGTCCAGGGTCCGATCCGCGATGCCCTGAATGGATGCTTCCACCAGTTCCTGTCCGGCCCGGGCTTTCGCGCGCCGGACGGCAGCCTCGGCCAGGAGCGACTCGAAGCGCAGGCGGGCCCGCTCCCGGGCCTTCCGGGCCAGCCCTCCGTGGGCCCGGAGCCACTGGCCATGTTCACGCACCTGGGCCAGGAGGGCGGGCACCCCCTCCCCCACCTGGGCGATGGTGCGCAGCACGGGGGGATCCCAGTCCCGCACAGTAGCGAGGGATTTCATGGCCTCCAGTTCCCGTTCGACCTGGTCAGCCCCATCCCGGTCAGCCTTGTTGATGATGAACAAGTCGGCGACTTCCATGATCCCCGCCTTGAGGGCCTGGATCTCGTCGCCCATGCCGGGGACCAGCACGACGCAGCAGGTCTGGACGCAACTGACCACGTCCACTTCGTCCTGGCCCACGCCCACGGTTTCCACGATCACGGTGTCAAAGCCCGCGGCATCCAGCAGGTCGATGGCGTCCTGGGTGGCCCGTGCCAGGCCGCCGAGCGCCCCGCGCGTGGCCATGCTCCGGATGAAGATGCCGGGATCCGCGGCGATGCGCTGCATGCGGATCCGGTCCCCCAGAATGGCGCCGCCGCTGAAGGGGGAGGTGGGGTCCACCGCCAGGATCCCCACCCTCTGCCCCCCGGCGCGCAGGGCCCGGGCCAACTGGTCCGTGAGCGTGCTCTTGCCCGCACCGGGCGAACCCGTGATGCCGATCACCACGGCCCGGCCCAGGTGGGGCCAGACCTTCGCCATCAGATCCCTGGCGCCGGGATGACCGTTCTCCATCCAGGAGATGGCCCGGCCCAGGGCCCGGTGCTCGCCCCGGCGCAGGGGTTCCAGGAGGTCTGCCGGAATGGACATGTACCCAGGATGCCACCACCCCGATGGGACTGGAACTCGCGGCCCGGTGCCGGATGGAGTACCCTGATCCTTCGGCCCCGGCCGCAATGGAAGTCACCGCATGAAACATGGGCCCAAATCGTTGAATGCTCCTCTTCCTGGAAATGCGGTCCCGGATCCGGCCGAGAAGCCCCCTGCCGTTCTGCTGACCAAGCGAGCCCCGGTGGCGCCACCGGATCCCAAGGCCTCCCGAGAGAAGATTTGCGCGGAATGCGGGGTGCATTTCCGGGTCGAAGCCGGGGAGAAGTTCTACCTCTGCCCGGACTGCTACCGGCGCTCCTTCGTCTACAAGCGAAAAGGCGGGAAGGATGCAGCGCGCATCCTGACGCACATCACCTGTGCCACCTGCGGCGCCCAGGAATACCTCCCCTTTGTTCCGGATGACCCCACCAAGGCCCTCTGCCGGGCCTGCTTCGCCAAGGAGCGTCCGGAACCAAAACCTGCCCCCAGGCACCCTCATCGATAGCTCCACAGCCCCGCGAGGACTTCTACATGCGACTGCCCATCCTGCCCCTGCTGCTCACGGCATCCCTGCTTCCCGCCCAAGGGCCGGCCAAAGCCGACCCTGCCGCCACGAAGAAAGCCGCCGCCAAGGCCGCCGCCAAACCCACCCCCGAAGCCGAAGCCGCGCGCCAGACCTTGCGGCAGGTCCTCGATGCCGTCGATGCCACCTGGTTCGGGTCCCTCTACCAGGGCGTATCCTCCGTGGAGATGCAGGGCACGCTGGGTATTGCCCTCAGTGCTGCTGCGGTGAACCAGAAGGTGGACAGCCTTAGCCAGGGAATGGTGAAAGGCAACAGCCAGGGCGGCCAGGCCAACCTCCGGGTCAAGGGCACCTACTTCGCCAACGGCGATTTCAAGACGGATCTGGCCGGTGACTTCGGAACGATGCTCTACACCCGCCGCGGCAACCGCGGCTTCCTCTACAGCAAAGATCAGAACGCCTACACCACCCGCGTGGATCTGCCGCCCTCTGATGCACCCACTACCTACATGTCCTGGTTCCGCCAGACTCTGAACGACATCAAGGCCGTCTACATCGATGCCCCCACCTTCCAGGCGAGCCTGGCCGGCGAAGAGGGTGCGCAGGGAAGCACCATCCAGCGCCTCGTTTTCAACGCTCCCACCTCGGGCTGGGACGCGAAGAAGCGGGAGCAGGGCTTGGCTCAGAGCCTCGGATTCTGGAAGCGCGGCAAGCTCGAAGTTGGCGTGGACAAGACCACCAAGCAGCCCAAGTGGCTCGACTTCCGCAACGATGAACAGGGCGTGCACACCCACATGGACTTCTCCTACGGCAGCAACAGCCGCCTGCAGTCGGTGAACATCAGCAACAGCAGCCGCGGCTTTGAAGGCCCAGGCTGGCTGCGGGTGGGCTATGGTGGGGACGGGCGCATGTCGAGTGTCGCCGGCGAGTTGGCCAGCCAGGACAAGAAGGTCTCCTTCGCCATGGACCTGGCCTGGTCGAAGACCCGCACCGCCGCCGACATCGCGGCCACTCCCCCCGCCGGCGCCACCAAGCGCGGCCGCGAAGAGATGGAGACCCAGCTCCTCGTGGGACTCGCCGCCAAGATCTTCGACCTCCAGCGCGCCGGTCTGAACCTGCGCAGCGTGACCATCAGCGGCAAGTAGCTAGGCAGCTCCCTCGCGCCCAACCGGGATGCCGGGTTGCAATGGGGTTGCCACTGGTGTCCATTCGGGGCGTCGCGATCAGAGCCAAGTGGCTGTAGACTGAATCCATCGGGGCGTGGCGCAGCCTGGTAGCGCATCTGCTTTGGGAGCAGAGGGTCGGAGGTTCGAATCCTCTCGCCCCGACCATTAGAATCAAACACTTAGGGCCGCACCCAAGCGGCCCGTATAGTTGAAATGTGCTTCGTGCAACCCATATGCAACCCTGAGTGAGTTTTCAGTGTCGCCATCCCCGTATTTACGGGGGAATCACGCCTATCGACACCTGTGTTGAGGGGGACGACGGTTCATCCCCGCATGCGCGGGGAGTACGAATCAGAGACGAGAGAACTGCCCGTGGCTGACGGTTCTCTGCTCCGTTCTCATTCATTGCTGCGTCCTATCACGATCGCCGGGACCAGGAACATCAGACTCAGGATGAGGAACGGCACGTTGCCCCAGAATAAATCAGACCAACCGAACAACTCGGCTCCCATGGTGCAATTCTCGGGATCGTTCGGATCATAGCGAACAGTCATCTTCGACCCGGGCTGGCCGCTGAAGAGCCGAAATCGGACCTGTACCTCCCGACCGGACTCAGTTGTGAAGCCCATGGTTCCGGCTCCCTGTGGGATCACACGGCCTTTCCCGGAAACTCGGTCGTGTACCTCGAGAATCATGCCCACTGTCTGCGCTGTCCGGGCCTCCGCGCGCCGTCTCACGTTGTGCATGTAGTGGTAATCCGTGAAAGCCCCACACATGGCGATAAGCACGAAAATGATCCCCGGCGTCGCCACTAGTGCTTGTACGATAAGCTTCTTGCGTACAGCCAAGCCTCCAGGTGAGGGGTCGTCTGGAGAGCGATAGGAGAGCGGACTCATACCGCTCGCATTCTACGCTGCGGCCGGTCTCTTTGCAGAGGATCCTGAACGACTGCGCCGGCTTATAACTTGCTCTGGGCGCAGTGGCCTAGCGCTTGGATGCCAGCCGCCGGGAGGCGGCTCGGACCACCTGGTCCGTGCCGACGAAGGCGAGAATTAGGAACATGACGAGCAGAACAGTCATGGCTGGTCTCCTGGGCTAGTGGTGATGGGGCAGTTCGCGCTGCCGGAGGATGAACTCGTGGACCGCCGACCAGCAGACCGCGATGACCAGTCCGACGGTGGCAACCCCCAGCACACCGTTGGTGATGTTCAGCAGCAGGGTGTCCGTGTACTTGATATTGGTCAGATCGAACATGGTGACCTCCTTGGAGAACTGCACTTAGGGGATCGGCCGCTCACGAGGACTTGGAGTCCTCGACCTTGCAGGGCAGGAAGCCGGGCTCGGGCCGCGGAGCCAAAGCTTCCTTTCGAAGGGCCGGGCTGGTTGGCGCAGCCTCGAACACGGGCAGGTGTTTGGCGATGAAGGAGAAGGCGCTGAAGCCCAGAGCCGTGATGCCAAGCATGATGAAGATCTCGATGAGAGACGGGAAATAGGTGTGCGTGGGGTACTGTTCCAGCCCAGTGATGGCGGTGTTCATGCGGTTGAAGGCGAACCCAGAGACCACCAGAATGCTGGCGGCGTAGAGCCCCTGCCGGGAGGTGCGGACCCGGTCGAAGAGCAGCAGCACGAAGGGGATGACGAAGCCGATGAGGATTTCCGCGTAGAAGGCGAGGCTGTAGTAAGTGAAGGTCGTCAGCTCGCGCAGCATGCCCCGCGACAGGAGGTCCTGAAACCGCACAACGAAGTACACGGCCAGGGCCACGGCAATCAGCTTGGCCAGGTTCGCGCGCAGGGGCGTAGGCAGGAGGTCCCGCCGGCCCCGGGAGAAGATGAGGGACTCGAGCAGCACCATGGAGATCCCTGAGGCGATACAGGAGACGAAGAAGAGCACCGGCAGGAGCGGGGTGTACCACAGGGCGTGCAGGCGATTCGGGACAATGAGGTACAGGGAGCCAAAGGAGGACTGATGGAGGGTGGAAAGCAGGACCCCGAAGATCATGAGCGGCAGAGAGATGGCGTGGATCCACCGGATCGGTCCGCGGATGTTCAGTTTCTCCAGGATGATCGGCGCGAATTCCAGGGACAGCACCGTCGTGTAAAGCATCAGGCACCAGCTGATCTCGCACATCACGGAGTGGGGATTCCACATCACCAGTGGATGCCAGAAGTGGTCCGGGCGCCCCAGGTCGATGATGAGGACCAGGACCACCAGCAGATAGCCCACGAAGGCCGTCAGGATCGCCGGCCGCACGATGGGCTCGTACTCCTTGGCGTGGAAGAGATTCACTGCGGCCACAATGGTGAACCCTGAGGCGGCCAAGCCGATGCCCAGGAAATCAAAGCCGATCCAGAGACCCCAGGGGAAGTCATCGCTTAGGTTGGTGGTGGCACCGAGGCCGAAGGTGAACCGGGCCGCAGCGGCAAGGAGCCCGGTCAGGATCAGGATGGTGGCGATTGGGCGCCAACCTGAGATGCTCGGCAGGACGGGGATTCTCATGGGTTGTCCTCAGGCTGGCTGGATGAGCTCTTCTTCTGGGCGGCCTCGAAGTCCTGCACTTCGCCGCGGCGGTTGGTGATCCACCAGATGCCGCCCAGTACCACGCCCCCCACGGAGAGCACGTTGGGCACCTTCGAGAGGGCGCTCATGGTCAGCAGGGGCATGGGGGTCTTCCCCAGGCGGGGATCCATGCCCAGCTGCTCGAAGGGCACCGGGCTGATGTAGATCATGGAGGTGCCGCCGACGTCATCCTTGCCGTAGATCCGGGGCACGAACTTCCCGGGTTCAGCGCCGATCCTACGGGTCGCTTCGTTCAACAGCGCGTCGCGCTCTCCGAATAGGGTTGCCCCGGTGGGGCAGGCCTCGGCACAGGCGGGCTGAAGTCCCTTCGCCAGCCGGGTCGCACAGAACTTGCATTTCTGGATGCGAGGCTTGGTGCTGCTCCATTCGTATTTCGGCACGTGGAAGGGGCAGGCCTGAAGGCAGTAGCGGCAACCGATGCACTTCTCTGCATCGTAGGCCACGGGGCCGGCTTCCAGCTTGGTGAGGGCGCCCACAGGACAGACCGACACGCAGGTCGGTACGTCGCAGTGCTGGCACAGGCGGCGGACATACAGGTCGTTGTACTTGTTCAGGGCCGTGTAGGCCGTCAAGGAGAGGTTCTTCTCCTCCCCGGGAGGGAGGCCGTTCTCCTCCTTGCAGGCACCCTGGCAGGCGTTGCAGCCAATACATAGTGTCAAATCTATTAGCATTGCCCTTTTGGCACTCATAGGATAGTCCACCTGGTTGAGAATTAATATTTGTTTTTTGTTGATTACATTAATGTTTAGCAATCAACGCACATGTTTTACATCAAGTCGCATGCCAAGACCTAAGGACGGGGGCGGGCGACTGCTATCTGTTTGAATGATTGTTTTTCCTCATTCCCTTCGGGGCTTCTCGGGGACTAACTGCCTCCGGCCCGCCGTGCCAGGGGGCGGAACCGTCAAATAGGACGGGATCCGATATTTCGATTTCTTTACATTCCAAAAAAAATCAGTAGCTGGATGCTTGATTACCAAATTCGTGTTGATAAATGACCTATACTAATTCATGACCGTTGGGTATTCAACAAATAAGCTGGTGCTGTAATGCCAATGTATCCAAGCTTTTCTGCTTTTCATTCCATCCAGACCCGAGGTGTCCGTTTTCGCTTTGACCCGCTTCGGCACAGGCATCGCAAGTCCATCGCTGCGCACATGTCTGAGCTGCTCCTGAAGCGCACGGAAATGAACGCGATCCTCGATACGACTCCCAACGCAGTATGTATCGTGTCCACGGATGGCCTCACTCGCTGCAACCCTGCGGCGCTGAGGATGTTTGGAGTTGCCTCCCTCCAGGCGCTGAGGACCATTTTTCTGGGCAATGGCGAGGGTCTCGGCCTGCGCTGGCCAGAAAGTCGGCTACTCCTTAAGGAAGAGGAGCGGCCGCTCACGCGGGCCCTCAAGGGGGAGCAGGTGACCGAGATCCTCCTGGCCACCCACGCCGGGTCCGGCGAGGAACTCATGCTCCGGGTCACGGCCGCACCCATATTGATATTGGGCCGGGTCATTGGAGCCTTAGCCATCCACTCGGATCTCGCCTGGGGACGGCGGATGGGTGTCCTGGCCTCCGCTTCCCCAGCACCGGGCCTACTCTCCAGGGAGAAGGATCTGCGGGAGCAGGCGGAACAGGAACTCCACAGGGCCCAGGAGGAGATCCAGGACCTGAAGCGGCACCTGCAGGCGGAACTCCCGTACCCGTTCCAGGAGACTAACCATACCTACAATTTTGGTGAAGTCATCGGGCGTAGCCGCTGCCTGGAGAACGTGTTCTTCCGAGTGGAGGCAGTGGCCGCGCAGGATTCGACGGTTCTGCTACTGGGCGAAACCGGCACCGGGAAGGGGCTGGTGGCCCGCGCCATCCACGGCCGAAGCCTGCGCAAGCACCGCCCCTTGATCATCGTCAACTGCACAGCCCTGCCCGGGAACCTCATCGAGAGCGAGCTATTCGGGCGCGAAAAGGGCGCCTTCACGGGCGCCAGTTCCCAGCAGCTGGGCCGCTTCGAGCTAGCCGACAAGAGCACCATACTGCTGGACGAGATCGGGGACCTGCCCTTTGAACTCCAAGCCAAGCTGCTGCACGTTATCCAGGAGGGCGAGTTCAGCCGTCTGGGTAGCTCCAAGACCGTGAAGGTCGATGTCCGCATCATCGCGGCCACCAACCGAGACCTCTATGAGGAGATACGCCTGGGCCGATTCCGGGAAGACCTGTTCTACCGGCTCAACATCTTCCCAATCACTGTGCCTCCGCTACGAGATAGAAAGGAGGACATCCCTCTCCTGGTCAACTACTTCCTGGACAAGTTCAACCGCAAGCTGGGCAAGAACATTCGCATCGTCACCAGCGGCACCATAGGCGACCTCATGGCCCACATCTGGCCCGGCAATGTGCGGGAGTTGGAGAGCGTTATCGAGCGGGCAGTCATCATGTCCCGGGGCACGACCCTGCAGGTGCTGGACCATTTTGTCGCGCCCAGCCAAGCCGTGCAGCCGGAGGAAGGCAAGCCCCTGGTGGACATAGAGCGCGAGTACATCAACCAGGTGCTGAGGCAGACCAACTGGAGGATCGAAGGCGGTAGCGGTGCAGCCCACATCCTGGGTATGAATCCCAGCACCCTCCGGGGCCGCATGCGCAAAGAGGGCATCCACCGACCCTGAGTGTCCGTCGCATTTGACGATTCCGCACCATGGCGTGGTGGGCAGGCTTGAGCCATCGCCCAAACCCGTGACCACGATTTGCATAAGCCAATCTTCCCCATTGTTTAGGTCGCATCATGGCCTGCTTTATTCCTTGGCATGCGAATTGATGTTTTCAGCTCAGGCTCGCCATGGAGCCGCTGCCGTGCTTGGCACGGAGCCGCCACCTCACCCGGACTGGATTCAATCATGCGCACCCGCGAGGCCACGCTGCCCAAACCCCCCTCCGCCTTCTCCAGGCGCAGGGCCGATATCGATAGGCTGGGTGCCCAGCTGGCGGAGTGGACCGCAGTCATCGCCCAGTACCGGGCCAACGCCCAGCGGGCCGCGGCGGAAAGCCGTGCGGAATTCGACTGTCAGGCTGATGAACTGCAGCGGCTGCGCAACCAGGCCGGCCTCCAGGTCCTGCTCCTGAAGGATTCCCCGGATCTGGACTGGGCGGCCTCCGTGGCCGATCTGGACCGTTCCTGGGACAGCCTCCGGTCAGCCTTCCAGAGGGCCACAGCCGGGGCCCGAGAACGGGAGATCATAAGAGTTGCCTTGGGAGATTCCTAAGGGGCATCGGCTTGTAAAAAAATACAATGTGACCGAATTGGATACAAAAGCGGTAATCATAGGGTAGGTAGAGGTCATGTATGGGTGTCTCGGCTGAAGAACTAGTGTAGGTCGCTCGAAATAACTGGTGCATTGAGCGTAGCGCGGGCGCGGATGACTTTGGCAAGGATATCGGTAGCTTTAGCGGTCCAGATGTAAGGCCTGGGAGCCTGGTTGTGCTGCTCGACGGCATGCAGGATGGT
>CAIQPH010000179.1 GCA_903873655.1 uncultured Holophagaceae bacterium | reverse complement strand
CGCTTTGGCAAGGCGGTGCACGCCTCGCTGGCCTGCAAAGACTGCCATGCCGCCATCGACAAAGACCATCCTGGGGGCACTCCGCCCCCGAAGGTGAACGGCGGGAACTGCCACACAGACCAAGCCAAGACCTATCAGACCAGCATCCACGGCATGAGCCGGACCATGGGTTCCTCGGCAGCCCCCGCCTGTGTCGACTGCCACGGGAACCACTACATCAGCCATGTCTCCCAGACCGATTCACCGGTCTACAAGATGAACCTGCCCATGACCTGCGCGAGGTGCCACGCCAACAAGAACGTCACGGAAGAATACAAGATGAAGTATCCAACCGTGGGTGCCCAGTACATGGAGAGCATCCACGGGCAGGCGCTGCTCAAGAAGGGCCTCATCGTGGCGCCCAGTTGCAATGACTGCCATGGCGTCCACGACATCAAGCGCAGTGTGGACCGCAGCTCGCCCATCAACCATGCCAATGTCGCGAAGACCTGCGGCAAGTGCCACGTCACTGTGGAGGCGATCTACGAAAAGAGCATCCACGGCCAGCTGCTGGCCAAGGGCGATTCCCGCGGTCCGGTCTGCATCCAGTGCCACTCCGCCCATACGATCGAAAAGCCCAGCGGAGGGCACTTCAAGCTGCAGGCCGACCAGACCTGCGGGAAATGCCACGCGGACCGTCTGGAGCACTACCGGGACACCTACCACGGCAAGGCCATGGCCCTGGGTAAGGCCAACAACGCTCCGGACGTGGCCGCCTGCTTCGACTGCCACGGCCACCACGATGTGCTGCGCGTCTCGGACCCCAATTCCCGGCTCGCTCCGGGGCACATCGTCCAGACCTGCCAGCAGTGCCATCCCAAGGCCAACGTCAGCTTCACGAAGTACGCCCCCCATGCCGACCCCGAGGACCGCGGCAAGTATCCGCAGCTCTACTATGTCTTCATCGGCATGACTGGCATCCTGGTCGGCACTTTCCTCGTGTTCGGATTGCACACACTCCTGTGGCTGTTCCAGTCGATCTGGCTCTATCGCCATGACTCCAAGCAGTTCCGCGAGGCGAAGATCAAGATCGCCGAGGATGAGGAGCAGTTCACACGCTTCCAGCCCTTCGAGCGCTTCCTCCACATGCTGGTGGTCTCGAGCTTCCTGCTCCTGGTGCTCACGGGCATGCCGCTGAAGTTCTACTACACGGACTGGGCGAAGGTCGTGTTCAGCTTCCTGGGCGGGCCCCAGACGGCCCGCACCCTCCACCATTTTGGCGCCGTTGTAACGTTCATTTATTTCACGCTCCATGTCAGCGACACCCTCATCCACTTCTGGAAGAACCGCAACTTCCTGCGTGAGCCAAGGACCGGCAAGCTGGCCCTCAGCCGGTTGTGGACGGCCATGAGCCACCCGGATTCCATGATCCCGACGAAGCAGGACCTGACGGACTTCATCGACCACAACAAGTGGTTCTTCGGCAAGGGCCCCAAGCCGCAGTTCGACCGGTGGACCTACTTCGAGAAGTTCGACTACCTCGCTGTCTTCTGGGGCGTCTTCGCCATCGGGGTCTCCGGCCTGATCATGTGGTTCCCCGAATTCTTCAGCCGCCTCATGCCCGGCTGGATGATCAATGTGTCGCTCATCATCCACTCGGACGAGGCCCTGCTGGCCGCCGGCTTCATCTTTACGGTGCATTTCTTCAACACGCACTTCCGGCTGGAGAAGTTCCCCATGGACACCGTGATCTTCTCCGGCCGCATCGCCAAGTCGGAGATGCTCCACGAGCGCAAGCGCTGGTATGACCGACTGGTGGCTGACGGGACCCTCGACAACTTCCGGGTCAAGGACGAATGGGATGCCTGGAAGGGCATCGCCAAGACCTTCGGGTACTTCTTCTTCGGCCTCGGTGTCGTCCTGCTCGTCCTCATTCTCTATGCCATGATTTCCCGCCTTGCCCACTGAGGGTGGGGGGTAGCCACAACATTCGCTGCGATGGAACCTGGTTCCTGTGACTGTGATCACTGACCCAGGCGCCGACAACCGACAGACTCAACCCACGGAACAACCCTTGCAATTCACCTTCGACTCGACCCACTGTCCGAGTCTCAACCCAAGAGGAGCATTCATGCGCCGCATCACCCTGCTTACCGCCGCCCTCATCCTCGCTGTGGCTCCTGCCGCCATGGCCAAGATGACTACCGTCAAGGGTGCCAAGTGCACCGCCTGCCACGAGGCGATGCCGCCCAAGAAGGACAACCTCACCAAGAAGGCCGCGGCGATGCTTGTCACCTACAAGACCGAAGCCTCCTGCAAGGACTGCCACGGCTGGGCCGATGGCAAAATGACCAGCAAGAAGAAGTAGTCCTACCCTTGCTCCAATAAAGCGGCGCCGGTAACGGCGCCGCTTTATTGGAGGTAACTAAAGGCCTAGTAGGGTTCGGGCTTCCCCTTCCAGGCGGTCCAGCAGGCCAGTGTCCGTGCGGCTCTGGAGATAGACCTTCAGCTTGGGTTCAGTGCCGCTGGGTCGGAAGGCGGCGAAGGCGCCGCTCTGCAGGCGGAACTTCAGCACGTTGCTATGCAGGATGGGCAGGGCCACGGAAGGGCAATCCGGCCGATCGAGGACCGTTTCACTGCGCCCTCCGCTGTGCCTGAGGCCCGTCTGGAAGTCCTCCCAACTTGAGACTTTCTCGCCGCCGAGGGAAGCCAGACCCGCAGTGCGGATCCGCTCCATCGCATCGGCGAATCGCTTGGCACCGCCTGGGCGCGGGTCTTCCAGATTCACCAGGCGGTTGTGGAAGGTGCCAACCTGGGCCATCAGGGCGTTCACGGCCTCGAAAAGCGTCTGGCCCTTGGCCTTGTAGTGGCCGGCCATCTCCGCCACCACCAGGGCCGCAGTGACGCCATCCTTGTCACGCAGGCCGGGGGGAATGAGCATGCCGTAGCTTTCCTCCGCGCCGAAGGCATAGGCCTCCCCCAGGGCCTCGAGCCGATCCATGCAGACGGCGATGTTCTTGAAGCCGGTGAGTGTCCAGACCACCGGCAGTCCGTGGCGGCGCGCCACTTCGGCCATGAAGTCGGAGGTGACCACGGTACTCACGACGGCGCCCTGGCGGCCTTTCTGGCTGCAGAGGTAGTCGAGGGTGAGGGCGGCGAGGTCGTTGCCGGACATGAGTTCCCAGACGCCGTTGCGCTTCGCCACAACGCCGATGCGATCCGCATCAGGATCATTGGCGAGGATGATTTCGGCGCCCATGGCCTCGGCCTCCCGGATGGGCGCCGCATAGGCCGCGAGTTCCTCAGGGTTGGGCCTCGGGGCCGTGGGGAAGGTCCCATCCTGGATGCCCTGGCTGGGGCTGACGGTGAGGGGCAGGCCCGCTCGTTTGAACAGCTCTGGGACGAAGGCCAAGCCGGTGCCGTGGAAGGGCGTGTAGAGGGCCCGGACGGGCGTGAAGGGCTCAGGATGCTGGAGCAGGCCTTCCCCCAGGGCCAGGTAGGCGTTTTCCATCTCCGCAGGGATGGGGCGGATGCGACCCTCGGGTGCGATGGGTGGCACGGGCACCACGGGCAGGGTGGCCATGTGGGCTTCGACTTCCACGTCCCAGGGATCTACCACCTGGCCGCCGAGGTCGTTGTAGGCCTTGAAGCCGTTGTACTCCTTCGGATTGTGGCTCGCGGTGATGATCACCCCGCAGGCGGAGCCCAGGGCCTTCATGGCAAAGCACAGGAACGGCGTGGGCAGGGGGCGCGAGCCGAGGAACACCTGAAAGCCCGCGGCTGCCAGCACGGCCGCGCTTTCCGCAGCGAAGACCTCGGAGTTGATGCGGGTGTCGTAGCCCACCACGGCGACCTGCTTCCCGGGCGCGTGCCGCTGGGCGACGGCGGCGAGGGCCATGGTCGTGCGGCGCACGTTCGGCTGGTTCATGCGGCGCAGGCCCGCGGCCATGAAGCCGCGCAAGCCGCCTGTGCCGAAGGCCAGCGGCTCGAAGAAGCGATCCTCCACCTCCGCCTTGGCAGCGGCATCCCCGCCCTCGGCGGCTCGGACCAGGGGTTCCAGTTCCGCCCGGAGTTCAGCTTCCAGGTGCGGGAAAGACAGATACTGCTTCGCGGCGCTCAGGGACATGGGGACCTCGCTGCCTCCATGCTACGTGATGGTGGGGATCACGCGCCGCCCAGGGCGATGTCCTCCAGCAGGATGCTCAGGCCGGCGCTGCTGCCGTACCAACGGAGATCGCTGCCCAGCGCCACGATGCGCGTGAGAAAGTCCCGCAGGTTGCCCGCGAAGGTGAGCTTGTCCACGGGTTCGGCCAGCACCCCATCGCGGATGCGGAGGCCGCTGGCGCCCACGCTGAGGTCCCCGCTGACGGGGTCCACCGTGTGGAGGCCCATGATCTCGGTGATGAGCACACCGTTCCGGGCCAGGCCGTAGAGGGCTTCAGGCGCTGTGCTCCCGGGCAGGGGAAACAGGTTGAAGGTAGTGGCGCCGGGCTGGCTGCCCAGGCCCCGGCCCGCATTCGCCGTGGGGGCCACGCCCATCTCCGCGGCGGTCTTGAGGGTGTGCAGGTAAGTCTTCAGTACACCCGCTTCCAGCAGGAGGTTGCGCCTCGTGGGCAGGCCCTCGGCGTCCCATGGCTCGGTGCCCAGGGCCGGACGACCGGGAGCCTCGGTCAGGCGGCCGTCATCCACCAGTGTCAACAGAGGCGAGGCGATGGTCTCACCCAGCTTCCCTACGAACAGGCTGCGCTGCTTCAGTACGGATTCCGCATCCAGCATGCCGGCTACGATGCCCAGGAGATCCACTGCCACCTCCGGGTGGAGCACCACGGAGTATTTCCCGGCCGGGAGCCGCTGGGGGTTCAGCTTCCGCTCGCCCTTGAGGGCGGCCTCGGCTCCGATGGCGGCAAGATCCAACCCGGGATGGCGGGACACATCCCAGTGCCAGGAGGCCTGCCGTTCCTCGCCCTCGGCCACAGCCAGCTCGATGGCCGCGGAACAGCTGGACCAGACATCGGGTGTCCGCACGCCCTTCTGGGTGAGCAGCAGGCTGGCACCGGTGCCGTCGCTCCAGGCGGACTCCCGCACGGCGGCCACTTTGGCAGAGGCCCGCCGGGCCTGGACCTCCAGGTCCTTGGCCCAGGCGATGCGCTGTTCGGGTGTGATGGTCTCGACCTGGGCATCAAAACGGCTGGGCAGGTCGTCCGTGCCGGAGGGCTCAGCCTGCCGCAGCCAGGGATCCTCATCGCCGAGGGCGCTCAACTCCCAGGCCTGGGCGAAGAGGCTGCGGAAATCTGCGGCGGCGAGATCCGTGGTGGTCGCGAGACCGGTGCGGAAGCCCTTGTCTCCGGTGCGAATCACCCGTACGCCGAGGCCGCCCCGCTTGCTGACCGTGAGGTCCTCCAGGTTGCCATTCTGCACCTTGGCCTTGCGGCTGCGCGACACGGAGATGAAGGCCTCGGCGCCTTCAGCGCCGAGGGAGAGTGCGTGCTGGATGCCGTCCTGGAGACGGGCTTCGAGGGCTTCAGGAATGAAGGTGCTGAATGGGTTCATGGTCAAATCACGCTGGGCAGGGGTTCGGCGGTGCCTCCGACGACGAGGGCGGGGCAGAGGATGGTGGGGAGGGCGTCGCTGACGGGCACGCCCTGGCCATCCTTGCCGCAGGTGCCGATGTCGAAGTGGTGCAGGTCGGAGCCGATGCGGGTGAGGCCTCTCAGCACGTCAGGGCCGCAGCCGCTGAGGGTGGCGTTCTTGACAGGGTATTTTGCTACGCCCTTCTCCACCCAATACCCCTCCGTCACCTGGAAGACGAAGTTGCCGGTGACCGTGTCCACCTGGCCACCGCCCATGTGCTTGACAAGGAGCCCGCGGTCCAGGTCGCGCAGGATGGCCTCCGGCGCCTCGCTCCCGGGGGCGAGGAAGGTGTTGCGCATCCGAGGGATGGGCAGGTTCCGGTAGCTCTCGCGACGGCCATTGCCAGTGGGTTCCGATCCCATTTTTTTCGAGGTCTTCCGGGATTGGAGGTAGGCCTTGAGGATGCCGTTCTCGATGAGTACCACCCGGCTGACGGGGTTGCCTTCGTCGTCGATGGCCTGGCTGCCCCGCTTGTGGGGCAAGGTGCCGTCGTCGATGATCGTCACGCCATCCCCGGCCACCTTCTGGCCCAGCTTCCCGGCGAAGGCGCTCATGCCCGCCAGAGCGAGATCGGCCTCGAGACCATGCCCGCAAGCCTCGTGGATCATAGTGCCCCCAGCGCTGCTGCTGAGCACCACCGGGAAGGTTCCGGCGGGCGCGGGCTGGGCGTCCAGGGCCTGGATGGCCAGCCGCACCGCCTCGCGGACCATGCGGCTCACGGCCTCATTCGTGAACAACTCGAAGCCGCGGGTCTCGCCCAGGGCCTGGTAGCCGGTCTGCAGCTGAGTACCGTCACCGGCGGTGATGTTCGCCCGCAGCACCACCTGGGTCCGGTGGTCTTCCGTGAGCCAACCGGACCAGCCACCATCCTTGAACTCGGCCGTGGCGATCCAGACGCGCTGGGTGCTGTCTCCGTAGCCCACGGCCACCTGTTTCAGGGCTCCCGGGCGCAGCGACTCGGCTTCGGACCGGGCCTGGGTCTCGGTGCGGCGGACCAGGGCGACCTTCTCGTCCAGGGGCACCAGGCCTGGATCCCGCTCCACGGGGCTGGGGGTCGGGTGGCTTCTGAATGCAAGGCCGGGAACCCGGGCCGGGGTGCCGGTACCGGGCGCGGCAAGCGTTCGGGCGGCCTCCAGCAGTTCCTCCAGGGTCGGGGCGATGAGATCGGCGAAGCGGGTGGTTTCGCCGTCCACCAGCCTCAGGCTGGTGCCGAAGGTCTCCGAGGCCAGCACATCCTCCATGCGGCCATCGTCCATGCCCAAGGCGTGGGCCCGGCGCCGCTCCACGAAGGCTTCACCGTAGTCCCCGCCACGGCTGAGCAGGACCTCCAGGATCTGCTGGAGTTCTGGTGGATCGAAGGGAGCGGGCATGCGGGTTCTCCAGGTGCGGGCACGGCGGACCCTCCAGGTTGACAGAAGAGATGCCTCGGCCTGTTTGAGAATGCCGGACAGATCCCTGCCGTCGCTGGGGATCACCAGGTCCGCATGCAGGGCCTTTTCGTGGGTGGAAGCCTGGGCCGACAGTCGGGCCCGCGCCGCTTCCCGGGTCAGTCCATCCCGGGTGATCAGGCGCTCCAGCCGCAGGGCATCCGTGGCGTCCACGGTCCAGAGGGCATCAAAGTGGTGGGCCCTGCCCCGTTCCACCCAGAGCGCCGCATCCAGCACCACGCCACGCGTGGTAGGCGGCAGGGCGGCGAGCCGGGCCTCCCGCAGGGCCTCGATGCGGGGATGGAGGATGGCGTTCAGCCGGGTTCGCTGCTCGCCGTCCTCGAATACCCGGGCTGCCACCCAGGCCCGGTCCAGACCGCCGTCCGGGAGCAGGCAGGCTGGGCCGAAAGCCGCTGCCACTTCCTTCAGCCCCTCGCTGCCTGGAGCCACGGCCTCGCGGGCGAGGGCATCCGCGTCGATGACGGTCCAACCGAGGGCCTGCAGCTGAGCTGCGACGAAACTCTTCCCCGCCGCGATGCCGCCGGTGAGGCCAAGAAGGGGGAATTCTGGAGCGATCAGGAAAACACCTCGCTGGAGCATTGTGCCCGGCGTGCAGGCCCAGGGAGAAGGACAAGGCGGGAACGACCTGCCTACCCGGGGTCTGCTTACCCTATCCAAGCATGCTCCGGGCCCCTACACTGGACAGTCGAACTTCCCGGCTCGAGGCTGCATGAAAGACACCCCCCCCGAACAGGCCATGGATCTCTCCCAGCTGGAGAAGCCGGTGCTCGAACTGGAGGCCCAGATCCGGGCGATGGAGATGGATCCCAGCCAGACCAAGGAGCGGGAGAAGCTGGAGAAGAAGCGGGACAAGCTGAAGGCGGACCTGTTCACCAACCTGACGGACTGGCAGCGGGCCCAGCTGGCGCGGCACCCCAAGCGGCCCTATACGCTGGACTACCTGGAGCGGCTGTGCGAGCGCTTCGATGAACTGCACGGCGACCGGCGCTTCGGGGACGACGCGGCCATCGTGGCCGGCATGGGCTGGATCGACGGCAACCCACTGATGATCATCGGCCAGCAGAAGGGACGCGACACCAAGCAGAAGATCCTGCGCAACTTCGGCATGTCCAAGCCCGAGGGTTACCGCAAGGCCCTGCGTCTCATGAAGCTGGCCGAGAAGTTCCAGCGGCCCATCCTCTGCCTGATCGATACGCCGGGCGCCTACCCTGGCGTGGACGCGGAGGAGCGCGGCCAGGCCGAGGCCATCGCCCGGAACCTGCTGGAGATGGCCAAGCTCGAGGTGCCCGTGGTGGCGGTGGTGATCGGCGAGGGGGGCAGCGGCGGGGCCTTGGCCCTGGGCGTGGCCGACCGCGTGCTGATGATGGAGAACGCCATCTATTCCGTGATCTCGCCCGAGGGCTGCGCCTCCATCCTGTGGAAGGATCCCACCCAGGCTCCCAAGGCCGCCGCGGCCCTCAAGTTGACGGCCCCGCACCTGCTGGAACTGGGCATCATCGACGGCATCGTGAAGGAGCCCCTGGGCGGCGCCCACTCGGATTTCGACGCCGCCGCGGCCCTGCTGAAGGAGGCCATCGTCGAGGCCTTCTCCGAACTCTCCGAACTGTCCGCGGAACAGCTGGTGGAGGAGCGGTACCAGAAGTTCGCCCGCATGGGCAGCGTCGGGTCTTGACATGACCTCCTTCCCCTGGCGCATCCGTCGGACGGTTCCGGCGGGACTGGCGCCCTGGAAGGATCTGGCCAGCGCCTGGAATCTGGAGCCCCGGCTGGCCCGGCTGGCGTGGCTGCGCGGCGTGGACCGGCCGGAGGCGCTGGGCTGGCGGCTCGACTCGGGCTGGCAGCGGACCACCGACCCCCATCTCCTGCCCGGCGTGGATCAGGCTGTGGCGCGCATCCGCAGGGCCATCGCGGCCCGGGAGCGCATCGTGGTCTACGGCGACTACGACGTGGACGGCGTCACCGCCACCGCGCTGCTGGTGCGGACCCTCGACAAGCTCGGTGCGGACGTCTCCTTCTTCATTCCCAACCGGTTCTCGGATGGCTACGGTCTGCACCTCGACTGCATCGAGGAGTTGAAGGCCAGGCGCGATCCAGGCCTGCTCATTTCCGTGGACTGCGGCGTCCGGAGTGCCGGGGAAGTGAAGGCCAGCACTGCGCTGGGCCTGGATTGGGTGATCACAGACCACCATGCTCTCGGGGCAGAACTGCCGCCGGCCTGCGCCGTGGTGCATCCCCATCTGGAGGAGTACCCCAACCGGTTCTTGGCAGGTGTGGGTGTGGCCTTCAAACTGGCCCAGGCCCTTCTCGGCGCAGCGCCACACCCCGCGAGTGCCGACGCAGCCTTCCTGGATGGGCTCCTCAAGCTGGTGGCCATCGGCACCGTGGCGGACGTCATGCCCCTGGTGGATGAGAATGCCCTGCTGGTGCGGCGCGGTCTGGATGCCCTCGGCGGCAAGAATGGACCCGGACTGGCGGCCCTGCTCCGGGCCGCAAAAAAGGAAGGCGCGCTCGGGGCCCAGGACATCGCCTTCGGAGTGGCGCCTAGGCTCAATGCCGTCGGCCGCATGGGCGGCGCGGAGGATGCCGTCCGCCTGCTGCTCACCCGGGACCAGAGCGAGGCCGAGACCTTGATGGTGCGGGTGGAGGCCCTCAACCTGGAGCGGCGGGCCATCCAGCAGGAAGTGGCGGCACGGCTGCCGCCACCGGCGGAGGCAGCCTTCGACCTGGTAATGGATCCCGCCGCCCACAAGGGCGTCATCGGCATCGTGGCGGGGCACCGCATGCGGGCGAGCGGTCGCCCCGCCGGTGTCTGTACCGTGATCGACGGTGTGGCCCACTGCAGCCTGCGGGCCCCGGAAGGCTACGACCTGGGTGAACTGCTGGCTCTCGCCCAGCCCTTCATCCTGGGTGGCGGCGGGCATCGCGTGGCGGCGGGCCTGAGTTTCCTGGCCCCGCGCTTCGCCTTTGTGCAGCAGGCCCTCCAGCAGGGTGCCAGAGTGCAGGCCATGGGCCGGGAACTGCCGCCGCTGATGGTGGACGGGCGTTCCGATGAGCTGCCCGAGGACGCGGACCTGGCCCGCCTGGAACCCTTTGGTCAGGGTTTTGCGCCACCGATGGCACGGCTGGAGGGTGTCCTGCTCTCCTGTACAGCCTTTGGGTCAGATCATTGGAAGCTGCGGCTCGTCGGCCTCCGGGGACAGGTTACCTGGTTCAAGGGACACGAGCGGCCAGCCCAGCCGGTGCCGGGTGACATGCTGCAGTTGGCGGCCACGCCCCAGGGCAGCGAGCGCTGGGGCCGCTCCTGGCTGGTGGACTCGGTCCTGGGCGAGGGGTTGCCAT
>CAIQPH010000178.1 GCA_903873655.1 uncultured Holophagaceae bacterium | reverse complement strand
CTGATATCCCGGCGGCAAAACCTGCGGGTTTGCCGATAGAAAAAGACCAGGAGATGCCAAAGGCGGAGGCTGCGCCTCCCGCAACTCCATCGGTTTCCCTGGCGCAGACAGCCACGTCTGCGCCCGTGCCGCACACAAGTCTCCTGCTGTCCCTTCTGCTGGTCTTCCTGGCGGGACTGGGTGCCTCGCTGACGCCCTGCGTCTTTCCGATGATTCCCATCACCATGGCCATCATCGGCGCCAAAGGTGGTGGCAAGGCCAGGGGGTTTGCACTCTCGTGCATGCTCGTGATTGGGATGGCCGTGACCTACACCACCCTTGGCGTCGTGGCCGCCAAGAGCGGTGCGGTCTTCGGCGCGGCGACGCAAAAACCCGCCTTTCTGATTCCCATGGCGCTCCTCTTCGTGGCGTTTGCGCTATCTCTCTTTGGCGCTTATGAAATCGCGCTGCCGCCCAGGTTGGCGGCTAGGCTGCAAGGGGATGGAAATCGCAAGGGCTATGGCGGAGCCTTCCTTATGGGACTGGTGCTGGGGCCACTGTCGGCGCCCTGCGTGGGGCCGGTCATTGGTACGGTACTCCTGGGCATTGCCCAACAGGGTGAGGTCTTCTCCGGGGCGCTCCAACTTTTTGTCTTCGCGCTCGGTATGGGGTTGCTTTTCATGGTGGTCGGCACCTTCAGCGCGGCTTTGCCCAGGAGTGGCGAATGGCTCACCAGGTTCAAACGAATCCTGGGGCTGGTGGTACTCGGTTTTGCCGTTTGGAGTATTCGACTGATCGTGCCTCCATGGCTCCTGCTCGCTTTTATGGCGCTGCTTCAGTTGATTGGCGCTGCGGTGTTTGGAGCTTTTGAACCTGCTGATGGATTTTTGGCCCAGCTCAGGAAAGGGTTCGGCATCCTGCTGCTGGTCTTGGGAATTCTTCATTGGGTTCGAGCCAGTGAAGTCCTGTTCAACGCAGCCCTATTGCCTGGTTCAAGCCGAATCGTCGAAGGCGAGCCGGCCCCGAAGGGCTGGCTGGAGCAGGACCTCGAAGGTGCCCTCGCCAAGGCCAAGGCGGAGCACAAACTCGTGCTGGTAGACATCTACGCGGAGTGGTGCGCCCAGTGCAAGGAACTGGACGAAAAGACCTGGTCAGATGCGTCCGTGAAGCAGTGGATCGCGCAGAATGCCGTGGCCGTCCGCATCGACACCGACGCCCGCCGCAAGGACCTGGCAGCGCAATTGCAGATCCGCAGCTACCCGACGGTGCTCCTGCTGGACGCCGAGGGCCGGGAACTGCGCCGGATCTTGGGCTTCCAGAAAGCCGAGGCGATGAAGACCTGGCTCGAAGGCAAGTAGAGCGGGCCCACGAGCGCGGGCCCTAACTGAATTCGCGCAGCGAATTCAGCCCTGCGCTCACTTGCCTAGGAACTTCGCCAGGGTCTTCACGAGATTCTCGCCACGCAGCTCCGCGCCGCTGGCCACGATCTTCCCATCCGGTCCGATCAGGAGGGGCTTGGGGATGCCCTTGACGCCGTAGGCCTCGGCGAGCGGGTTCTGGAAGCCGCCCTCGATGAAGGCATGCTTCCAGGGCATGGGCGTGGCGGCCTGGGCGCGGTAAGGCGCGATGTGCTCGATCCTGCGGTCGAAGGAGAGGGACAGGATGTCGAATGGCCCAGCTTTGAACTTCGACCAGGCCGCATGCATGTTGGGCATCTCCGCGCGGCAGGGCGGGCACCAGGTGGCCCAGAAATCGAGCAGCAGGTAGCGGCCCTTGAAGTTGTCGAGCGTGTAGGTCGTCTTCGCATCGCCAAGGGCCTGCAGGCTGAAGGCCGGGGCGGGACGGCCGACGCCGGTCTTGGCCTCGGCCTCCAGGAAGGCCTGGGCCCTCTGGTAAAGGGGGCTTCCGGGGAACTGGGTCCGGATGGCCTCGAAGGCAGCTTCCCAGCCAGGCTTGTCGCCAGCCTCCAGTTGCGCCAGAAAGTGAGCAAAGAGCATGGAGCGACGGAGGGCCTCGTCCGGATGTCTGGTGCGGGCCTCGGCCACGTAGTCATCCCAGCCCTCGGGGTTGGTCTCGGCGAGGCCCGTGAGCAGGCTGGGTTGCAGGCTCCAGGCGGGGGCAGTGGGCGGCACTTCCTTGCGCAGGGTTTGGAGGAAGGGGGGCGACGGGCTGAGCTTGGCCAACTGCAGGTGGTACAGCTTGCTCACCAGCAGGGCTTGACGGATATCGGGGCGGTTTTCTGTGGCGAGACGGGCCTCCAGTTCGGCCAGTTCCTTGGAACAGTCACCCCGGAAATCCTTGGTGTTCTTCCCGGCCTGGATGTGGGCCGCGCGGGCCTCCATCACGGACTTGGCCTTGGCCCGGGCGGCGGCAAGCACAGCCTGGGCATCACCAACCGGGACCGGCGTCTGCAGAGCGGGCACGGCGGTCAGCAGACAGAGCAGGGGCAGGGGCATCGGGTTCTCCAGGGCAACGGCGAACGCCCAAGATTACCTCAATACGCGAGGTCCCGGATTGATGACCGTCCGACCCACTGACCCGTGGTGAATTTCTAGGTCTGCTGGCTGAAGGGTGAAAGACTCCGGGCCAACTCAAGCCCCGCTTCCGTGCGGCTCAAGTACCAGGTGAGGGCCCGCCCGTCCACGAGCCGCACGACCGCATCCGGAAAGCGTTTCTGCAGGCCGGCCTGATGTCGCTGGTTGAAGCGGAAGGGCTCCGAGGGCAGGAGGATGAGCTGGGGCGCCAGCGCCTCCAGTTCCGAATCCGTGAGTGTGGGATAGCGCGCCGGACCAATCGGAGTGAGGCCAGTCTGGCGCAGGAGGTCGCCGGGGTAGGTGTCTGGGCCGGCGCACATCCAGGGGTCCCTCCAGATCAGGGCCAGGGTGCGCGGGCCTTTACGTCGGCGGCCCTTCAGGGAGAGTTCCAGGGCCGCGGCCCTCACCTCGGCTGTCTCGAGCACGCCGAGTACCGCTCCGAGCCGGCGAAGAGCCACGGCACAATCCTTGACGGTGTGGATCTCGAGCGCCAGCCAGGGGATGCCCATGGCCGTCAGCGCGTCCGCGACCGCCTTTGGATTTTCGTCCCGCTCCAGGAGCACCAGATCCGGGGCCAGGTCGCGGATGCGGCCAAGGTCGGGATCCTTGGTTCCGCCCACGGTGGGAATGGTGGTGCGGATCCAGCGCGGCTCGATGCAGTAGCGCGTGCGGCCCACGAGGTGTGCCGCCAGTCCCCACTGGACCAGCAGCTCTGTGACCGAGGGGACCAGGCTGATGATGCGTTGGGGGCTCGGGGGGCGCTGGCGTCCCCCGAGCGAGGCTGAAGCCTCAATGGTCAAAGTCATACCAGGCGTGTCGCTTTTCCTCACTCCAGAAGGTCGCTGGCCTTCTAGAGCAGGCGTGAATCTCACGCCCAAGTGCGGGTCCACCAGCTCCCCCAATCCCGTGGGGCAGAGGTCCAGCAGGGGGCAGCTTGCGCACTCGGGGCGGCGCGCATCGCAGACGCGGCGGCCGTGGAAGATGAGCTGGTGGTGCAGCCCGATCCAGTCCTCCCGGGGGAAGCGCCGGCAGAGATCGGCCTCAACCTTTTCGGGCGTGGTGGCTGTGGACAGCCCCAGGCGCCGGGCCACGCGGAAGATGTGCGTGTCCACGGCCAGGGCGGGCACGCCGAAGGCGTTCGCGAGCACCACGTTGGCGGTCTTCTGGCCCACGCCCGGAAGGGCGCCGAGGGCGGCGGGGTCCGAGGGCACATGGCCACTGTGGCGCGCCATCAGTGCCTGCCCGAGACCGATCAGGTTCCTGGCCTTGTTGCGAAAGAAGCCGGTGGATCTGACGAGCGCTTCCACCTCGTCCTGCCGGGCTTCGGCGAGACTGGCCGCATCGGGGTAGCGCGCGAACAGCGCCGGCGTGGTGAGGTTCACCCGGGCATCCGTGCACTGGGCGCTCAGGACGGTGGCCACCACCAGCTGGAAGGGGTCCATGTGGTCCAGGGCGCAGCGGGCATCTGGATAGGCGGCGCGGAGACGTGCTTGGATTTCACCGGGTCTGGGCTTCGCAGGACTCATGAAATCAGGATAGGAGGGGCGCGGGCCGATGAGAGGTGCAGGATTCAATAACTTGGGACCTGAGGTGGGACATGCCTACGACGCTCACGGGAAAGCTCGACTGCCAGGAAACCGCCCGCCATTACCTGGAGTTGGTACGATCCAACGTGAAGAAGCTGGGCTTCTCGCCGGGACTGGCTGTGATCCTGGGCAGCGGGGATCAGGGTAGCGTCGTCTACCAGCACTGGCTCATGAAGGACTGCGAAGACGTGGGCATCAATGCAATGGACCTGCGGGTGGAGAACGGCATGCAGCTGGTGAAGCTGGTGGCGCGGCTGAATCAGGACGAGAAGACCCACGGCGTGTTCATCTTCTACCCCCTGCGCTATGCGGAGATCAAGGACGATGAAGTCATGGACCTGGTGGATCCAGGCAAGGACATCGAAGGCCTGCATGCCATCAACATCGGCTTTCTGAACAAGTACCGGAAGCGCATGGATGACGGCACCCAGCATCGCTGCATGACGCCGTGCACGGCCCGGGCCATCGTGAAGACGCTGAAGCGGGGATTTGGGGAAGGCTGGCTCGTGGGCAAGACCGTGCTCGTGATCAACGACAGCCTGCGCATCGGGCGCCCACTCACGGCCATGGTGGCCAACCTCAAAGCCACGCCAATCCTCTGCCACCAGAACACAAACAAGGAGCATCTCGAAGGTTTCATCCGCATGGCCGATGTCATCGTCAGCGCTGTGCCCGCGCCGGGCTACCAGATCAACACCGACTGGATCAAGGATGGGGCCCTCTGCTTCGACCTCAGCGGTGACGGCAACTTCGACTACGAAGCCCTGGACCGCCGGGGCATCCCCTATACCGATACCAACCGGAACAGCGTGGGGAAGGTCACTCGCGCCATGGCCCTGCTGAACCTCACCTACGCAGCGGGGCTGGGCTAGTGCACCCCGTTTGAAATACGTGAATCAGTGGCGATGATGGCGGAGTGCACTTCCATCGGGGCAAAGCCCCTCTGGCGCCACTGCCGTGCCCCCAGGCCCCCGCCACGTGGTGCCCACCAACATTCGTTTGTAACGAGTATTTCGGGCGGGCACCACTAGGGCGAAGTCAGCGGGATGCTCGCCACTCTTCAGCCAGCAGCCCGTACACCGCGTGGTCCACGCGGCGAACGGCCAGGCATTCCGCCTGCCGGAGCGTGCCCTCGTGCCTGAAACCGAGGCGTTCGGGGATGGCGCGGCTGCGGCCATTGCGGACGCCGGCGCGGATCTCGATGCGGTTGAGCTTCAGGGAGTGGAAACCATGCTTGAGCAGCGCCTGCACGGCGGCGGTCATCAGGCCATGGCCTTCGGCCTCCTGGGCCAGCCAATAGCCGATGCCAGCGCTGCGGTTGGCGACGTCGATCCAAACAAAACCCGCGATGCCCACGAGCGCCCCCTTCCAGCACAAGCCGAAGGACTGGCCCACGCCAGCGCGGGCATGGGCCCGCACGCGAAGGATGTAGGCCCGGGAATCCAGGACGCAGCGGTTGGCATCGGGCCATGGGAGCCAGCGCCGCAGGCGCTCCCGGTTGGCCTCCACGAGGGCGAAGAGCGCTTTGGCATCGCGCAGATTCAGCGGGCGCAGTTCCAGGCCCCGGCCAGCTTTCAGCACACCGGCCATCACTTGCCCGCGGGATCGTGCAGGGCCGCGGCGCGCCCCGCGCGCCAGAGCACCAGGAGCTGGTCGAGCAGATCGCCGAACTGCTCCAACCTCATCGCATTGGGGCCATCGCTGTGGGCCTTCTCCGGGCAGTCGTGCACTTCGAAGAAGAAGCCATCCACGCAGGTGGCCGCGGCCCGCGCCAAGGCGGGGATCATCTCCCGGGCGCCGCCGGTGGCGTGACCAAGCGCGCCGGGTTTCTGCACGGCGTGGGTGGCGTCGAAGATCACCGGGCAGCCGGTCCTCCGCAGGTTCGGGAAGCTCTGGAAATCCACCACCAGGTTGCCGTAGCCGAAGGTGGAGCCTCGCTCGGTGACCCAGACGGGGCCATGGCCGGCAATCGACTGCAGCTTCTCCACGCCGTGCTTCAGGTCCCAGGGCGCCAGGAACTGGCCCTTCTTCAGGTTCACGGTGCGGCCCGTGGCGGCGGCGGCCAGCAGCAGGTCCGTCTGGCGGCAGAGGAAGGCGGGGATCTGCAGCACGTCTACGGCCTGGGCGGCGGGACCGCATTGGTCGCTCTCATGCACGTCCGTCAGCACCGGCACTCCGTAGCGGCTGCGCACCTCGGCCAGGATGTCGAGGCCCTCCTCCATGCCCGGCCCGCGGTGACTGTCGCCGCTGGTGCGGTTGGCCTTGTCGAAGCTGGCCTTGAAGATGAAGGGGATACCCCGGGCTTCCGCCAGGTCCCGCAGGCTGGCCGCCATGAAACGCGAATGGTCCCGGCTTTCGATGACACAGGGCCCGGCGATGAGGAAGAAGCTCTGGTCGGTGTAGGGTCGCGCGAAGTCCATGGCCACCTCGCGGACAGTTTAGCGTCTCGGGGTCCTTGACGGGGTGTCATCGGACTTGTCCGATCCGCTGTCATCATGTCCAATTGAACTCAATCCCCTCTGGTCCGGAGCCATGCATGGCGAAGCTGCTGATGGAAGACGATCTGAACCGCCGGCTGGTGGCGCTGCTCCAGCGGGAGGGGCGCATGAGCCACGCTGAGCTGGCGGAGCGCCTGGGCGTGAGCCGGCCCACGATCATCGACCGGGTGAAGCGGTTGGAGGCGGACGGCGTCCTGAACGGCTACGCGGCCCGGGTCGCCCCCGCCGCGGTGAACAAGCCCACGGTGGACTTCGTGGCCGTCCGCTACAAGGACAACAACGAGATCATCGAGCAGCTCTTCATCAAGGCCCTCGAAGACGAACAGGACATCCTGGAAGCCCACACCATCGCCGGTGAGGATGCCCTGCTGCTGAAGATCGTGGCGGACACCCCGGCGGGCATCGCCGAGCGCCTGCGCCGGATCCGGGCCCCGGGCCCCATGGTT
>CAIQPH010000177.1 GCA_903873655.1 uncultured Holophagaceae bacterium | reverse complement strand
TGGCCCTTGGCGATGTTGTTGATGAGTTCCATGATCAGCACGGTCTTGCCCACGCCGGCGCCACCGAAGAGGCCCGTCTTGCCGCCCTTGGCGTAGGGTTCCAGCAGGTCGATGACCTTGATGCCCGTCTCGAACATCTCGGAGGACGTGTTCAGGTCTTCGTACTTGGGAGCCTCGCGGTGGATGGGCAGGGTCATCTTGTGGTTCAAGGGCCCGCGCTCGTCCACGGGCAGGCCCACCACGTTGATGATGCGGCCCAGGGTCTCGGGGCCCACGGGCACGTTGATGGGCTGGCCGGTATCGGTCACGATCTGGCCGCGGACCATGCCCTCGGTGGGCTGCATGGCCACGCAGCGCACGCGGTTTTCGCCCAGGTGCTGCTGCACCTCCAAGGTGACCGAGGCGGTGATGCCCTGGGCATTGGTGATGTCCGTGAGCAGGGCGTTCATGATCGAGGGCAGGTGGCTGCCGAACTCGACGTCCACGGCGGGACCGACGATGGCGATCACGCGGCCTTGAAGGGTGTTTGACATGGGGAACCTCGGCGAAGGAATGGGCCAAATGTGGTGAGCGTGGGGGTTCAGGCGTTGGCGCCGCTGACGATCTCGATGATCTGGTTGGTGATGCTGGCCTGGCGGATCTTGTTCATGGTCAGGGTCAGCCTGGCGATCATCTCGCCAGCGTTGTTGCTGGCCTTGTCCATGGCAGCCATACGGGCGCCGTGCTCGGAGGCACTGCTTTCCAGCAGGTTGCGGAGCAGTTCCGTCTCGACGAAGCGGGGCAGCAGCGTCTCCAGCACCGCGTTGGGATCCGGTTCGAGCAGGTGGGAGACCTCGTTAACATCCCGGGCTTCGGGGCGAGGCGCCATTTCCATTGGGAACACCCGGAACACCGTGGGGGTCTGGGACATGGGGCTGTTGAAGTAGTTGTAGATCACATAGAGCGCATCGATCTCGCCGGCCTGGTACTGGGCCGCAGCGCCTTCCGAGATCTCGGTTACCACCTTCTGGAGCCCCGTCAGCGGAACATTCAGGAACTCATGGCCGGCCGTGATCCCGCGCTTCCGGGCCCACTCGGCCGCACGCTTGCCGACGACGTCCAGGTGGGCGATCTCGGCTGGGCAGTCGTTTGCGAAAGCCGTGGCGGCCTTGAGCACATTGGCGTTGAAACCGCCACAGAGACCCTTGTCCGACGCCACGAGTACTACGCGGATCCGGTTCTCTTCGCGGGGAGAAAGGAAGGACTGGGCGGTTGGGCCCGGCTGGATCTCGGCGTCACCCTTGATACGGCCCACGACCCGGCGGACGACTTCCATCATCTTGTTGGCGTAGGGACGCAGGGCCACCAGGCGCTCCTGGGATTTCCGCAGCTTCACCGCGGAGATCATCTTCATGGCCTTGGTGACCTGCTGGGTGTTCTTGACTGAACGGATGCGGCGTCGGATGTCTTGGAGGCCGGCCATGGCTAGTTACTCCAATCCGAGAGGGGTCGGTAAGGCAAGCTCATCGCCTTGGTGACCTGCTGGGTGTTCTTCACCGACCGGATGCGGCGGCGAATGTCCACTTCGAAAACCCGCTGGGTTTTCGAAGAACGGCGGTACACCACCCGTCCGCTCGGTGTGGCTTCATGGAGACCGGCCATCGGACTAGGCTCCCGCGGGCTGGTTCAAGGCGGCCACGAAGGTCTCCTTGAAGGCCACGATCTGCGTCTTGAGTTGGGCCTTGGCGTCGTCGTTGAGTACCTTGGATTCGCGGATACCACGCAGCACTTCAGGCGCGTTCACGTCAAGGAAGGCCATGAATTCGGATTCGAACCGGCGGACCTGGGGCACCGGCAAATCATCCACGTAGCCGTTTGTGGCCGCCCAGATACTGACCACCTGCTTCTCGACGGGCATGGGGCTGTACTGGCCCTGCTTCAGGATTTCGACGAGGCGCTGGCCGCGGTTCAGCTGGGCCAGGGTGGCCTTGTCCAGGTCCGAACCGAACTGGGCGAAGGCCGCCAGCTCCCGGTACTGGGCGAGGTCGAGCTTGATGGTGCCGGCCACAGACTTCATGGCCTTCACCTGGGCGGAACCGCCGACGCGGCTCACGGAGATGCCCACGTTCACCGCGGGACGGACACCCGCGTTGAAGAGGTCGCCTTCCAGGAAGATCTGGCCATCGGTGATGGAAATGACGTTGGTCGGGATGTAAGCGGACACGTCACCGGCCTGGGTCTCGATGATGGGCAGGGCAGTCATGGAACCAGCGCCACGCTCATCGCTGAGCTTGCAAGCGCGTTCCAGCAGGCGGCTGTGCAGGTAGAACACGTCGCCAGGGTAGGCCTCGCGTCCGGGAGGACGGCGCACCAGCAGGGAGATCTCGCGGTAGGCCACGGCCTGCTTGGAGAGATCGTCGTAGATGCAGAGGACATGGCCGCCGGGGTTGTCCTTGTTGCTGGGCTTCCCGTCCTTGCCGTGCCACATGAAGTACTCACCCATGGCCGCGCCGGTCATGGGGGCGAGGAAGAGCAGCGGGGCGGCCTCGGAGGCGGACGCCGCCACCACGATGGTGTGCTTCATGGCGTCGTACTCTTCCAGGGTCTTCACCACCTGGGCGATGGTGGAGCGCTTCTGGCCGATGGCGACGTAGATGCAGATCACGCCGGTCTCGCGCTGGT
>CAIQPH010000176.1 GCA_903873655.1 uncultured Holophagaceae bacterium | reverse complement strand
CGACGCTCAAGGGGGTTCCGACCGGCTTCCGCATCCCCGTGCGGGACATCCGGGCAAGCGTGGGCGCCGGATTCCTCTACCCGCTGCTCGGGAAGATGGCCACCATGCCAGGCCTGCCCACCCGGCCCGGGTTCTACGATGTGGATGTCGATCTTGAGAGTGGAAAAATCGTCGGACTGTTCTGACTTGCAGAATTCGGCTGCGCCGAATTCCGTGAGACGGGGCTTCGCCCCGTGGAATCTGAGCCTTCAATTCAATAGAAGAGGCCCGCGAATGCGGGCCTCTTCTCACTCCGGGACGCAGTCCCGGAGCACCAGCAACAGAGCTACTTCAACCCCTCAATGATTGCATTCAAGGTCGGGCTTGGCCGCATGGCCGCGCCGGTCTTGGCCTTGTCCGGGTGGTAGTAGCCGCCCATGTCCACGGGCTTGCCCTGGGCGCCGATGAGCTCGGCGTTGATCTTCGCCTCGTTGGCGGCGAGCTGTCCCGCGATCTCGGTGAACCGAGCCTGAAGTTCCTGGTCCTTGGTCTGGGCAGCCAGGGCCTCAGCCCAGTAGTAAGCCAGGTAGAAGTGGCTGCCCCGGTTGTCGATCTGGCCAACCTTGCGGGCGGGGGACTTGTCGTTGTCGAGGAACTTGGCGATCGCCTGATCCAGGGTTTCGGCCATGACCGCGACCTTGCCGTTCTTGAAGGTGTTGGCGACGTGCTCCAGGGAGGCGGCGAAGGCGGAGAACTCGCCGAGGGAATCCCAGCGCAGGTAGCCCTCCTTCTGGAACTGCTGGACGTGCTTGGGCGCCGAGCCGCCGGCGCCGGTCTCGAACAGGCCACCGCCGCCCAGCAGGGGCACGACGGAGAGCATCTTGGCGCTGGTGCCCAGTTCGATGATGGGGAACAGGTCGGTCAGGTAGTCGCGCAGCACGTTGCCGGTGACGGAGATGGTGTCCTTGCCCGCGCGGATGCGCTCGCAGGAGACCTTCATGGCCTCCACCGGCGTGAGGATCCGGATGTCCAGGCCACTGGTGTCATGGTGCTTCAGATAGGTCTGCACCTTGGCGATGATCTGGGCATCGTGGGCCCGGTGCTGGTCAAGCCAGAAGATGGCGGGGGCGCCGGTGATCCGGGCGCGGGAGACGGCCAGCTTGACCCAATCCTGGATCGGGGCGTCCTTGGCCTGGCACATCCGGAAGATGTCTCCGGACTCGACCTTCTGATGAAGTTGGATCACACCAGAGGCGTCCACCACCCGGATCGTCCCCTCAGCAGGCGCCACGAAGGTCTTATCGTGGCTGCCGTATTCCTCGGCCTTCTGCGCCATGAGGCCGACGTTGGGCACACTGCCGATGGTGGCGGGGTCGAAATGGCCGTGCTTCTGGCAGTCCTCGATGATGGTCTTATAGATCGTCGCGTAGCAGCGGTCCGGGATCATGGCGAGGGTGTCGTGGAGCTTGCCGTCCGCGCCCCACATCTTCCCGGAATCACGGACGACGACGGGCATGGAAGCATCGACGATGATGTCGTTGGGCACGTGCAGGTTCGTGATGCCCTTGTCGGAATCCACCATCGCCAGGGCGGGGTGCGTCTGGTAGACGGCCTGGATGTCGGCCTCGATCTGCGCTCGCTCTGCTTCCGGCAATTGCTTGATCTTCGCCAGCAGGTCGCCCAGGCCGTTGTTCAGGTTCACGCCGAGCACCTTGATCACGGCGGCGTGCTTGGCGAACACGTCCTTGTAGAAGACGGAAACCGCATGGCCGAACATGATGGGATCGGAGATCTTCATCATGGTGGCCTTGAGGTGCAGCGACAGCAGCAGGCCTTCCTTCCTGGCCGCCTCGATCTGGGCAGCGTAGAAGGCCCGCAGGGCTTTGACATTCATCACCGAGGAATCGATGACTTCACCGTCCAGCAGGGGGGTCTTCTCCTTGAGGACCATGACGGCGCCGTCCTCGCCCACGAACTCGATCCGGACGCTGGTGGCCTTGGTGACCGTGGCGGAGGTCTCGCTGCCGTAGAAGTCACCGCCGGTCATGTGGGCCACCCGGGACTTCGATTCATGACTCCAGGCACCCATCTTGTGGGGGTGCTTCTTGGCATAGTTCTTCACGGAGAGGGGGGCGCGGCGGTCTGAGTTCCCTTCGCGGAGCACCGGGTTGACGGCGCTGCCGAGGACCTTGGCGAAGCGGGCCTGAAGGGCCTTCTCAGCCTCGTTCTTGGGCTGTTCCGGGTAGTCCGGGAGGTCGAAGCCCTGGGACTGCAGTTCCTTGATGGCGGCGATCAGCTGGGGGATCGAGGCGCTGATGTTGGGCAGCTTGATGATGTTGGCTTCCGGCGTTTGGGCGAGGTCCCCCAGCTGGGTCAGGAAATCGGGGATCCGCTGCTGCTCGGTGAGGTTGTCGGGGAAGTTGGCCAGGATGCGGCCGGCCAGCGAGATGTCGCGGGTTTCCACCGCCACGCCGGTCCCGTTGGTGAAGGCCTGGATGATGGGCAGGAGGGAATACGTGGCCAGGGCCGGGCCCTCGTCGATCTCGGTCCAGATGATCGTATGCGGGGTCATGAGGTCTCCTTATGGATTTAAGCGTTGCCAAGCGCTGGGTGACCGGCGGACACAACGTGCCCTTCGATAGGTGAAAAGGTAGATTCCCACGAGGTAAGCAACGCTTCAAGCGCTTACCCGAAGGACCGTGGCAGGTTGGGACTTAGGTCACGCGCCCAAGACCGGCAGGGAGGCACCTGAGGCCGACTTGAGGGTCCCGCGAGCGATGGCGAAATCCAGGCGCCCCAGGTTCACCCCGCCATAACCCACCTGGAAGATCAGGGTCTCGCCCTTCGCCTGGGGCACCCGGGTGGGGGCATTGAGGAAAGTGTGGCTGTGGCCGCCGATGATGGCGTCGATGCCTGGCACCCGGCCCGGCAACTGCAGATCGTCCGGCGCGAACCCCTTCATGTCATAGCCAAGATGGGAAAGCACCACCACCAGATCGACCTTGTCCACCTCCCGGAGGCGCGCCACGACGGGCCCCAGGCTGGCATAGGGATCCTTCCAGATGACCCCCTCGTGGTTCTTCGGGGCCACCAGTCCGGTGAAATCCACCCCGACCCCGGTGATGCCCACCCGGAGGCCCGGGAAGTTCCGGATCAGGTAGGGGCGGACCCGTCCGCCCAGCGCCGGGGCGCCCCGGAAGTCGAAGTTGCAGTTCACGAAGGCAAGGGGCGGATTGGAGTGCTTGAGCTCCTCCATGGCTTCCATGGCCTCGACCAGGGGACCCACGCCATTGTCGAAGTCGTGATTGCCCAGCGTGCCGGCGTCATAGCCGAGCATGCGCATGAGTTGGTAGTCGAGGCGCCCCTTGTAGCGGTTGAAGTAGGGCGTGCCCTGAAAGGTGTCCCCGGCATCCAGCAACAGCAACGAGCCCAGCTGCTGCCGCAACTGCCGCACCAGCGTGGCTCGCCGGGCGACCCCGCCCAGGCCGCTGATGGGGCCATTGCCCGGTCCGAACGGCTCGATGTGGGAGTGGGTGTCGTTGGTGTGGAGCAGGGTGATACGGCCCGAGGAGGGAGCTTCGGGCGCCCCCCACAAAGGGAGGTGCGAGGCGACCGCGGCGGTGCCCAGAGCGGCAATGAAGTCACGACGTTTCATCCCAGACTCCTAGAACTTGAATTTCCGGTCACGGATGGCTTCCTGGATCGGAACCGGGATGGTGCAGCGGCCCGGAGCGGGGGCCAGCAGGTCCTGCTTCTCCTTCGCCAGGCGGCTGCACTCGTCGAGCAGGATCTGGCGCAGGGTCAGGCCCGTGGTGAAGGGCTTGCGTCCCTTCCTCAAAGCAGGGATGGAATCGCCTCCGCCATAGAGATAGTCGGTGGTGGCCACCTTGACCGTGGCTTCGAGGTCGATGGGACTCCCATCCGCCCAAGTGATCCGGAACGTCGCCGCCTCGGGCGAGCCCCCGACCACCGCTTTCACCCCGGAGCAGGGTTCCCCGCCGCGCCGGACGATGCTCTCCTTCACCACCTGGATGACCTCGGCCCCCGTGAGCTCGATGACCAGGAGCTCGTTCTCGAAAGGCATCAGCTCGAAGATGTCGGCCACCTTCAGCTGCCCCTGGCGCAGGTTCGACCGCAGCCCACCGGCATTGGTGATGGCAAAGCGCACGGGGCTTCCGATTGCGCCCTCGGCGGCCTTCTGCATCACATCCGAGACCCAGTAGCCCAGGAGGTTTTCCTCCCCCCGGCGCCCGCGGTACAGGCCCTGGGGCGCCTGTACCAGGGGCAGGTCGAAGCTGGCCTTGATCTCCGCGGCGAAGGGGGCGATGACCTTCTGGATTTCCGCATCCTCGGCGATGGCGGCGGAGATGGGGATGACTTCGGCCTTCTGGCTTGGCGACTGTGCCGCCAAGTGAAGGCAAAGCAAGGCGGAAATGAGCAGAACACTAGTCGGCTTGAGCTTCACGAACGGAGTCCTCCAGGGTGGCGCTGACTTCCCGTACGAGGGCATCGTGGCGCCAGAACAGGGCCGTGGCCCGGAGCAGCCAGCCCAGCAGCCATCCATTGACTGCGGTGACGATCAACAAGAGCAGCAGGAACAGCCAGACCCGGAAGGTGGTACCGCCGCCCATCCTCCAGGCCAGCATTAGCACCAGGAGGGGGAGCAGGGACCGGAGGGCGGCCCCGCCCATTGAAAGGGATCCCCACTGGATCGGGTGGGACCAGAGGGCCATGAAGCAGTCCCCGAGGTGGGTGCCATAGGCGCGGGAGGGACCTGCCGCCCGCCCCAGACGGCAGAGCCACCACTGGAGATTCAAGGCCGCAATCAGAGCCATCCAGACCAGGGGGCGCCCGAAGAAGGCGAGCCAGCCAAGGGCGTCGAGCCCGGAACCGCCCAGTCGGGCCAGCACCGAATCCGCGAGCCAGGCGAGGACCCCCATGGGCAGGACCCCGATCAGGAGCGTATCCAGGGCGCCGAGCAGCCAGGGTCCCAGGCGGGCCTTCACCCCGGCGCGCGCAGCCTGCAGGTGCCAACCGCACCAGAGCACGAGGACCATGCCGAGGCCGAAGAGGTGCACCGTGGGGGAGTTGGTCAGGCGATGGCCGAGGCCACCGTTTTCCCACAGTTCCCAGACATCCCTCGCACTGAGGCTTTCGCCCGAGTGGTTGAGGAGGGCGCTCCAGCCCGCCGTTCTCCGGAGGTGACCCGCCCAACCCAGGGCCGGCCCCAGGAAGGCGAGCAGCCAGCCGGCCATGAGGCCCCAACCCCAACGGGTGAACCCGCCCGGGAGCGCAGGAACCAGAAAAGACCAGGGCGCCCTCGGGGCCAAGTCTTCCTCAGAGTGGATGGTGGTGGGGCGTTCCATGGCACCCCCATCAAACCACACTTGACAGGACGCGGGCGCCTGGGGTTTCATCGGTCTCATGACGTTGTCCTTCCTGAACCCCTGCCAGGGCCTCTCCTCCGAGGCTTGGTGGTGGCGTACGGGCTTGGACGGCTCCCTGTGCGAGGCCTAGCGGCCCACGCCATTCCGGACCCTCCGAGCCCGACCCCAAGGTCGGGCTTTTTTGTTGTGGAATGAACCCATGCCCCAGCCAGCCAGGCATCTGATCCGACACCCGCTGCCCGCGGACCTTCTGACGCCCCTCGCCGCCTACCTCGCCCTCCGGCCCGCGGGCGCCAGCCTGCTCCTGGAATCCTGCGACCAGGGGGAACGCGTGGGGCGGCACAGCTTCGTCCTGCTCGAAGGGTCCACCGAGTGCCGCCTGGAGGCGCCCGCCACAGGCTGGGTGCAAGCGGTCCGCGACCTGGCCGGGGCGCCTCCGGCCGAGGTCCTCCATGACCCGAACTCCGGGCTGCCGCCTCTGCGCGAGGTTCTCCCGATCGGCGTCGGTTGCGCCGGCTACCTGGGCTTCGAGGCCATGGGCGCCATGGAACCCAGCCTGGCGCTGCCCGAGCGGAACAGCCTCGGTCTCCCGGGACTGTGGGTGCGCCGGTTCGACACCGCCCTCGTCTTCGACCACCTGCACCAGGTGGCCGAGTTGCAGACGCTGGATGTCGATCCCGCTGCCGGGTGCGTCCGGCTGGCCGCCCTCCGCGCGTGCCTGCTTGAAGGCGCGAAGGATCCCGGCCCCGGCCACGCCCAGCCCTCGGCCCAGCCTCTGATGTCACGGCAGGCCTACGAGCAAGCCGTGGCCACGGCCCAGGAACTCATCCTCGACGGCGACATCTACCAGCTGGTGCCCAGCCAGCGCTTCCGCATCGGGGATCCACCCCCGCCGCTGGAGGCCTACCGCCGCCTGCGCCGCCTGAACCCAAGCCCCTACGGCTACCTCCTCGAATGGGGCGATTTCTCCCTGGTGGGGGCCTCCCCGGAGATGCTGGTGCGGGTGCAGGAGGGCGAGGCGGAGACCCTGCCCATCGCGGGCACCGTGCCGAGGGGGGCGAATGCCGAGGAGGACGCGGCGCGGTTCGAGGCCCTGAAGCGGGATCCCAAGGAACTCGCCGAGCACCAGATGCTGGTGGACCTGGCCCGCAACGACCTGGGCCGTGTGGCCGTGCCCGGCGGCGTGCGCGTGGAGCTGCCCCTGGCCCTGCAGCGCACCAGCCACGTCCTGCACCTGACCACCACGGTCAAGGCGCATTTGAAGCCAGGCCTGGATGCCCTCGATGTGCTGGAGGCGGCCTTCCCCGCCGGCACCGTCAGTGGCGCCCCCAAACTCCGCGCCTGCCAGCGCATCGCCGAACTCGAAGGCGAGGTCCGCGGTCCCTACGGCGGCGTGCTGCTCCGGCTGGGTGCCGACGGCGTGCTGGACACGGCGCTTATCCTGCGCACGGCGGTCTACTCCGGCGGCGCCGCCTACATCCAGGCGGGCGCAGGTGTCGTGCGGGCCTCCCGTCCCGAGGCCGAGTACTTCGAGACCCTGCACAAGCTCGGCGCCATCGCCCAGGCCCTGGGCGTGAAGCTGGAAGGAGGTGCCCGTTGATCCTGCTCATCGACGTCCCGACTCTGCGCGAGCAGGGCGCAGCCCAAGCGCCCAGGAGCGGCGCGCAGGAGCGCCGCGATAGGAGGGAGAGGGCATCGGCTCCCGAGCGGAGGATGGAATGATCCTCCTCATCGATGCCCTGGACTCCTTCACCTACAACCTGGTGCAGGCTTTCGAGACCCTGGGTGCGGAGGTGCGGGTCATCCGCCACGACGTCATCACGGTCGAAGAGGCGAAGGCCCTCCAGCCCCAGGCGGTGGTGCTATCGCCGGGGCCCGGCCATCCCACGGAGAGTCCCGCCCATATGGCTCTCGGCGCCTCGGACTGGGCCGTCCCCCTGCTGGGTGTCTGCCTGGGCCACCAGGCCCTCGCGGCGGCCACGGGCGGCCGGGTCATCCGCGCCACTGAGCCCCTGCACGGCGAGGCCACGCCCCTGGCGCATGACGGCACGGGCCTGTTCCTGGGCCTGCCCAACGGCCTGCCCGTGGGGCGCTACCACAGCCTCATCGCGGAGCCCGCCTCGCTGCCCGCCTGCTGGCGCGTCACGGGCCGCAGCCCCGGTGGCGAGATCATGGCGATGGAGCATCGCCTGCTGCCCCGCTGGGGCGTGCAGTTCCACCCCGAAAGCATCCTCACGCCGGACGGTCCGGCGATCCTTGCCAACTTCCTCAGATTGGCCACGGGAGGTCACCCATGACTCTGCTGACGACCCACAACCCCAGCCGCCCACTGCCGGAGGCCACCGCCTCTGAGCTGATGCGCATCTTCATCGACCAGGACACGGACGCACTCCTGGTGGGGGCCTGTCTGGCCCTGCTGGCCCAGCGCGTGCCGGAGGCCCATGAACTGGCGGCCTTCGCCGATGCCCTGGCCGCAGTGGCCATGCCGTTTCCAGCGGTGCCCGCCGGTGCCCTGGACGTGGTCGGCACGGGCGGGGATGGCGCCTCCACCGCCAACCTCAGCACCCTGTCGGCCCTGCTCCTGGCCCAGTTCGGCGTGCCCGTGGTCAAGCACGGCAACCGGGCCGCCACCAGCGTCTGCGGCAGTGCCGACCTGATGGAGGCCCTGGGCTATGACCTCACCCGCGCCACTTCTGACCTGGCCAGGGATCTCGAGGAGCGGCACTTCGCCTTCCTCTTCGCGCCGGCCTTCCATCCGCTGCTGGGTCGCCTGCGGGAGATCCGGAAGCGCCTGGGCATCCCCACGATCTTCAACCTCCTGGGTCCGCTCCTGAACCCGGGCCACCCGCCTCTGCAGGTGCTGGGCGTGGCGCGGGAGGACCTGCTCGCGCCCATGGCCGGGGCCCTGGCGCGACGGCCGACCCTGCGGCGCGCCTTCGTGATCCACGGCAAGGACGCCGAAGGGAAGGGGCTCGACGAGGCCTCCATCGAAGGACCTACCACCGTGGTGGGCGTGGCGGATGGGCAGGTGGCCCGGCCCCATGTCCTGGTACCCCGGGAGCTGGGGTTCGTCCCGCCGCCACGCCACGCGCTTCAGGTGGCGGATCGGGCCGAGGCCCTGACCGTGGCCCGGGGCCTGTTCGGCGGCGCCGCCCACGCGGATTTCCGCCCTGCGGTGGCCGATGCCGTGGCCCTGCAGGCAGCACTCGGGTTGCTGCTGCACAGGGACGCCGGAGTGGAGCAGATCGGGGGTTTCCTGAAGGAGGCCCGAGCCCGCATCGACCAGGGCTTCAGCCTGCCTTTTGTACCCCCCTCCGAGGTCCGGTCATGAATCAGCTGCCCGATCCGGCCTCCCTGGTCCAGGGAACCGGGCTTCCAGCCAGCTCGCATCTCCAGCGGGTGCTGGTCTCCGAGTTGGCCCGCAGCGCCAAGCTGCCCGCCGCCCCGCCGCCTTCGCATGCTCCGCTGGCTGTTCCCGGCCCCTTCGAAGCGGCCCTTCGCCGGGATGCCGCCGCGCGGGGCGGGGCGGTGATCGCCGAATACAAACAGGCCTCGCCTTCGCTTGGACCTTTCGCCAAGGGAACCCCGCTCCTGGCCCAGCTGCAGGCCTACCAGGAGGGGGGAGCTTCGGCCTTCTCCATCCTGGCGGAACCCACCTATTTCAAGGGGTCGCTGGAACACCTCCGGAGCGCTGCAAACCTGGGCGTGCCGAAGCTCTATAAGGGCTTCGTGATCGCGGAGAACCAGCTGGCTGAAGCCGAGGCCGTCGGGGCGGAAGCCGTGCTCCTCATCGCCCGGGTCCTCAAGCAGCACACGGCTGCCTTCGCCGCAGCCGCCCGCGCCCGGGGCCTTGAGCCCCTGGTGGAATTGCACAACCTGACCGAAGTCGGCTTCGCCCAGGCGGCGGGGGCCCTCCTGGTGGGCATCAACGCGAGGGACCTGGCGACCTTCAACCTTGGGGAGCCCACCGCCGCCCCCCTCCGGCAGGCCTTTCCGGAAGCCGTGCTCATCCGCGAATCCGGCCTGGCCACGCCCGAGGATGCCCGGATGGCCCTGCGTAGTGGCTTCGATGCGGTCCTCATTGGCGAGGCCCTCATGCGCAGCCCAGACCCCCGTGACTTCCTCCGGCGCATCCTGGTTGGCTTGCGGGCGGTGGCTCCGTGAGACCCCTGGCCAAGGTCTGCGGCCTGGTGCTGGCGGAGGACGCAGCCTTTGCGGCTTCGTCGGGCGCGGACCTGCTCGGCTTCGTGATGCATCCGCCCAGTCCGAGGCACTGCGCGGACCTGAGCGTGGCCACCCCCTTCCTGGACTCGGCCGTGCTGGTCCAGGTGGCCGAGCAGACTGAGGACATCCTTGCCATGGCGCAGCGATTCGGGTTCCGGCGGGTGCAGCCCTATCTTCCCGCGGCCACGCGGCAAGCCGGCATCCGCTTGCTGCGCGAGGCCGGGTTCTTTGTGCTGCTGCCCTGGGCCGATGAAGCGGGCCAGCTTCCCATAGCCGCGGACCTCTATGTCTGGGAGACCAGTGCCGCCACCACGGGCGTGGCAGGCGGATCAGGGCAGGGGCACCCCATGGCCTACCCTCCGCCCGGTGATTTCCTGCTGGCGGGTGGCCTGGATGCCGCGAATCTGCGGGACCGGCAGCATGCCCTTTCACCTGCGCTGCGGGCCCACTGCCGCGGCGTGGATGCGGCCAGCCGATTGGAAGCCTCGCCAGGGCGGAAGGACCTTGCCAAAGTCTCCGCGTTCATCCGCACGGCCCACGCATTGGAGCTCGCATGATCGAGACCTTCACCCTGCCTTCGCGTTTCGGCGCCCAGTCCCTCGGTGGCTGCTACGCGCCTGAGACCCTCATGCAGCCGCTCCTCGACCTGGAAGCGGCCTTCCGCGCCGCTCTGGAGGACCCCGCCTTCCTCGATGAGCTGAAGGGCGAGCTGCGGAACTTCGTGGGGCGGCCCACGCCCCTCACGCCGGCGCCCCGCCTGGCCGCGCTGGTGGGTCTGAAGGCCCTCTACCTCAAGCGGGAGGCCCTCACCCACACCGGCGCCCACAAGATCAACAACGCCCTGGCCCAGGCGATCCTCGCCCGGCGCATGGGCAAGACCGAGATCATCGCGGAAACCGGCGCGGGCCAGCACGGCGTGGCCACCGCGTCCGCCTGCGCGCGGCTGGGTCTGGCCTGCACGGTCTACATGGGGGTCACCGACATGGCCCGGCAGGCGCCGAACGTGGCGCGCATGCGGCTCTTCGGCACCCGGGTCGTGCCGGTCGAAGCAGGGCAGGGGACCCTCAAGGAGGCCGTGAACGAAGCACTCCGGGCCTGGGCCGGGCGCTGCGACAAGGCCCACTACATCCTGGGCTCCGCCCTGGGACCCCACCCCTTTCCGACCCTGGTGCGCAGCTTCCAGATGGTCATCGGCGAAGAGGCCCGGGCCCAGGTGCTGGAGCAGTCCGGCAGGCTGCCGGAAGTGGTGCTCGCCTGCGCGGGTGGGGGCAGCAATGGCCTGGGCCTGCTGCTCCCCTTCGTGGGCGATGACCTGCGCCGGGTGGCGGTCGAGGCTGGAGGCCACGGCACGGCTCTCGGCGAGCATGCGGCGCGCCTCGACGGGGGCCGCATGGGCGTGCTGCATGGCTGCAAGACCCTGCTGCTCCAGGACGAACACGGGCACACCGCGGAAACAGCGAGCATCAGCGCCGGCCTGGACTATCCGGCCCTCGGCCCGGAGCTGGCGGCCCTGGCGCTGGATGGCAAGGTCGAGGTGCGCCGTGCCTCCGACGAGGAAGCCCTCATCGGCGCGAGAAGGCTCTGCGAGACCGAAGGTATCCTGCCCGCCCTCGAAAGCAGCCATGCCCTGGCCCTGCTCCCGGCCCTCGCCGCCGAAGGCGTGGCCACGGTCCTGCTGGGTCTCAGCGGCCGCGGCGACAAGGACCTGTCTACTTACCAGTCGCGTCTCGGGATCTAGCTTGTTAGCCACACATTTCCCCATAGACAGGTTTCGACGAAATGCCTGCGAGCTTTCAAGGCTTGGCTGGTCACGGAAGACACGGAATTCCACAGAGGACACGGAAGGTGCCGTGGTCCTCGCCGCGCGGGCCCGCCGAAGGCGGCTTCAGGCCAAGCCGGAAGTGATCCCCGGGGGCGCCTTGATCGCGTCCCAGAAAGCGCGGCTCAGGCGCCCCCGGGATGCAGCCTGTGCTTTGGGAGCGGACGCCCCTGTATTTTTCTGTGTCTTCCTGTTTTCTTCCGTGTCTTCCGCGACCAGCGCTTTTCTTTGCGGATTCCAAGAAAGGGCCTGTTGATGAACCCACTATTGCCCTTCATCATGGCCGGCGACCCCTCGCTTGAGCTGCTCCCGCAAATGCTCTCCGAGGCGAAGGCCCTCGGCCTCGAGGCCATCGAACTGGGGCTGCCCCACTCGGACCCCATCGCGGATGGTCCGGTGCTCCAGGCGGCTGCCCACCGCGCCATCGCCCGGGGCGCGACGCCCCGACGCGTGCTGGAATCGCTTGCCGGACTGGTGGACAGTCCTGACGTCATCCTGTTCACCTACCTCAACCCGCTGTTCCAGATCGGCGCCGGTGAATTACGCCGGCTCCTTGCGCCCACACCCATCAAGGCTCTGCTGGTGGTGGACCTGCCCTTCGGGGAGGAGCCGGGATTCGAGGCGGAGCTGCGGGACGCGGGCTACCCCATGGTGCCCCTGCTCGCACCCACCACCACCCTGGACCGGGCTGCGGTGCTCCTGGCGAAGCGCCCGGATCCGGGGCCTCCGGCCCCCTTCGCCCAGCGCTTCGCCTATGTGGTGGCCCGCCTGGGCGTCACCGGAACCGGGCAGGACACGGACCTGGTCCCCGTCGCCCGTCGGGTGGCGGAGCTGAAGGCCCTGACGGAGCGCCCGCTGGCCGTTGGCTTCGGCCTCTCCGATCCTCGCAGCCTGGCCTTGATTCGAGGTATGGGGGCGACTCCCGTCATCGGTTCGGCCCTGGTCCAGGAACTGTGGAATGGCCAAAGCCTGCGGGAGTCCCTGGGGTCGCGAGTGATTGGTGACGGTTAGATCATGTATTGTTGCAGCCAATCCGCCCCTTTGAAGAGTGGTTGCAGGACCGCTCTGATTTGGTATCGTGGTCCATCATCCCTATCGTATTCGGCTGGAGACAGCCACTCATCCCGGGAAACTGGGTCAGGAGTCATGCCCCTATGAGCCACCGTTCACGCCTCACTCTCACCGCCCTTGCCCTGGTCGCCGCCGGGGCCGTCGCGCCCATGGCCCAGGCCTCGGGCTTCCAGCTCAAAGAGCAGAGCGCCAGCTCCGAGGGCAACGCCTTCGCCGGCGTCAGCGCCGGGGGCAACGACATCAGCACCATGTTCTTCAACCCGGCTGGCCTGACCCAGTACTCGGGCATGCAGTTTGTCATGGGCGGTACCCTGATCGCCGCCAAGGCCGAGATGAGCGATGCCACCGGCACTCGCAATGCTTATTTTGGTGCGTTCAACCAATCCTATTTGCCTATCTCTCCCAATTCTCCCGCTTCCTATGGAAACTCCGCAGTGGCCAAGGCCGCCCCCAACGTCTATGGGATGTACAGCTTCAGCGACGATCTGAAGCTGGGGCTCTCCATCAATGCGCCCTTCGGGTTCGTGACCGAGTACGACAGCAACTACGTGGGCCGCTACCACGCCCTGAAGACGGACCTGATGATCATCGATGTCGCGCCCAGCCTGGCCTACCGGATCAACAAGGAGTGGTCCGTGGGCGTCACCTTCGTGGCCCGCTACGCGGATGCCACCCTGACCAATGCGGTGGACTTCGGTCTGATCGGGTTCCCCAACACGATTCCAGGCACCCTCGACGGCAGCGCCAAGCTCACGGGCAGCACCTGGGCCTACGGGTTCAAGGCTGGCGTCACTTTCCAGCCGACGGATGACCTGCGCTTGGGCCTCGCCTACCACGGCGCCATGGACATGACCCTGAAGGGCAAGATCGCCTTCCAATACCCTGGAAACACGCCCGCTCCCGCACTGGCCGGTTTTCAGGCCATGGGCTTCAAGGATGGCGGTGGTTCGGCCGAGTTGAACCTCCCCGCCGATATCTCCTTCGGCTTTGACTACAAGGTGAGCAGCACCTTCTCCCTCCAGGGTGAGGTCAGCCAGACCACCTGGTCCCGGTTCAAGGTCCTGGACGCGAAGCTGTCCGACAACGTGGCGCCCCAGGTTACGGACGTCATCACGGAAGAGCACTGGCGCGACACCATGTTCTACTCTCTGGGTGGCACCTGGAAGCTGAGCCCGGCCCTGACGCTCCGTGCCGGCCTCGCCTTAGAGCAGGGGGCCGTCCCAGATGGCTACCGCACCCCCCG
This sequence comes from uncultured Holophagaceae bacterium, assembly GCA_903873655.1. GTDB lineage: Bacteria > Acidobacteriota > Holophagae > Holophagales > Holophagaceae > Geothrix. The sequence goes on along the minus strand of CAIQPH010000176.1, from coordinate 3,707 downwards.
CATTCCCGACGGGGATCGGACCTGGGCCTCTATTGGTGCCAGCTATGCCTTTTCCAAGGCGCTCACCCTGGACTTCGGCTATACCCACATCTGGGTGAAGGATTCCGTCATCGAGCTGACGACGACCGGCATCCCAACACCTCAGAATCCCAATCCGGATCCCAATTTCACGCGCGGGAACCTCAACGGCAATTACACGATGAGCGCGAATGTCGTCGCGGCAGGACTTCGTTACGCCTTCTGAGGACAGCACAACTGCACAGAAAAGGCCCGGTTCTCCTGGCCTTTTCTGTGCAGGGCGGCTACGCCGCAGGATCACACCCTTTCTACCGCCATGGCGATGGCATTGCCGCCACCGAGACACAGCGCGGCGACGCCGCGCTGCCTATCCATGCGGGTCAGCGCATGGAGAAGCGTCGTCATGACGCGAGCGCCACTGGCCCCGATGGGATGCCCCAGGGCCACGGCGCCGCCGTGGACGTTGATGCGCTCTGCCGGGAGTTGCAGTTCCTGCATGGTGGCCACCAGCTGCACGGCGAAGGCCTCGTTGATCTCCCAGAGGTCCACGTCGCCCACGGTCCAGCCCACCTGCATCAGCAGCTTGCGGATGGCCTCCACAGGCGCCATGAGCACCCACTCCGGAGCAACGCCCGCGGTGGCCGTGCCGAGGATGCGCGCCTGGATGGGCAGGCCGTGGGCGTGGGCAAAGGCCTCGGTGCTGACCAAAGCCGCGGCCGCTCCGTCGTTGACGCTCGGAGCGTTGCCAGCGGTGACCGTGCCGTCCTGCTTGAAGGCCGGGCGCAGTCTGGACAGTGATTCGACGGTGGTGTCGGCCCGGGGGCCCTCGTCCTCGCTGACGATCAGGTCCCCCTTTTTGCCGGGCACGGCGATGGGCACGATCTCAGCCTGGAAGGCGCCAGACCGCATGGCCGCCAGGGCCTTGCGATGGCTCTCGGCAGCCCAGGCATCCTGGACCGCGCGGCCGATGCCGTATTTCTCGGCTACGAGCTCGCCGGTGTGGCCCATGTGCTGGTCGGTCATGGCACACCAGAGGCCGTCCAGGATCATGGCGTCCTTGGCCTCGGTATGGCCCATGCGGGCACCGGTCCGCAGCTTGGGCAGCAGGTAGGGCGCGTTCGACATGGACTCCATGCCGCCCGCCAGAACCACCTCGTGATCACCCAGGCGCACGGTATTGGCCGCCAACTGGATGGCCTTGAGACCGCTGCCGCAAACTTTGTTGATGGTGAGGGCGGAGACACTGGCGGGCAGGCCACCGCGGAGGGCCGCCTGACGGGCGGGAGCCTGGCCGATCCCGGCGCCGACCACATTGCCGAAGATGGCCTCGGTGGGCGCTGCGCCCGGCACGCTGGCCAGCAGGGCCCTCACGACCTGCGCCGCCAGGTCCGGGGCGGCCAGGGGCGCCAGCGCCCCTTGGAACCTGCCGATGGGGCTGCGGAGGGTGTGGAGGATGACTGCCTGGGACATGGGTGCTCCGTGGCCGTTCAGTGACCGAATTCGAAGGCCGTTTCAGGGATGGGTGAATTGATCGCCGGGAAATACTGAACGCTTCCGGTTGTCAGGAATGAACCGAAGTTCGTTTCGCTGTCGATCCTCAGCAGCAGAAAGGCATCCTTGGAAACCCAGTAGGTTTCCTTCCCCTTGCTCGCAGGGGTTTCGATGCCGCCATGGGTTTTGGCCTGGGTCGAGGTGAGCCTCTGGATCCGGAAGCAGGCGATACCCCTCTCAACACCATCCCCGATCCGATAGCTGCCGGCTGAAGACACCCAGGTGCCCCCCTTCCAGGCGGCTTCTTGCATCAAGACCGAGGGGATGGTGTAGGCCGTGCCGCCAGACACACCAGTCGCTCCAGCAATCGCGCTACCGAGGTTCTCATGCCGTTCCACCTCTGGCCGGATGGTCCACCATGACTTCACTTCTTCGCCATGCTTCCAGACCACGTAATGCTTCAATCCTGGGACCAACCCAGACTCGGTGAACTCGAACCGGAATTGTCCCGAGCGTGCGAAGGCAGTGGTGAAGCGGCGTTCCATCGTGAAAGGGGTGATGGTCCGCTCGAAATGCGTGACGGCGACTCCCTCATCCCGATAGGTCATCAGGTTCCGGTACACCTCACCAGCCTTCGACAACACCTCGAGGCTCGAAGGCGGCTCCGTCATGAGTTCGTCCGACTGGCCTTCCAGGGCACGGCATGACATGAGCAGTGTCATTCCGATTGGTACCACCAGAACTCTGGATAGGTTCATGAGGAACAGGTCTCCATGGGTGCCGTGCCGCTTAACTGCGGTCAGACCTGTACGGTTTGGGATCCAGCTCGTCCAGGGCGCTCAGGTCCAGACCCTCCAAGTTGAGGGTGGGTGGCGCGGCCAGATAGATGTCCGGCGCCTCCTCCTGCAGGTGACGGCGAGTGCGGTCCAGGAGGGCTTCCAGTTCCCGCAGGAATTTCAGGCGCTCCATCTTGAGGCTGCGCAGGTGGACTTCCATTTCGACGACGTGCTGCTGGGCCTCGCGAATGATCTCGTCGGCCTTGAACTGGGCTTCGCGGATGATCAGGTCCTTCTCACGGTTGGCGCCATCCAGCACATCTTCGCGGGTGCGCTGGGCCTGGAGCAGCGTCTCGCGGAAGATGCGGTCCTGGTCCTGGTACTGGTGCAGGCGCTCCCGGCTGTCGAGGATCTCCTCCTTCAGCTTCTGGTTTTCCGCCAGCAGCTCCTCCCATTCCCCGGCGATTTCATGGAGGAAGGTCCGCACTTCGGATTCCTCGAGACCGCGGAAGACCTTTTCGAATTCCCGGCGCTGGATATCGAGGGGCGTGTATTTCATGCGGACTCCAGTCAGGTGCTGATGGCCTGGGCTAGAACTCGCTGGACACCCCACAGCAGCAGCAACGCGATGAAGATGTCCAGGCTGACGCCACCGATGGGCGGGACACTGGCGCGGATGGGATGCAGGACGGGATCGGTGATGGCGTGCAGCAGCCGGACCCAGCGGTTCCTGGGGTCGATGGGGAACCAGGAGATCAGGGCCGAGGCGATCAGCAGCCAGCTGAGCAGGGTCAGGGCGTGGTAGGCGATGACGAAGAGAAGAGGCATGGGCAGGATCCCGGGAACCAGATCATCATAGCGGGGAGGGAACCCAATCCATGCGCATCGGCATTTCTTGCTACAGCACTTTCGGCGGTTCGGGCGTCGTGGCCACTGAAGTGGGCAAGGCCCTCGCGGCCCGCGGCCACGAGGTGCATGTCCTCAGCACCAGCCTGCCGCCCCGTTTGGTGGGCTTTGAAGACCGGATTACCTTCCACGAGGTCCGGGCCAGCCCTTACCCCCTTTTCGAGGACGCCCCCTATTCCATCGCCCTGGGTTCGAAGATGGCGGACGTGGCTGAGCACTACGGTCTGGAGATCATCCATGCCCACTACGCCATCCCCCATGCCATGGCGGCCCTGCTGGCGCGCCTGGCCATCCCCAGCCTGAAGGTCGTCACCACCCTCCACGGCACGGACATCACCGTGGTGGGCAGCGACCCCAGCTACCTGCCCATGGTGAAGATGGCCATCCGGGAGAGCGATGGCGTCACGGCGGTCTCCGAATACCTGCGCCAGGAGACGATCCGTACCTTCGGCGTGGAGCGGACCATCGAGGTCATCGGCAACTTCGTGGAGCCGCCGGGCCAGGAGCGGCCCGACT